>NZ_CP046977.1:1814100-2116450 GCF_030408455.1 Corynebacterium atrinae
CGACGCCGTTGAGCGGAAGGTACGCACCGTCGTAAATCACCTTGGTAATCGACGGGTCGAAGAACAGTGCCAGGTACACACCGGTCAGCAGCAGGATGATGAAGCTGTAGAGCGCCATCTCTCCCAGCATGAAGGACCAGTGGGTCGGGAAGACCTTGTTCAACTGCGGGCGAATGAGGCCCGCGATGGTGTAGCGGGAATCGATATTGTTGCCAGCTTGGGCAAGTTTTTTGCTCATTATGACTTACGCTCCCAGAATGCCGGGCCGACGGGCTCAATGAAGTTACCGTTTGCTACCAGGTAACCGTCTTCATCCACAGTGATCGGCAGCTGCGGAAGTGCACGGGCGGCGGGACCGAAGACGGGCTTTCCGTACTGCAGTGCGTCGAACTGCGACTGGTGGCAAGGGCACAGGATTCGGTTGGTCTGAGCCTCGTAGAGCGAGGTCGGGCAACCAATGTGGGTGCAGATCTTCGAGTAGGCGTAGTAGTCGCCGTAGTGGAAGGATTCCTGACCCTCACGCTCAATTGCGCGCTCCGCGTCAGCAGAACGAAGGCGAATAAGCATGACAGAGTTACGAGGGCCATGGATGGAGTGCATCTGGTTCTCGTACACATCGCGGGTGGGATCGTAGAGGTCGCCATCGTTGCAGTCTTCCTCAGTCAACGGGTAGACGGTCTCCATTCCGCCAGCGGCGAGATCCTCAGGACGGACTCGGACCAAGCGGGAAACACCAGCGGTGGTCCAGTGGGTACCGGCCTGCCCCTTGTGCTCCTCGGCGACAGCACCCGTGTCGCGAGCGAGGTACAGCTTGACGCCCTCGTTCTGCAGGGTCCATCCGGAGGTCCACAGCGTGCCGTCACCCATGATGCCGAGCTCGCCCTTCTTCCACGGGTTCTTGATCATGCCGCCCAGCGGGGCTACAACAACCAGACCGAAAAGAACCGCCGCGCCGCCGAAGAGCCCCTGGAGAGCCTTACGACGACCGAGGGTGGAAGTCTCCCAGGAGTCGTTCAGCAATGCCGTGATCGTGCGACGGTCGACCTCTTCCGAGGGGCCGTCGTGACGACGCTGGACCGAGATCTCCTCGGGCACAATCTTCTTCACGTACAAGACGACAGCCATTCCCAGCGAGATGATGGAAAGACCGGCGGTAAGGCCCAGCAGCGGTGTGTAGAAGGTGTGGAAGAGGTGTCCCTCTTCGCCCAAGTTCTTAAACTCCCACGGCCAGAAGATGTAGACGCCCAGGAAGGCAATCGCCGTCACGATGGCGATGATCAACCAGATTGCGACGCTGCGAGACGCCCGCTTCTCAGCGGGGTCATTGGGAACCGGGAAGCGTGCCTTGCGGTACGCAACGGTGACATCGTCAAGCTCAGTGCCCAGGCGGGCGAGCTCATCGTTGCTCATAGCGTTGAGTTCCTGCTTGGTGTACTTCTTCTTGTCGTTGCTCATGAGCGCGATCCAATCCACATTGCGGCTGCACCAACTAGGGTGATGCCAATGAACCACATAGCCATACCTTCAGAGACGGGGCCGAGGCCACCGAGGCTCCATCCGCCGGGAGACGGAGTCTCCTTGGAAGCCTTGATGAAGGCGATGATGTCCTTCTTCTCGTCGGCAGACAGCTGACGATCAGAGAACTTAGGCATGTTCTGCGGCCCGGTCAGCATGGCCTGGTAGATTTCCTGCTCGTTCGCAGGATCCAGGGTCGGGGCGTACTTTCCGGAGGAGAGTGCGCCACCACGACCGGTGAAGTTGTGGCAGGAGGCGCAGTTCAGACGGAAGAGCTCGCCACCGCGGGCGATGTCTTGGGCGTCGATCTGGCCGTTGTAGTTAGCACCACGGAGATCCTCCATAGCGATGGTGCCGTCCTCGTTGTACACGAGCTCCGGACCGCCACCATTGGCTGCCACGTAAGCGGCCATAGCGAGAGTCTGCTGCTCGGTGTAGCGAGGAGTCTTACGCTCAGCCTGAGCGTCATTCGACATCATCGGCATACGGCCGGAGTGAACCTGGAAGTAAACGGCACCTTCGCCGGTGCCGATGAGCGACGGTCCGCGATCCGGGACGCCTTGGAGGTTGGCACCGTGGCAGGTGATGCAGGCCAGATTGTAGAGGTCCTTGCCCTCTTGGATCAGAGCCTGATCATCACGCTGCGCGGTGGCTACCTGTGCGTCCGGAGTCAGCGCCGTTGCGAGAAGACCCGCGCCGGTGAGGCCGAGGGTCAATGCGAAGGCGCCCGCGATGAGCCGACGCGCCTTGCGCCGACTGCGGACCTTCTTAGCCGGGGTGTTCGACGAAGTGTCGCCCGCGGCGTTGTTCGGAGTATTTTCCATCAGTTTCCCTTTTGAAAATCGTGAACGGAAAGTGAAGGGCTGTAGGCCGAGTAGCTCGGCTGGCTACGGCCTACTGGACTAGGTACAAAGTGATGAAGACGCCGATCCAAATAACGTCGACGAAGTGCCAGTAGTACGACACGACCATGGCCGCGGTGGCCTGTGCCGGCGTGAACTTGGACTTTTGGAGACGGAGGAGGATCACGACAAACGCGATCACACCGGCCGTCACGTGGGCTGCGTGGAAGCCCGTAATGATGTAGAAAACGGAACCAAAGACGCTGGACTGAATAGTCACACCGTGATGGATCATCTCGTAGTACTCGAAGGACAGGAAGCCAAGGAAGGCCACTGCCAATGCCACGGTGATGCCAAACCAGCGTCGAAGACCGTATACGTCACCCCTTTCAGCTGCGAAGACGCCCAACTGTGCGGTGAAGGAGGAGACCACAAGGATCGTCGTAATGATGAATCCATAAGTCACGTTGAGGTGGGAAGTCTGATACTCCCAGTCTCCTGCTAGGCCATTCGCACGCGATGTGAAGTACATCGCGAACAGTCCGGCGAAGAACATCAATTCCTGCGACAGGAACACAATGGTGCCGACACTGACCATGTTGGGTCGGTTCAGTGCCGGAACACGCTGTGGTGCTGCCATACCTGGGTTTGAAACTGCGCTCGTCACGTATGTAAGTATGACGGGTTGAGAGGGGGAAGTCACTTCATATCCCCCCGCCAAGAATGGGCCTTTAGGAACGCGACCTGCGGTTTTGGAGGCACCCCAAGTTCCTGAACTTTTCCCCTTACCCCCGGGAACTTTTCCACCACATTGAACGACGAGGCATTCGTGCAGGTCATCTCCCCCATTAGTGTCCTCGACCCCCCAAGGACACTTGTTTCGCGCAACGATACCCGATGATTCACCCACGGTCTCGAGAACCACACAATCACCCAAAGAGATCTAAATCACATGCAAGCGGCGCGCTTTCCCCTGCTTTCAAACTTTCGGTTGACCCCCTCTGAACTGCACCAACCCCCGCTTCGAGCACCACAAAATGCAGATATCCGTGGCTGACTGAGGTGTGGTGCCGATGACACTTCGCTTCCCGGTAGGCGAAGCAGTAGGCACCCCCTCCCGGACGATGGTCGCCAGCCTGAACCACAGCGAGCAAAACGGCGCCTCCCCCTTCTCAAGGGGAGGCGCCGCCAGGATTGCGTGGAGTTCGTTCAGACCACTAAGGAAACTAGTGCTTTTCCTTAGGCAGCCCGTACTGGAGATTCAACATGGTGCCGGACCATACGAGAAGTACTGCACCGAGGCCAATCATCCAGAAGTGCCAGAAGGCGATGCCGAGTCCGAGGACCGCGATGGAACCGGCCATAGCTGCGGGCCAGATAGAGCTCGGAGAGAAGAAACCGAGAATACCGGCCTTGTCAGCGACCTCAGCCTCTTCCCAATCCTCAGGAACAATATCGGTGCGCCGCTCGGTGAAATTGATGTAGCCAGCGAGCATGATTGCGAGACCGAAGGACAGGACGAGGGCGACGATGCCGACCCACTCCGCGCCGTAGAGGTACGCGTCATCCTGAACGTTGACCGTGGCGAAGATGTAGATCAACGCCATGAGGCCGAGGAACGCGGAGATTCCGTACAGCAGTTTTGAGCTAGGATTCATTGCTTTTCTCCCCGCTTAGGTGTTGGCGTTGTTGTCGACGACGTTGTCGCCGTCCCAGGTCTGACGGGACGAGTTGAACGGGTGGGTAGAGACTGCGTAAGGCGCCTGTCCGATCGACTCGAGTGCCGCGGAATTCGGGGCATCGGGGTTGTCGATGCGGTATTGCATGTAGGCGCGGAAGTCCTCCGGGGAGACAGCACGCAGCTCGAAGTTCATCATCGAGTGGTAGGTGCCACACATCTCGGCACAGCGACCGACGAAGGCACCTTCTTCTTCGATTGCTTCAATCTGGAAAGCTCGCTGCTGCTGGTTGGCTTCCGGGTGGGCGTAAGCGTCGCGCTTGAACAGGAACTCCGGGATCCAGAAAGAGTGAGCAACGTCGCCGGAGGCGAGTTGGAACTCAATTGCAGTGTTGGTCGGGAGGACCAAGACCGGAACCTCTTCGGTGGTGCCAAGAGTCTCGATCTTGTTGAAGTGGAGGTAGGACTGATCACCCTTGGACATGCCATGGATCGGGTTCGGGTTCTTCACCGTCTCCGGGTCATCCACCTTGGACAGGTCAGCCAATGCTTGACGCTCGGCGTCCGCACCGTCGTAGTCAGAACCAGTGGGGCTCAGTTCAGCGGCCACGTTCTGGTAGCCGAACTTCCAGTTCCACTGGAATGCGGTGACGTCGACCGTAACCTGCGGGTCCTTATCCAGGGCAACAACCTTGTGTTGGGTCTGGATGGTGAAGAAGAACAGGACCATGACGATCACGATCGGCATGATGGTCAGCACCAGCTCAAGCGGAATGTTGTACTGAAGCTGCTTCGGGAACTCGCCCTTGCCCTTCTTTTCCGCCTTCTTGGCACCCCAGCTGAAGATGGCCACCAGCATGAGAATCCACATGATGATGCCGATAATCCAGGCGGTAACCCAGACCCACACCCAGAAGTTGTACATGGCGGTAGCTTCCGGGGTGATACCCGTCGGCCAGCCCATGCCTAGAATCTTGCCGACGCCCTCTGGGGGTGCGACGTCGCAACCAGCAAGCATCATGCCGCCGAGAGCCATCACACCGCCGAGACCCGCCTTGCGAGCGAGACCGCGTTTTTTACGCTGTTCCACGTGTGTCTGCCTTCCTGTCCACACTAAATCCCTTGAACACTGGTGAAGCATTCCTATCTCAGGAGGATAGTTCATCCACGGACCTCATCCGAGTGGTTTCACTTCCCCCGCGCAGGGTAATTGCCCACCAACGCCACATAATTCCCCCAGGATGTTACAGCCCATGTGGGATAACCTCCGAAAGGTGCTGGACAAGCACGCAGTGCCATGTAACCCAACTCACATTGACTAGTTGCCTCCATCATCCGAAAGTATCCCTCCGTTAGGGTGCGAGTTCACCCCTTTGCTCGTTTCCCCAGCCCTGCACCCCCGGAGCCCGAAGGCCCACAACGCCGTGATTTAGCGCTAACTCCCCCTTCGGCCGTATCGTAGGGCCATCCACTTCTCATGGTCCGCTCCCCCGGATGCATCCCGCTATATAGAGGAGAAATTCTTAGATGTGTGGCTTTATAGGCTTGCTCACTAGCCGCGGCAACGCCCCTGACTATGTCGAGGCGGTCACTCGCGCGTTGCCGTGTATGCGCCATCGCGGCCCCGATGAAGCGGGCACGTGGAATGACGAGCACGCCGTGTTCGGGTTTAACCGCTTGTCCATCGTGGACTTGGAGCACTCCCATCAGCCATTGGTTTGGGGACCACCGGAGTCTCCCGAGCGTTACGCCCTCATCTTTAACGGCGAGATCTACAACTATCTTGAGCTGCACGAGGAGCTCGGCGCCGCTGGCTGGCAGTTCAACACCAATGGTGACTCAGAAACCATCGTTGTGGGCTACCACCATTGGGGCGAGGACGTTGTGGAGCATCTGCGCGGCATGTTTGCCTTCACCATCTGGGATAGCCAGGAGCAGGTGATGTTCTGCGCGCGGGACCAATTCGGCATTAAGCCGCTGTATTACGCGACTGCGGACGCTGGCACGGTCTTCGCCTCGGAGAAGAAGTCCATTCTCGAAATGGCCCCGGAGTTGGGTCTGGATCTCAGCCTTGACCAGCGGGGTATCGAGCACTACGTCGACCTGCAGTATGTGCCCGAGCCGGAATCTCTCCACACCGCGATTAGGCGTGTGGAGTCCGGCTGCACGGTGACGCTACGCCCGGGAGGGGCGGTCGTCGATAAGCGGTATTTTAAGCCCTCCTTCCCAGTACAGGAAGTCCCGAAGGGACGAGAACAGGACCTGTTCGACCGGATTGCGCGGGTGTTGGAAGATAGCGTCGAGAAGCATATGCGCGCCGATGTCACGGTCGGGTCCTTCCTATCCGGTGGTATCGATTCAACCGCCATTGCGACGCTGGCGAAGCGCCACAACCCGAACTTGTTGACCTTCACCACCGGCTTCGAGCGCGAGGGCTACTCCGAGGTGGACGTGGCGGCAGAATCGGCGGCAGCCATCGGCGTCGAACACATCGTGAAAGTCGTTTCACCTGAGGAGTACGCCAACGCCATCCCGAAGATCATGTGGTACCTCGACGACCCGGTAGCCGACCCGTCCCTGGTACCGCTGTTCTTCGTGGCACAGGAAGCACGCAAACACGTCAAGGTTGTTCTTTCCGGCGAAGGCGCCGATGAGCTCTTCGGTGGCTACACCATCTATAAAGAGCCTCTCTCGCTCGCGCCATTTGAAAAGATCCCCACTCCACTGCGCAAGGGACTGCGACACCTCTCCCGCGTGCTACCTGACGGGGTGAAGGGAAAGTCACTGCTCGAGCGCGGCTCCCAAACCATGGAAGAGCGCTATTACGGCAACGCTCGATCATTCAACTTCGAACAGTTGCAACGAGTCATCCCGTGGGCAAAAGAAGAGTGGGACCACAAAGAAGTCACCGCTCCGATCTACGCTCAATCCCGCGACATGGACCCCGTCGCCCGGATGCAGCACCTGGACCTGTTCACGTGGATGCGCGGGGACATCCTGGTCAAGGCCGACAAAATCAACATGGCCAACTCCCTCGAACTGCGCGTTCCTTTCTTGGACAAAGAAGTCTTTGCGGTGGCCCAAACCATCCCTTACGACTTGAAAATCTCCAACGGGACGACCAAGTATGCGCTGCGCAAGGCCATGGAGCAGATCGTTCCCCCGCACGTGCTGCACCGCAAGAAACTCGGATTCCCGGTGCCGATGCGCCACTGGCTCGCCGGTGACGAACTCTTCGGCTGGGCGCTCGACACCATCAACGAATCCCAGACCGACGACATCTTCAACCGTCCCGCCGTGTTGGAAATGCTCAAGGAACACCGCGACGGCGTCTCTGATCATTCCCGCCGCCTGTGGACCGTCCTGGCGTTCATGATCTGGCACGGCATCTTTGTCGAGAACCGCATCGATCCGCAGATCGAGGAGAAGGACTACCCTGTTTCTCTCTAGTGTGCTCCCTCTAGAGTGAGACGCATGCCTTCTGGATCCCCTCATCACGGCCCCACCGCTCGCACCCAGGCCACCCGCCGAGCGTGGCTCATGCTCGGCGTTGGCCTGGTAGTTTTCCTCATCGCCGGGTTCACCGGGAACTGGTTGCGCGCCCCGGCCTACGCCTGGGGCGCGGCAGCCGTGGCATTCAATATCTCTGCGTGGCGCTCATTCGCGCATCTCGACGCGGCCGGAACCGCCGCCCACGCCGGAGGCGAAGTCCCGTCCAGCCGCGCACGCCGCCTGTTGCTCAACCTGGCCACGGTCCTCTCCTTTGCCACGGTCATTCTCCTCCTCATTGACACCTCCCGTGCTGCCGACCTCCAACGCGCCATCAGCGCAGGAACAGCCCTGACGGTCATCGTGGCCAGCTGGCTGCTCATTCACACCGTCTTCACCCTGCGTTACGCCGCAGAGTACTTCGAAAACGACCCACCAAAGGGCATCGACTTCAACCAAGACGATCCGCCCCGCTACCTCGACTTCGCCTACATGGCGTTCTCGACAGGCATGACGTACCAGGTTTCGGACACGTCGATCACGACCTCCAAGATCAGGACGACGATCCTTATCCACAGCTTCTACGCCTTCATCTTTGGCACCGCCATCATGGCCACGACCATCAATTTGGTGGTTTCGCTGGCTTAAGCTGCCTGTCCGGATGTGATCGCGACGGGCTCCTCGCGACTTTTAGGGCATTTTGACGCCATCAGCGCAACGCGACCTGGGGATTCACCGCCACAGCGCCGCTCAGGTCGCGATCAGGACGTCGCGATCAGCCGTCCTCGCGACCGGAAGCCCTCCCCGAGCACCATCGGCGCGACGCGACCTGGGGATTCACCGCCGCCTCGCCGCTCACGTCGCAATCAGGACGTCGCAATCAGCCGTCCTCGCGACCGGAAGCCCTCCCCCAGCACCATCAGCTCAACGCGACCTGGGGATTCACCGCCACCGCGCCGCTCACGTCGCGACCAGGACATCGCGACGACCCCCGACCACGCTGGCGCCCCTCAAAACCACCCTCAAACCAACAGTGGCCGGCTCCCCCTACCCAAAAGGGGGAACCGGCCACTGCCGTTAAGTATCTGCCGTCATAAAAACATCAGTTGAAGGAATCGCCGCAGGCGCAGGAACCGCCGGCATTGGGGTTATCGATGGTGAAGCCCTGGGACTCGATGGTGTCAGCGAAATCGATGCGAGCACCGGTGAGGTAGGGAACGGACATCTTGTCTACGACGAGGCGGACGCCACCGACCTCGTCGGCCTTGTCGCCATCGAGGGTGCGGTCGTCGAAGTAGAGCTGGTAACGAAGGCCGGCGCAGCCACCGGGCTGGACGGCGATGCGGAGGGCGAGGTCGTCACGGCCTTCCTGATCCAGGAGGGCTTTGGCCTTGACGGCCGCAGCGTCGGTGAGGATAACGCCGGTGCTGGAGGTAGGGGCGGTCATGGGGTTCTCCTTGAGATTGTTGTGCTGCCGGTGTGCGGCGTATAGCCGACCACCATACCCTGGATCCCGGGGGAGGGGCCACCTGGGTTTCAGGGCATCCTAAGTGTGGACGGCGGTCCGCTTACTTATCGTCAACGCTCATCTGTGGACCCATATTCCCGATTCGTGGGCCGAGCCTTGTAGCCTGGGATTCGTGAAACTCCCGTGGCAAAAATCCGAGAATCCTTCTTCTACTGACGTCAACTCTCCGACGAGCGCTGAGCAGTCCTCTGCGGAGTCGGAGCAGCGCCCTAAGGGCTACACACCGCCGAAGGGGCGGCCGACTCCCAAGCGGCGGGAGGTGGAGATCGAGCGGGGTGTGATCCGCGATCCTTCGACTCCTCGTTCCCCTGCTCAGCGCAATGCTCAGCGAAAAGAGCTAAAGAAGTCGATGTCGAAGGAGGAGTGGAAGGCATACAAGGCGAAGGAGCGGGAGGAGTCTCGTAAACACCAGCGGGATATGCAGGCCGCTATGGATCGAGGCGACGAGCGTTACCTCATGGCGCGCGACCGGGGCGAGGAGCGTCGTTTTGTGCGTGACTGGATTGATTCCCGCCGCTTCCTCAACAACTACGTCATGCCGGTGGCAATTGGCTTGTTGGTGATCTTGTTCGTTGGTACGTGGTTGCCGCAGTTTGCCAACATCATGTCCATGTTCGCGATGGTGCTGATGGTCTTCTTCTTCATCGAGGGCATTTGGTTGGGTTCGAAGGTTAATCGTGCGGTCCGGGCGAAGTTCCCTGGCACGTCTGCTGCGGGTTTGGGGCTCGGGTTCTACGCTTATTCCCGCGCGACGCAGCCGCGTAAGTGGCGGACGCCGAAGCCGCGTTTGTCGGTCGGCGATCAGCCGTAGTCCTTAGTAGTCCTTGATCTGTCTACTCGTGTGATGGAGGCTTCACCGTGATGGATGACGCGATGTTTGAATCAGTCAGCGCCCCCGACGAGCAGGCCAGGCAGGCTGTTGTTCAGGCGCTCGGGAATCTGCAACCAGCGGCGGGAATGGGCCGCTTGGCGGAGGTGGCCGCGTGGTTGGCGGCCTGCCAGGGGCAGGTGCCAGCCGCGCCGCTGCAGCGGTGCCGGGTGGTGGTGTTCGCGGGGGATCACGGCGTCGCCAAGCTGGGTGTTTCCGCCTTGCCACTTGAGCTTTCGGTGAAGCGTGCGCAGGCCTTGCAGGTGGGCGATGGTCTGGCGAATGTCCTGGCGCGGGAGGCGGGGGCGTCGATACGCGTGGTCGATGTGTCGTTGGACCACGAGGCATGGGGCGAAGAGCGGGTTTCGCGATCGTCTGGGTCAATTGATCGCGAGGATGCGATGTCGCCGGAGCAGTTCGGGCGGGCCCTGGAAATTGGTAGGCGGGTCGCCGACGAAGAGATCGATGCCGCGGCTGACCTGCTTATTCCGGGTGATTTAGGGGTCGCGACGACGACTGTTGCGGCGGCCGTCATGGGGGCGTTGACTCGCACCGAGCCCGTCGCGATCGTCGGCCCGGGCGTGGGTGTCAGCGATGAGATGTGGAAGATCAAAGTCGCCGCGATTCGCGATGCGATGTTCCGGGTCCGCGGTCAGGTGGCCACTCCGTTGGAGACTCTGCGGATGATTTCTTCGCCGGATTTCGTGGCTCTCGTGGCGTTCATTGCGCAGGCTGCGGCCCGTCGCACCCCCGTGCTTCTCGACGGCGCCCTGGTGTCCGCCGCCGCCTACGTCGCCGAAATGCTCGCCCCGGGAGTGCGTGGGTGGCTGTGGGCCGGGCAGCTCACGCCCGAACCCGCCCACCTCATCGCCCTGCAGGCGATGGACCTCACTCCCCTGTTGGCGCTCGACATGACCGCGGGCCAAGCCACCGGGGCGCTGAGTGCGCTTCCGCTGGTCAAGGCCGCAGCGGAGATGGCGGCCGAGCTGGCTTAGTTCGCCGGGACGAGAGTGTGCAGCCACCCGTGGGTGTCGGGCACGAGGCCGCGCTGGATGCCGGTGAGGCGCTCGCGCAGCTCCATCGTGATCGGGCCTGGCTCGTTGTGGTTGATCTCGAACTCGCCGTGTTCGGAGAGCACCCGGCCGACGGGGGTGATCACGGCCGCAGTGCCGCACGCCAGGGTTTCGCTCATGGCACCTGATTCGGCATCATCGCGCCATTCGGTCTTAGAAATTCGCCGTTCTTCCGTCTCGTGGCCGAGATCCCGGGCCACCTGCAACAAAGAGTCGCGAGTGATGCCGGGCAGCAGGGAGCCCGACAGTTCTGGGGTGACCACGCGCGCCTGATCCCCTGAGCCGTAGACGAACATGAGGTTCATGCCGCCCATCTCTTCGATGTAGTTGTGCTCGATGGCGTCGAGCCACACCACTTGGTCGCACCCCTTCTCTTCGGCTTGGGCCTGGGCGAGCAGCGAGGCAGCATAGTTGCCGGCGAACTTGGCGGCGCCGGTGCCACCGGGGGCGGCGCGGACGTAGTCCTCGGAGAGCCAGACGGACACGGGCTTGACGCCGCCGGTGAAGTAGGCCCCGACGGGCGAGGCGATGACCAAGAAGGTGTACTTGTTGGCGGGGCTGACGCCGAGGGAGACTTCGGTGGAGATCATGAAGGGGCGCAGGTAGAGGCTGGCTTCGCCGCCGGCGGCGGGGACCCAGCGCTCATCGACGTCGACAAGCAGGCGCAACGCCTCGACGAAGTCTTCGGTCGGCAGCTCCGGCATGGCCATGCGGACAGCGGAACGCTGCATGCGCTCGGCGTTGGCGGTGGGACGGAAGGCGGCGACGGAGCCGTCGGGCTGCCGGTAGGCCTTAATTCCCTCAAAAATTGCCTGGCCGTAATGGAACACGGTGGTTGCCGGGTCCATGGGCAGGGGGGCGTAGGGGCGGACGCGCGCGTCGTGCCAGCCCTGGTCCTCATCCCACTCGATGGTGACCATGTGGTCGGTGAAATTCTTGCCGAACCGTGGGTTCGCCAGGATCTCCCGCAGTGCCTGATCGGACGTCGGGGAGTCCGTGCGTTCCACGGTGAAGTTGAGAGACGTCATGGCGACAACGCTACACCCGCACTAAACGGGGCCGATCTATAAGCTGGACCCACACCTTAACCACCCTAGGAGGTACTCGATTCATGGCTGATGCCACTTTCGCCCTGCCCGCCCGCGGCACCACCCCGCAGCTCAAGCTGGCCAAGAAAGCCCCCAAGTCCACCGACGCCATCCTCGTCCCCGTCCTTCGCGGGGACGACGGCTTAGAACTCCCGGCTTCCACCATGCTTGACGACGCCGCCCTGCGCACCGTCCTCACCTCCCTCACCGTCGTCGGAGCGACAGGTCGCTCCGGCGAAGTCACCCGGGTTCCCGCTCCGAAGAGCGTGGCAGCAGACAGCGTCATCGCCGTGGGCCTGGGCGATCCGGAAGATCTCACCGACGAGGACGTACGCCGCGCCGCTGGCACCGCCGCCCGCTCGCTCAAGGGACTGGGTACGGTCGCCACGACCCTCGGCATTTTCGGCTTGGCACCGGCCGTCGAGGGCCTGATTCTGGGCGCGTACCACTACCGCGGTGTGCGCAGCGAGGAAGAAAAGGCATCGTCTGCTCCCGTGGGCACCGTGGTGTTCTTGGGCGACCCTAAAAAGGACTCTGCGGAATTCGACACCGCCGTCACCACCGCTGAGGCCGTTGCCTTTGCCCGGGATCTCGTGAACACCCCCTCCTCTCACCTGTACCCGGAGTCTTATGCCGCGATCCTCTCTGCCGCGGCATCCGAGGTAGGCCTGGACGTGGAGGTCCTCGATGAGAAGGCGCTGAAGAAGCAGGGATTCGGTGGCATCCTCGCCGTCGGGCAAGGCTCGGCCCGCGGCCCACGCCTGGTTCGCTTGACCTGGTCTCCGAAGAAGGCGAAGAAGTCAGTGGCGCTGGTGGGCAAGGGCATCACTTTCGATACCGGCGGCATCTCGCTCAAGCCCGGCGCGAAGATGGAGGACATGATCTCCGACATGGGCGGCTCGGCAGCCGTCGCTGCGACGATCATCGCCGCCGCCAAGCTGGGGTTGCCCGTCACTATCACCGCCACGTTGCCGCTGGCGGAAAACATGCCCGACGGTGAGGCCCAGCGCCCCGGAGACGTGATCACCCACTACGGCGGGATCACCTCCGAGATCATTAATACTGACGCTGAGGGCCGCCTCGTGCTGGCCGATGCCATCGTCCGCGCCAGTGAGGACAAGCCCGAGTACCTCATCGAGACAGCCACCCTCACCGGCGCACAGCTCGTTGCCTTGGGCACCCGGACCTCCGGCGTCATGGGCTCCGACGATCTGCGTGACCGCATCGCTGCCGTGGGTCGCGCCGTCGGCGAGCCGGCGTGGGCCATGCCGATCCTGGAAGAGCAGGAGGACGAGTTGAAGTCCCCCGCCGCTGACATCCGCAATTCGCACAATTCTCGCTTCGGCGGGATGGAATTCGCGGCGCTGTACCTGTCGAAGTTCGTCCCCGAGGGCCTCGAGTGGGCTCACGTGGACATCGCGGGGCCGTCCTTTAACAGTGGCGGCGCCTACGGATACACGGGCAAGCGCGCTACCGGTGTGCCGGTGCGGACCTTCCTCGCCCTACTGCAGGAGATCGCCCAGGAGCGTTAAGCGGGATATCCCATCTCGTCGAGGAATCGGCGGGTGGCCTTCAGCCCGGCTCGTTGGAAGGCAGGGAGGAGATTGGTGACAAGGTGATTGATGAGTTCCATGGGCCTCACCCTAGAAGATCATTCGATCACCTTCACTGATCATTTTGTAGCCCTTTGATCAGTACAGTTGGGGTATGGATCGGGAACAACGCCTCAAAGCGATCATTCGGGCCGTCGATAGACCGGGAGTAACCACCGTCGCCTCCCTGGTGTCCCTCACCGGTGCATCCGGGGTCACCATCCGCCGGGACCTAGCGGAGCTGGAAGCCATCGGCGCAGTTGACAGGGTGCACGGCGGGGCAACCAAAGTGGCCACCCGCGGTGCACCCCAACCGTTTTCCCTCCGCCAATCCGAGGACCGAGAAGAGAAACAAGCCCTCGCGATAGCCGTGGCCGACATGATCAACGATGAGGAGTCAGTGATCATCGACAACGGCACCACCTGCCAAGCCGTCGCTCGGCGTCTGTCCGGCCGCCCCATCACCGCCCTCTGCCTTTCGCTCTACTCGGCCGCAGCCATCGGCAAGCGCCCCGGGGCCCGCGTCATCATCCCCGGGGGCGAGGTCGAAAACGACACCCTTGCCCTCCACGGCAGCGCCGCCCTCTCAACAATCCGCGATTTTTCGGCCGACGTCATCGTGCTGGGAAGCTGCTCCACATCCCTGGAACGAGGCTTAGCCACCGTCACCTACCCCGACTCTGAGAACAAGCGGGCGGGGATGGCTGCGGCGTCGAGAAGCATTTTGGTGGTGACCCCGCGGAAACTCGGAAGAGTGTCCACCTTCCGCTTCGCCGACGTCGCCGACTTGGACGTGCTGGTCACCACCGACGATGCCCCGCGCGACATTCTCGCCGACATCCGTGACCTCGGTGTGCGGGTGGTCACCGTCTAATCGGGCAGCTCCCCTCGCTCGAATTTCTCCCGGCGCAAGCGCTGCTCCTCCCGCTTCCTCAGCAATCGGTCCCGCTCAATCTTCTCGCGCATGCGTTGGGGATAGCCGGTCTCCTCCACGTCATAAACGGGCACATCCAAGAGTTTGGCGACGGCGTCGATCCCCTTCGGTCCACCAATCCTCCGCCGCGTGAAATCACCGTTTTCATCCACCAAAACCACCGACATCTCGTTGACCACGGTCTCCGGCTCAACAAATGCCTCGACGAATGCTCGGCCAACAACCCAGCTACGCAGGTAATCCGCATCGTTTTGGCGGATCGTGTCACCAGGAGCTCGGGGCGGACGGATCGAGGACCGGGATCTGTTTCGTCCGAATAGATTGAACACGACTTACAATTGTAGGGGCATGTACCCAGCGGCCGGGGTTCGGTGACATGATCATGACCTAACCCGGTACGCTGAGAACGAATAGCTATCGACAAACTAACGACTTTCGAGGAGTCAAAACACCATGGCGTTCTCCGTAGAGATGCCCGAGCTGGGCGAATCCGTCACTGAAGGCACCATCACCCAGTGGCTGAAGCAGGTCGGCGACACCGTGGAGGTCGACGAACCTCTGCTGGAAGTGTCCACCGACAAGGTTGACACCGAGATCCCCTCCCCCCAGGCTGGTGTCCTGCTGGAAATCAAGGCCGAAGAGGACGACACCGTCGACGTCGGCGCCGTCATCGCCATTATTGGTGACGCCGATGAGTCCACCGACTCTTCCGATTCCGCCGACGAAGAGGTCGAGGAAGAGGAGGCTCCGAAGGAAGAGAAGAAGGAGTCCGCTCCGAAATCCTCCGGCGGGTCTGGCAAGGCCACCGATGTTGAGATGCCCGAACTCGGCGAATCCGTCACCGAAGGCACCATCACCCAGTGGCTCAAGTCCGTCGGCGACACCGTCGAGGTCGACGAACCCCTCCTCGAAGTCTCCACCGACAAGGTCGACACCGAGATCCCCTCCCCCGTCGCCGGCACCCTCCTCGAAATCCTCGCTGACGAAGACGACACCGTCGACGTCGGAGCCGTCATCGCCCGCGTCGGCGACGAATCGGCTGCCCCCTCCGGCTCCTCCGACGATTCGGATGACGATGTGCCCTCCGAGGAGGCCATCGAGGAAGCAGAGTCCAAGGACGATAACGAGACCGTCGACGAGGCTGCCCCTGCCGAAGAGTCTTCCGACTCCGGAGACGCCACCGATGTTGAGATGCCCGAACTCGGCGAATCCGTCACCGAAGGCACCATCACCCAGTGGCTCAAGTCCGTCGGCGACACCGTCGAGGTCGACGAACCCCTCCTCGAAGTCTCCACCGACAAGGTCGACACCGAGATCCCCTCCCCCGTCGCCGGCACCCTCCTCGAAATCCTCGCTGACGAAGACGACACCGTCGACGTCGGAGCCGTCATCGCCCGCGTCGGTTCCGGCGCACCGAAGAAGGCTGAGAAAAAGGAAGAGCCGAAGAAGGTAGAGCCGAAGGCTGAGGAGCCGAAGAAGGAGGAACCGAAGCCGGAGCCAAAGGCCGAGAAGACTGAGAAGGCCGAGAAGAAGGTCAACAACGCTGACGTTCCTTACGTGACCCCCTTGGTGCGCAAGCTGGCCGATAAGCACGGCGTTGACCTCTCCACGGTTGAGGGCACGGGCGTTGGCGGGCGCATCCGCAAGCAGGATGTCCTGGCCGCAGCTGAGGGTGGTTCCGAGGCGAAGTCCGCAGCTCCGGCTGAGAAGGATGCCCGCGCGCACTGGTCCACCAAGTCTGTTGACCCGGCGAAGGCTGAGCTGATCGGTACGACTCAGAAGGTCAATCGCATCCGAGAGATCACCGCTGCGACGATGATCAAGTCCTTGCAGACGACCGCCCAGCTGACCCATGTTCAGGAAGTCGACATGACTCGCGTCGCTGAGCTGCGTAAGGCCGCCAAGGGTGCTTTCGTGAAGAAGCATGGGTCGAACCCGACGTACCTGGTGTTCATTGTCAAGGCTGTCGCCGAGGCTCTGGTGTCTCACCCGAACGTCAACGCGTCCTACAACGCCGAGACGAAGGAGATGACCTACCACTCCGACGTCAACATCGCGATCGCCGTGGATACCCCGCAGGGTCTGCTCGTCCCGGTGATCAAGAAGGCTCAGGATCTGTCCATGGCCGAGATCGCTGCAGCCATCACTGATTTGGCCGAGCGCGCTCGCAACAGGAAGCTGCGTCCGGACGATCTGGCCGGCGGCACGTTCACGGTGACCAACATTGGTTCGGAAGGTGCCCTGCTGGATACCCCGGTCCTGACCCCGCCGCAGGCTGGCATCTTGGGTACCGCGGCCATCGAGAAGCGTCCGGTTGTCGTGACCGATGACGGCGTGGACTCCATCGCCATCCGTCAGATGTGCTACCTGCCGTTCACCTATGACCACCAGGTCATCGATGGCGCCGATGCAGGTCGCTTCATCACCACGATTAAGGATCGCCTCGAGACCGCTGATTTCCAGGACGATCTGGACATCTAAGCAGTCCGGCTAGCAGGCCGCCCTTCAACTTCGGTTGGAGGGCGGCTTTGTGCGTGGGTGTGGGCCAACTGGGCCCAAAAGTGCGATATGACTTCACCCATTAATCGAGAGTGCCGACTGAGCTACTCGATTATTGGGTGAAGTCATATCGCAGTGAGCACCCGCACCCACCGATTTCAAACGATAATCGACACCGCTACCCACCACCCCGCACCCACCACCCACGAGATCACCAACCTTCCCCCAGGTAGAACGGTCGCTTCCGAATACCCAACAACAAACGTGCTCTGGCCCATATAATCGTGGTCATTGAGTCCTGCCCCACGTTGCTTCAAGGAGCCATCACCGAATGTCACTTTCTCCGGTCACCGACCCCGCGTCCTACCTGGCTCGCCACTTAGGCCCAGACCCCACCGAGGAGAAGGTGATGCTGGATCAGCTCGGCTACTCCTTTATCGATGAGCTCATTGATGGGGCGATTCCCGCGGATATTCGGGTCGAGCAGACACCTGTTATTGGTGAGGCGCTGACGGAAACCGAGGCGCAGGCCAAGCTGAGGTCTTATGCGGATCAGAATGTGGTCCTCAAGGCGTTTTATGGTCAGGGTTTCTCGGACACGATCACTCCGCCAGTTATTCGCCGCAATGTGGTGGAGAATCCGGGCTGGTACACCGCATATACGCCTTACCAGCCGGAAATCTCGCAGGGCCGCCTGGAAGCGCTGCTCAATTTTCAGACGATGGTGTCTGAACTGACGGGTTTGCCGCTGGCTAATGCGTCGTTGCTCGATGAGGCGTCCGCCGTCGCCGAGGCCGTGGGCCTGATGTCGCGGGCAAAGAAGAAGGGCCGGCGGGTCATCCTCGATTCGCGTCTGCATCCGCAGGTGCTGGGGGTGGCGGCGGAACGCGCCCGCGCCATCGATCTCGAGGTGGAGATCACTGATCTCACCGGCGAGCTCGTCGGGGAAGACTTGTGTGGAGTTGTTATTGCTTACCCGGGTACGGAGGGGGACGTCGCCGATCCTCGCAGCATTATTGACGCGATCCACGACCGGGATGGCATCGCCACCGTGGTCACCGATCTGATGTCGTTGTTCTTGTTGGAGTCCCCTGGCGAGCTGGGGGCGGACATCGCAGTGGGCAATTCTCAGCGTTTCGGTGTGCCCCTGTTTTATGGCGGTCCGCATGCCGCTTTCATGGCGGTCAGTGATGCCCTCAAGCGGCAGATGCCGGGGCGCTTGGTGGGCGTGTCCATCGACTCGGACGGCAATCCGGCCTACCGCCTGGCCCTGCAGACCCGTGAACAGCACATTCGCCGCGAACGGGCGACGTCCAACATCTGTACGGCACAGGCGTTGCTCGCGGTCACGGCCTCGATGTACGCGGTCTATCATGGCCCGGCGGGCCTGCAGGCGATCGCCGAGCGGATTCATGATCGTGCATCCAGCTTCGCCGAGACGCTGCGGGCCGGCGGTGTCACCGTGCTTCACGACGCCTTCTTCGACACCGTTGCCGTCCGCGTTGCGGACGGTGGGGCGCAGGGGGTCGTCGATAAGCTGGCGGAAGCCGGCTACCTGGTGCGACCCATCAACGCTCACACCGTGGGAGTGTCCTTTGGTGAGTCGGCAACGGAGGCTGACGTTGCGGCGTTGGCTGCGGCGTTCACTGACGCGGACGTCGAAAAGCCGGTACCTGCCGTGCCGGATGCGGTGGAGCGGACGACGGAGACGCTGACCCACCCGATTTTCTCCTCGATCCATTCGGAGACGCAGATGCTGCGCTACCTGCGCTTACTCTCCGACAAGGATCTGGCCCTGGATCGGACGATGATTCCGCTGGGTTCCTGCACGATGAAGCTCAACCCGACCGCCGGGATGGAGACCATTACGTGGCCGGAGTTCGCCAACATTCACCCCTTCGCGCCGGATTCCCAAGCTCAGGGCTGGATCGCACTCATTGAGGAGCTCGAGGGTTGGTTGGAGTCCGTGACCGGCTACGCCAAGGTGTCGGTGCAGCCGAACGCCGGCTCCCAGGGCGAGCTGGCTGGCCTCCTGGCTATTCGCCGCTATCACGTGGCCAACGGCGATCATAAGCGCGACATCTGCCTCGTGCCGGCCTCCGCGCACGGTACGAATGCGGCCTCGGCGACGCTGGCCAATTTGCGCGTCGTGGTCGTTGCCACCGCCGAGGACGGCTCGATTGACCTCGCGGATCTGGATGCCAAGCTGGAGCAGTACGGCAAGCACGTCGCCGCCATCATGATCACTTACCCGTCTACCCACGGCGTGTTCGAGGACACGGTGCGCACCGTGTGCGAGAAGGTCCATGCGGTCGGCGGCCAGGTCTACATCGACGGCGCGAACATGAACGCCCTCACTGGCTTGGCGCAGCCTGGGAAGTTCGGCGGCGATGTCTCCCACCTCAACCTGCACAAGACCTTCACCATCCCCCACGGCGGAGGCGGCCCGGGTGTCGGCCCGGTGTGCGTGGCCGAGCACCTCGTTCCTTTCCTCCCCGCAAACCCCGTCACCACCGATCCCTCGAAGCCTGCCTCGGAAGACACCGGCGTACCCATCGCCTCATCCAAGTACGGCTCCGCGGGAGTCCTGCCGATCTCGTGGTCCTACATCGCCATGATGGGTTCCGAGGGCCTGGCGCGCGCCACCGCCAACGCCATCCTCGGCGCCAATTACCTCGCCCGAAACCTGCGCGATTCCTTCCCGGTGCTGTACACGGGCAAGAACGACCTCGTGGCTCACGAGTGCATCCTCGACCTGCGGGAGCTGACCAAGGAGTCCGGCGTCACCGCCGCGGATGTGGCCAAGCGACTCATCGACTACGGCTT
Source organism: Corynebacterium atrinae (assembly GCF_030408455.1). Taxonomy (NCBI): domain Bacteria; kingdom Bacillati; phylum Actinomycetota; class Actinomycetes; order Mycobacteriales; family Corynebacteriaceae; genus Corynebacterium; species Corynebacterium atrinae. Next base: position 1,834,033 of record NZ_CP046977.1, read on the forward strand.
CCACGCCCCCACCCTGGCCTTCCCGGTCGCAGGCACGCTCATGGTCGAGCCGACGGAATCCGAGAACCTCGCAGAGCTGGATCGCTTCATTGAAGCGATGCGATCCATCCGGGCGGAGATCCAAGAGATTATCGACGGCCGCGTCGCCTACGACGACTCCGTCCTGCACCACGCCCCGTACACCGCGTGGTCGGTCTCGCGGAATGAGTGGGATCACTCCTTCAGCCGTGAGCAGGCCGCGTGGCCCGTGGCGGGGTTGCATCGCGCGAAGTTCTTCCCGCCGGTGCGCCGCCTCAACGAGGCCTACGGTGACCGCAACCTCGTCTGCTCGTGTCCTCCGCCCGAGGCATTCGACTTTCATGCCGACACCGACTCCGACTCTTAAAAGGGGAACCACACATGTTTGACCTCCGCCACAGCCCCCTGCACTCCCGCCACGAGGCCCTGGGCGCATCATTTACTCCCTTCGGTGTCTGGGACATGCCGTTGAAGTATGGCAACGAGCTCGAGGAGCACCGCGCCGTCCGCGGCGCCGCCGGGCTGTTCGATCTGTCCCACATGGGCGAGATCCGAGTGACTGGCCCGCAGGCGGGCGAGTTCCTGGATTACGTGCTCATCTCCTCCTTGTCTCCTCTGCCAGTGGGTAAGGCGAAGTACTCGATGATTGTCAACGACGACGGCGGCATCATGGACGATCTCATCTCTTATCGCCTGGCTGAGGACGAATTCCTCGTTGTCCCCAACGCGGGCAACTCCGACGTGGTGTGGGAGGCCTTCGAGGAGCGCGCCCAGGGCTTCGACGTGGAGTTGGCCAACGAATCGCTCACCACCGCGCTCGTCGCCGTGCAGGGACCGAACTCTGTCGCCATCCTCCACGAGCTGGTGGCTGACGAGGACGCCGCGACTATCACCGACATGAAGTACTACTCCGCCTCGCCAGTCGTCGTGAGCGGCATCGAGGCGTTGGTGGCCCGTACTGGCTATACCGGCGAGGACGGCTTCGAGCTGTTCGTGCCCAACGAAGTCGCCGAGGAACTGTGGGACAAAGTCACCGCCGCTGGCCAGGCCCACAGCCTCATCCCGGCCGGACTGGCCGCCCGCGATTCGCTCCGTCTTGAGGCGGGCATGCCGCTCTACGGCAATGAACTCACCCTCGAGATCACGCCGGTGGAGGCGGGCATGGGCATGGCCTTCAAGAAGAAGGAGGCTGATTTCGTCGGGCGTGACGCCCTGGTCGGCCGCGAGGCCACTTCGCGCATCGTGGGCCTGCGCGGCGAGGGCCGACGGGCAGCCCGCGCTGGTGCCGAGGTCTACCGGGGCGAGGAGCTGCTCGGTCATGTCACCTCAGGTCAGCCCTCCCCCACGCTGGGCCACCCGGTGGCCCTCGCCCTGCTCAGTGGCGAGGTTTCCGTCGGCGATGAGCTCGAGGTGGATATCCGCGGCAAGCGCCATCCCTACACGGTCGTGGAAACCCCCTTCTACCAGCGCCCGGCCCGCTAGTATCAAGTCCCAGTACCGTCACCATCCTGACCCACAACTCATAGGAGCACCCCAACATGGCTAACCTGCCCGAGAACTTCGCCTACTCCGAGGACCACGAGTGGATCGACACCACCGCTGACGCTGCCACCGGCACCACCGTCAAGATTGGCATTACCTCCGTAGCCACCGATCGCCTCGGCGAGGTCGTCTTCGCTGAGCTGCCCGAGGTCGGCGACACCGTCACGGCGGGTGAGACCTGTGGCGAGGTGGAGTCCACCAAGTCCGTGTCTGACCTCTACTCCCCCGTCACCGGTACCGTCACGGCCGTCAATGACTCGGTTCATGATGATTACTCTGTGATTAACAACGACCCCTTCGGTGAGGGGTGGCTATTCCAGGTCGAGGTCTCTGAGACGGGTCCGCTCATGACCGCTGCGGAGTACGCGCAGGCCAACGGCGTGTAGCACACCGTCGATTCACGGGCCCCGTGGCCGGTTCTGTTCCCCGAACCGGCTGCGGGGCCTTTCGCGTATCCTGAACCCCATCATGACTGCACCACGCGACCCGTTTTTCCCCGCTGACCTGTCTATCCGGGCGTCGAGCGAACCGTTGAATGTCCAGCGCCTCGGGGTGGTGGAATATGAGGCGGCGTGGGAGCTACAGGCCCAGCTAGCTGCCCAGCGCGCCGCCGGGGAGATCGGGGATCAGCTGCTCATTCTTGAGCACCCCAGCGTCTACACCGCGGGCAAACGCACACAGCCTGAGGACCGCCCGACCAATGGTCTGCCGGTGGTGGACGTCGACCGCGGGGGCCGCATCACGTGGCACGGCGAGGGCCAGCTCGTCGCCTACCCCATCGTCCGTCTGGCGGAACCTGTCGATGTCGTCGACTACGTCCGCCGACTGGAGGAAGCCGTTATCCAGACGGTGCGGGAGGCCGGGGTTACCCGTGCCGGGCGTATCGACGGCCGCTCCGGGGTCTGGCTCCCGAGCACCGTCACCGCCGCCGACGCGGCCGCGTCGCGCCGCGATCGAAAGATCGCGGCCTTGGGCATCCGCATCACCCGGGGTGTGACCATGCACGGGCTGAGCCTCAACTGCGATAACACCCTCGAGTTCTATGAGCACATCGTCGCCTGCGGCATCGACGACGCCGACGTCACCACGATGAGCCTGGAGCTCGGGCGGGACGTGACGGTGGCATCGATGACCGACGCGCTCGTCGATAATCTTGATGCGGCCTTGGCCGGCCGCCTGCAGGTCGCCGACCACACGTTCGGTTCGGCGCCTGACCCCACCAAGGGCCCGGGACGGAAGCGCCAGTAGGTGCTTATACACCTCTCAACCGGTATTTTCCTCGAATTTGAATTCCAAGTAGGGTGATGGCGTGACTATTGCACCAGATGGCCGAAAAATGCTCCGCGTTGAGGCTCGCAATTCGAAGACGCCCATCGAGAGCAAACCCCGCTGGATCCGCAACGCGGTGAAGACGGGGCCCGAATACGAAGACATGAAGCGCAAAGTCGCCGGCGCCTCCCTGCACACGGTGTGCCAAGAGGCAGGCTGCCCCAACATTCACGAATGCTGGGAGTCCCGGGAAGCAACGTTCCTCATCGGCGGCGCCAACTGCTCGCGCCGCTGCGATTTTTGCCAGATCAACTCCGCTAAGCCGGAGCCGCTCGACCGCGACGAGCCTCGCCGCGTTGCGGAGTCCGTCCGCGAGATGGGCCTGAACTATTCGACCATCACCGGTGTGACCCGCGATGACCTCGACGACGAAGGAGCCTGGCTTTACGCGGAGGTCGTCCGCCAGATCCACGAGCTCAACCCGAACACCGGCGTAGAGAACCTCGTGCCGGACTTCTCGGGCCGCCCCGAGCTGCTCGAGCAGGTTTTTGAGTCCCGCCCGGAGGTCTTCGCCCACAACGTGGAGACGGTGCCGCGCATTTTCCGCCGCATCCGCCCCGCTTTCCGCTACGAGCGCTCCCTCGATGTCATTCGGCAGGCGCGCGACTATGGGCTGATCACCAAGTCCAACTTGATCCTCGGCATGGGCGAGACCCCGGAGGAAATCACCGAGGCACTGCAAGACTTGCATTCCGCGGGCTGCGACATCATCACCATCACGCAATACCTCCGCCCCGGCCCCATGTACCACCCCATTGACCGCTGGGTTCGCCCGGAGGAATTCGTCGCCCACGCCGACTTCGCTCGCGAAATTGGATTCGGCGCCGTCATGTCCGGCCCGCTGGTGCGCTCCTCCTACCGCGCCGGCCGCCTCTACTCGGAGGCCATGGCTGCCCGTGGTTTGGTGGTTCCCGACAGTCTTTCCCATCTGGCCCAGACCTCCCAGGGATCTACTGATCAGGAGGCAACGACGCTCCTGCAGAAGTACGGCCCCTCCACAGAAACCCCCGTGAGCTCACGCTAAGGTAGACGACATGGCAGACGATAAGCAGAAAGCGGCGATGAAGGCCGCCAAATCAGAGGAGAGGGCCGCTAAGCGGGCGAAGCGTAAGCAAACGTGGAGCCAGTTCTGGGAGGCCTTCAACCTGCAGCGCAAGCAGGACAAGAAGCTCATCCCGTTGATGCTCCTCGCGATCGTCGGCATGGGCTTGGCGTTCTTCCTCATCGGCCTGCTGTTTAAAGGCCAATGGTTCATGCTCTCGCTGGGCATCGGCCTTGGCTTCGTGCTGGCCATGTACATCTTCTCTAAGCGCCTCGAAGGCTCGATGTATGACCGAGTGGGCGATACCCCGGGTGCCGCCGGTTGGACTCTGGAGAACATGCGCAACACCGTCGGCATCGTCTGGCACACCAAGACTGCTGTGGCAATGAACACTCACATGGATACAGTCCACCGCGTCGTGGGTAACCCCGGCGTGGTGCTCGTCGGCGAGGGTGAGCCGCACCGTGTCAAGCCCTTGATGAATCAACAGAAGAAGCGCATCAACCGCTTGGCCGGAGATGTGCCGATCTATGAGGTGCTCGTCGGCGAGGGTGAAGGCCAGGTCACCTTGAAGAAGCTGCAGCGTGAGCTGCTGAAACTTCCCCGTAACTATAAGAAGGACGAGGTCTACGCCGTCAACGCGAAGATCGAGGCCATGGATCGCATCGGCAGCGGCAACCCCGGCGCGGGTCTGCCGAAGGGGCCACTGCCCAAGGCAGCCAACATGAGTGGCATGAATCGCCGCCTCAAGCGAGCCAACAAGGGTAAGGGCGGAAACACCTAAACGTCCAATCGTGCCCGTTTTATGCTGTGATGCCCCCGATTATCCCCACTTTTGGGGACGGGGGCGTACTGCTTATCACTGAGGTATCTGGCAACATGGTCTAAGTGAACATTTTCGTCGAGAGCCCCTTGTTGGCTCTTCTCGTCATCATGGCTGTGGGCCTGTTGTTCGGCCGCGTACGCATCTTTGGCTTTCGCCTAGGCGTCGCGGCCGTCCTTTTCGTTGGCCTGGTCATGGCTGCAATCGAGCCTGCTATCCAGATCCCCTCCCTCATCTACATTGTCGGACTATCGCTGTTCGTCTACACGATCGGCCTCGAGTCCGGACACGACTTCTTTGCCAACTTCCGTTCCAAAGGTCTGCGCAATAATCTCCTCGCGGTGCTTGCCTTCGCCGTCATTTCGGCGGTGACCTACGGATTGGTCAAGCTGTTCGGCCTGCATGGTGTCACAGGTACCGGTATGTTTACCGGCGCCCTCACCAACACCCCGGCCATGGCAGCCGTTGTCGAGGCCCTGCCCACGATCTACACGGATGCGGGCGAGCTGAAGTCGGTGGAGGCGCTCCCGCTGGTGGCCTACTCGCTGGCATATCCGCTCGGCGTGCTGTTGGTCATCCTCACCATCGCCTTCTTGGGCAAGCTATGGAAGGTCGACTACGACCAGGAAGCCCTTGAGCATGGCGTGGCGGTCCAGGAGCTATACACTCGCCGGATCTTGGTTAAACGCGACGACCTCCACGCCATTGCCGAATTGCCGGAAGATCTCAACCTCTCAGTCATCGTCTCCCGGCTGGAGCGCGACGGCGAGCAACGCATCCCCTCCCAGTCGGCTTGGGCGAAGCAGGGAGACATCCTCTCCGTCGTCGGCACCGAGGAAGAGCTGGAGCGCGCCGCAGAGCTGCTCGGCGAGGCCCTGCCCGGCGATCCCTTCCACGGCCATGACCTGGACTACCGCCGCATCTTCGTGTCCAACAATGACCTCGTGGGCATCCCCCTGGCGAAGCTGCGGCCGCAACTGTCCGGCCTGCTCATCACCCGCGTGCGCCGCGGCGATCACGACATGATCGCCACCCCGGACACCATCTTGCAGCTCGGCGACCGCGTGCGCGTTGTCTCCGCACATAACCGCATGGGCAAGGTCACCCGCCTGTTCGGCGACTCCTATCGGCGGCTTTCCGACGTCAATTTGTTCCCCCTCGTTGCCGGTCTCGCCATCGGCGTGGCGGTGGGCATGATCGCCATCCCGATCCCTGGCGGCGCCGAGCTCAAGCTCGGTAGCGCGGGCGGCCCCCTCATCGTGGCCCTCATCCTGGGTGCGATCGGGCGCTCGGGAAAGATCGTGTGGCAGGTCCCCTACGGGGCGAACTTGGCCCTGCGGCAGATGGGTATCGCGCTGTTCCTTGCGGCGATTGGCACGACCGCCGGCGCCGGGTTCCGCGACGCGCTCTCCGACCCGGTCTCGCTCACCATCATCGCCGCCGGCGGGCTGGTGACGTTCATCCTCTCGGTGTTCGTCATGGTCGTCGGCTACAAGATCATGAAGCTATCCTTCGGCGAGACCGCGGGCGTTCTCGCGGGTATCCAAACGCAGCCTGCCGTGCTGGCCTATCTTTCCGATACAGCCAAGAACGAGCTGCCCGCCATGGGCTACACCTCGGTGTACCCGGTGTCGATGGTGCTGAAGATCATCGCCGCCCAGGTGCTGCTGATCCTGTTGATCTAGCCTGCGTTAGCCGCGGATGACGGCCGTGCCGGTGGCACGGTCGTGGAGCCCGCGGCCGTCGGAATCCACCATCGCGGCGGGCAGAACCAAGGCGGTGAGCAGAGTGCGCGCGACGGCGCGCCACAGGCCCACGCGGGCCCCACCGACGTCGACCCGGGCAACTCCCATGCCGAGAGCGATGTGCCCCGGTGTGCGGGAGAACAGCCACCCGCAAACAATGCCCAGGATGACCCAGAAGATGAGGGTGACCGTGGCGACGTCGCCAAGCGACGAAGAAAAACGCACGAAGACGATGGCGAACATCCAGCAGATGAACCAATCGATGGCCACACCGACGGCGCGGCGGGCGACAGATGCCAAGGAGCTCGGTCCTGTGGCGGGCAATCCCAGCTTCTCGCCGGGCCATTGGCCGGGGGCAAAGGGGTCGTCGTGTTCGCCGGGGATCTGCGGGCCGTCGAGCCAGCTGCGCTTGGGGTTTGCCATGCCTGAAAGCCTAGCGGGAGCCTTCGCATAGTTCGAATGAGTGATTACCCCCACTCCGCTTGACAATAAAATCGGTCGATCGACTAATATTATCTCCAGCGCCTGTAGCATGGGTGTCAGCTCAACAGATTGTCTACCAACGAGGAGCCACCATGGCCTTTAAGTCCATCGAAGAAGTAGTCAAGTTCATCAAGGATGAAAACGTCGAATTCCTCGACGTTCGCTTCACCGATGTCCCCGGCATCGAACAGCACTTCACCATCCCCGCTGAACTCTTCGACGAGGAAGCCGCCGAGGAAGGCCTCGCATTCGACGGCTCCTCAGTCCGTGGCTTCACGACGATCGACGAGTCCGACATGAACCTCCTGCCGGACATTGCCACCGCGCGGCTCGACCCCTTCCGCAAGGCGAAGACCCTCAACATGAAGTTCTTCGTGCACGACCCCTTCACCCGTGAGCCCTTCTCCCGCGACCCGCGCAACGTTGCCCGCAAGGCCGAGGAGTACTTGGCATCCACCGGCATCGCCGACACCTGCTTCTTCGGCGCCGAGGCGGAGTTCTACCTCTTCGACTCCGTCCGCTACTCCGCCGACATCAACTCCAGCTTCTACGAGGTCGACTCCGACGAGGGCTGGTGGAACCGCGGCGAGGAGTACAACCTCGACGGCTCCCGCAACCTCGGCTACAAGACCCGCGTCAAGGGCGGCTACTTCCCCGTCCCGCCGTACGACACCACGACTGATATCCGCGACGAGATGGTCCGCCACCTCCGCTCCGCCGGCTTCGACCTCGAGCGCTTCCACCACGAGGTGGGCACCGGCGGCCAGCAGGAAATCAACTACAAGTTCAACACTCTCCTGCACGCAGCCGATGACCTGCAGTCCTTCAAGTACATCGTGAAGAACACCGCTGTGGCGAACGCGAAGTCCGCCACTTTCATGCCCAAGCCACTCGCCGGTGACAACGGCTCCGGTATGCACGCCCACCAGTCCCTGTGGAAGGACGGCAAGCCGCTGTTCCATGACGAGTCCGGCTACGCTGGCCTGTCCGACATCGCCCGCTACTACATCGGCGGCATCCTCCACCACGCCGGCGCGGTCCTGGCCTTCACCAACCCGACGCTGAACTCCTACCACCGTCTGGTCCCCGGCTTCGAAGCCCCGATCAACCTCGTGTACTCGCAGCGCAACCGTTCCGCCGCCGTGCGCATCCCGATCACCGGTTCCAACCCGAAGGCCAAGCGCATCGAGTTCCGCGCCCCGGACCCCTCCGGCAACCCCTACTTCGGCTTCGCCGCCATGATGCTCGCCGGCCTCGACGGCATCAAGAACCGCATCGAGCCGCACGCCCCCGTGGACAAGGACCTCTACGAGCTCCCGCCGGAGGAAGCAGCCTCCATCCCGCAGGCACCGACCTCCCTCGAAGCCTCCCTGGCAGCCCTGCAGGAAGACTCCGAGTTCCTCACCGAAGGCGACGTCTTCACCGAGGACCTCATCGACACCTACGTCAAGTTCAAGTACGACAACGAGATCTCCCCGTCGCGCCTGCGCCCGACGCCGCTCGAGTTCGAGATGTACTACGACTGCTAGGAGGGACTGCTTAGCCGCGGCCCCACATGCTCCTGCAAGGCCCCGCCTCCCACCGTCTCCGCGGTGTGAAGCGGGGCCTTGCGTCTATAGGTTCGGACAGCAGCAAACCCACTGGCGGTGGCGCGCTACTCGGTCCGACTAGCGCTTGCTGTGATTTCACCATAGTGAAACGGGTCCCTTCATCCGCCCTGGAGCGCCTGAGACGAGTCGTTTCTACGGGGTGATATCACGCCTACAGAGGGTTCCCATCGCTGACAGCCCTTGACGCCATTAACTAACAGTGTTAGCTTCAGAACTAACACTGTTAGTCATAGGAGGCTGCCATGAGAACCCGCACCATCATCACCCTTTCCGTCACCGGTCTTTGTGTTGCCACCGCGACGGCCGGATTCCTAATTCCCTACCGCGTAGAACAACGCGCCACTGCCACCGCGTCGCGCGAGCAGGCATGGGAAGTCATCACTGATTTGCCCGGACACGTGGATTGGAACCCGCACACTGTTGAATTGTCGGGAACGCCTGCAGTCGGCGAGACTTTACTCAATCGCACCCAGTCCAGTGGGACAGAATTCACCTTCCGGCCGGTTGTCCTCGTGGCCAAATCTGGGCAGGAGCTGCGCTGGCGAGGAACTACACTGATGAGAGGCATCGCGGACGGGGAACACTATTTCCGGATCGACCCAGGTCCCAGACCAGGGACCGTGACCATCGTCCAGGGCGAAGAGTTTCGAGGAGCCGCCGTGATGCTACTGCGGCCCTTCTTCAATCTCGAGGAGGAATTCGCCACCAGCACCGAAGCGCTGGCGGCGGCCATCACCGACCACGCCCACAGGTAGATTTTGAGTATGGATCGCCCCACACCCCAGCCCCTCACTCACCGGACCGCTGCGATCATCTCTGTGGCGCGAGAGATGCTTGAGGAAACAGGCTGGGAGACTCTGACGATGCGCCGCCTGGCCGAGCGTGTGGGAATGAAGGCACCGTCGCTATACAACCACGTTGCCAACAAGGAGGAGCTGGGAACCATCATTCTCACGCAATCCTTCTTCCAGATGGGCGACGCACTGTGGGAGGCAACGACAGTCGCGAATCTGCTTGACCGCTACCGCACTCAAGCAACGCGACATCCGCATCACTATCGGTTAGCAACTACCGGCCCCCTTGAGCGCTCAGCACTTCCCCCCGGGCTGGAGGATTGGTCGGGCGCCCCATTCGCCCGGGTCACCGGCGATCCGCTCAAGGCGCAGAGCCTGTTTGCCTCGACACACGGGCTAGCAATCCTCGAGATCGATGGCCGTTTCCCGCCAGGCTCCCCGATCGACGATCTATGGGAGCAAACAGCAGAGATCTACCGCTAACCTACTGGCGGTGGCGCGCTACTCGGTCCGACTAGCGCTTGCTGTGATTTCACCATAGTGAAACAGACCCCCACATCCGCCCTGGAGCGCCTGAGACGAGCCCTTTCTACCGCGTGATCTCACGAACCGCAGGGACCCCATCCCTGACAGCCCGTTGCCAGCCGCCCCTCCCGACTCCCCCAGCGAGATTCCTTAATCTCACCTAAGTAAGTACACAGTTCTCTACTTGGGAGTCAACCACCTTGTTATCATCGCGCCTGCGCACGCCCCTGATCTACGCGGCAATCTATGTGCTGGTTTCTCAGCTTCTACCGCAAATCTTCGGGCTCTTCATCCCGAAGAGCACCACCGGCTTTTGGAACAGCCTCAATGTGGGAGGGTACTTCTTCCTCGCGATCTTGGCGGTGGTGATGTTTCGGGAGGTGTTCCGTGAGGCCCTGGCCGAGATAAAGAACCATCCGCTCAAGGTCCTAGGTCAGACGGCCATCGCGTTTGTGGCCATCTTTGCCATCTCGGCGTTGTTCCTGCTACTCAAGGGCACGGAGGGGGCGCCGACGGCGAACCAGGAGGCCGTGAACCAGTTCTTGGCCACCTCGGCGTTCGCCGTCATCATCGCGGTAATTCTGGGCCCGGTAGTGGAAGAGATCGTGTTCCGGGAGATTCTCATCGGCCGACTGAGCATCAAGTTCCCAGTGTGGTTGCTCAGCGTGGCGTCGGTGGTGTTGTTTAGCCTCATTCACCTGCGCAGCTTCACGCCCGCAGGCCTGATGGAGGCAGGTCAGTACATTGCGATTGGCGTCGTCATGACCGCGTTGTACCTGTTCAATGGTCGAAAGCTGGCTTATCCCCTTGTGGGCCACGCGGTGAATAACCTCGTGGCCACGGGGTTGAGCTTCGCGGCGATCTCGGCGCAGTCCGCCGCGGCTTAAGCCGCCTAGACGTTGGCGGACTCGGTGATAGCGGCAGCGTCGATAAGCTCGTCGGCGATGGCATTGACCCAGTCAATGCCCTGCTGACCCGGGGTAAAGACCATGTCGGGGAAGTGCTCGGTGAAGGAGAATTCGGCCTGGGCCGGGACGAGCTTCATTCCGACGCGTCCAACGATGTCGTGCCAGTGCGCGACGGAGGTGCGGGCGGCACCAGCACCGTAACCGATGAAGCCGACGGGCTTACCGGTCCACTCCTCAAACAGCTGATCATAAGCATCCTTCATCGGGCCAGGAATGGAGGCGTTGTACTCCGGGGTGACGAAGATGAAGGCGTCGAATTGACCGATAAGTTCCGCCCAGGCGCGGGTCTTCGGGTCGGCGTAATCGCCGTTTTTGACCATGCGCGGGGGGTTGGCGGTCATGGGGTTAAGGTCTTGCTCCTTGAGGTCAACGAGCACGTACTCGTTGCCATCGTGTCGAGCCTCAAGCTGCTCGATGGCCCACTGGCCGATGGTGATGCCGGAGCGTCCCTCACGGATGGAACCGACGAACACTGCGATCTTCATGATTACTCCTCTGTTTGTTGACTCGCCAACATTATCACTTGGTGTCGTATCCACAAAACAATCGTGAGCGACCTCACTTCGGCTAAAAATTAGCACTCACGATACGGATCATCGACGATCATTCCCGTCGATTCATGCAGCTCACCGAGGTTGTACGCCTCCCGCAGATTGTCAATCGTTAAGACCTGCTCCGGGGGCCCGAAAGCAACGACTCGGTTGGACATAAGGATGACATGGTCGGCTGCGCGCGCCTCATCCAGATCATGGGTGGTGTGGACAACCGTGCGGCCATCATCGGTCTCATCGTGAATGATCTCATCGATCGTGCGAGCGGACACGAGATCGAGCCCGGTGAGCGGCTCATCGAGGAGCAACACGTCGTGTGATTGGGCGAGGCCTTGTGCAACATAGACGCGCTGGCGCTGCCCGCCGGACAGCTCTTCCAGGTGCCGACGGGCGAGATCGGTGACGCGCAAGCGGTCCATGACGGCGTCGATACGCTTTTTATCAGCGGCGTTTAGCCGCCCAAACCACCCCGACTGGGGATAGCGGCCCATGGAGACGATCTCGCGCACTGACAGTGGCACGCCCTCCGGGAAGCTCACGGATTGCATGACGTAGCTAATGCGCCGTTTAGCCGCATCGGCCCGTCCCCCCAACACCACCAACTCGCCGCCGAGCGGCTCAATGAGCCCGCCGAGAGCGTGCAACAGCGTCGACTTGCCGGACCCATTGGGGCCGATGATGGCCGTGAGTTTGCCCGCTGGGATGGAAAAATCCGATGGCTGCACGGCGATGGTGCGGTCATAGCCCAGGCTCAGGTCGCGGGCGTGCGCGAATTCACTCATGCTGCCACTCCCGCGGTAACGGCGGGGCGTTTAGTGCGCCGACGGCGGAGATACTGGACTTCCATGACGAGGAGGAAGAAGACGATGGGCACGAGCGCCATCGTGGCCGCGGCGGCGGTACCCCAGTAGTAGCTGAGGATGAGGCCGATGACGACGGAGGCGGCGCCGATCACCGCCGATAGCGCAATCATCATGGGAATGGAGCGCGAAAGCAGTGCCGCGGCCGAGGGCGGGGCGACGAGCAGGCTGAACACCAGCATCGTGCCCACGGCCTGGAAGCTGCCGATGACGGCGGTGGCGATGAGCACGAGCAGGAGGGCATGAGTGAGCTTGGGTCGCATGCCCAGGGACTCGGCCTTGACCGGGGAGAAAGACAGCACGAGCAGGGGCCGGTAGAGCAGAAGCGAACCGACGATCACCACAACCGCCAGCACTGCCTGCTGCTGGATCGCCGCCCATGACACGCCGAGGGCATCACCGAACAGGATGCTGGTCAACGAGCCGGTGAAGGAACTCGAGCGGGAAATGATGACCACGCCCAGGGCCATCATGCCCACGAACAACAGGCCGATAGCCGTGTCTTCTTTGAGGTTGGTGTGCCGGTGAATCACCTCCACGGCCCCCACCATCACCGCGGCGGCGACGGCGGCACCCAGGATGGGGCTGAAGTCGAAGACGACCGCCGCCGCGATTCCCGGCAGGACGCCGTGGACGAAGGCGTCTCCGAAAAAGCTCATGCCGCGCAGAACGAGCCACACGCCCACGGTGGCGCTCATCACGGCGGCGATGAGTCCACCGATGAGGGCTCGCTGCTGGAATCCCAGCAAGAACGGTTCTATTAGCCAATCGATCACGGGTCTACGGTAGTCCCTTCTGCCGCCAAGGGAGGTGTTAGGAGAGCGCTTGGGCGATGAGGCGGGCGTTTTCGCGCATCATTCCTTGGTAGTCTGCGGCCGGAGAATCAGCCGGGCCGGTGCTGCCAACGTACAGCGGAACGACCTGCACGTCATTGCCTACTTCCCGCGCGAGCGAGTCGACCAGGCCCTGGCCAACGGCGGTGTTGGAGAAGATCACCGGAACTCCCCGGTCCTTGATGGTCGCGGCCAGCGCTGCGAGATCCTGGGACGAGGGCTCGGCTTCCGTGGAGCCACCAGGGACGACCACGCCGGCGGATTCGAAGCCGTAGGCGGCGTTGAAGTACCCAAAGGCATCGTGATCAGTAACGATCACGCGCTTGTCCGCCGGAACCTTAGCCAGGGTCTCCCGCAGCTCCCCGTCGAGCTCGGCGAGTTGCTTGCTCACGTCGTTTCCGCACTCGGACCACTTCGAATCCTCGGAGAGTTCTGCGGCCTTCGTGCCAATGAGCTCCGCAGCCTGTGCCATGCGCCCGGCATCGAGCCAGAAGTGCGGATCAAATTCGCCGTGGTCATGCCCTTCATGTCCGGCGTGATCATGGTCATCGTGATCACCGAAGGGAAGGGGGTTGAATTCCTCAGCCACGTCCACGACGGGGATGCCGTCGAGTTCGACCTGGTCCAGGGTGGTGGCCAGTCCATCTTCGAGGCCTAGGCCATTGGCGATCACCACGTCGGACTTCATCAACGCCGCGATCTGCGCGGAGGAGGCGGAAAAATCGTGCGGATCGGCGCCGACCGGCATCAACGTGGTGTAGTTGCCACCGGCGCAGGCGGCGATCTGCTCCGTCACGCTGCCCAGCGGAGTTGTCGTGGCCACGATGGTCAGCTCGTCGTTGGCGCCATTGTCGGAATCGCTGGCAGAAGAGCAGGCGGCTAGCGCGAGGCTGGAGACTGCGGCAAGTCCAATGAGGGAGGCAGATCGCTGGAGGCGCATGATTGGGGTGAACTCCTGAACTCTAATTGGAACACTATTGAAAGCAGTTCCCAATAGTACCCGGCGGGTGCACATGACGACAAATGAATGAATTCATCTCGCATGACTGACGCTGACATAATGACCCCATGAGCACCGACACCGATCAATTGCCGCCCTGCCCCCAGTGCGCGAGCGAGTTCACCTACGAGATGGACCCCCTGCTGGTGTGCCCCGAATGCGGCCACGAATGGACCCCGGCCTCAGACACTGAGACCGATGGCCCCGCAGAGATCACCGATGCGGTGGGAAACGTGCTTGTCGACGGCGACACAGTCACCGTCGTCAAAACCCTCAAGGTCAAAGGCTCCACGCAGCCGCTGAAGTCGGGCACGAAGGTGCGCAACATCCGCCTCATCGATACCTCCGATGAGCACAATATCGACTGCAAAATCGATGGCTTCGGGGCCATGAAACTGAAATCAAGCGTGGTCAAGAAGGCTTAGGCCATTCCGCCGAACAACGCACCGGCGAAGTAGGTCAGTGCCAAGCCCGCCGAACCACCGATGAGTAGCCGCAACATTGAGCGAAGCTTTGATGTTCCGGCCAGGTAGGCGGATACCACTCCAGTGATCGCCAGGGCCACCAAAGTAATAATCGTGACGATCCACGCCATGTAGTCATGTGGAGCGACAAGTACAGCCAGCATCGGCAGGATGGCACCCAGGAGGAAGGCCGCCGCGGATGAGCCCGCCGCCGCCAGTGGACTAGTCAACTCACCTTCGGTCATTCCCAACTCGAGCTTCAGATGCACCGGCAGGGGATCACCCGCCCCGATCTCCGCGGCAGCTTTCTCGGCGGTGGTGCGTTCAATTCCATAGGTCTGAAGAATGCCAACCAGCTCTTCTTCCTCCGCCTCCGGCAACTCTGCTAGCTCTCTTTTCTCTTTGTCCATGAGCATCCGCTCTGAGTCCTTTTGCGCGGACACTGAGACATACTCGCCCAGGGACATCGACACGGCACCAGCAACGGTTGCGGCAATGCCGGCCGTGAGAATTGGACCCTCGTCAGCCCCGGTTGCGATGATGCCCAAAAGAAGCGCGGCTACCGAGACAATTCCGTCGTTAGCTCCGAGGACTCCGGCGCGAAGCCAATTGAGGCGCGAGTTGTGGCCAGTATTGTGAGCTTCGCCCCTATGTCCGAGCAAGACTTGAGATATAGCCATAGTGTGCGTTTCCTAACTTCCGTTGTTGGCCCACACGAGGGCGGCACCCTCGTGACCGGTGCCAATGACAGTGACCAGGGCGGCGACAGCAACGGCCGCCGCCAACACTCGAATTGCGACCATGATGACGCTGCCTGTCGCTGGTCGACGGGAGAAGAACCAATAGCCTGCCGCGACAGCCAACATGACGAACACGGCCACGGTGAGAAAGTCCGCCCACCCGGCGTGATCGGCCACGGGGCCGGGATTGTGCTCCGAGAATCCTTGGGCCTCCAGAAGAGCCTCTCCGGTGAACTTGGCGCCAAGAGTAGCTGCGGCACCTACTGCGGCGACGACTACGGTCAACGTAGCCAACCGGCCGCGCAGCCGTGGAGCCACGGCCCAGACGAGAAGAAGGAGCGCGGCCACGGGGACCGCTACCACGGTGAGGTGGACGATGAGTGGGTGAGCCGGAATCCCGGCAACTGACATGGTCATAAATGAGATTAATAGTCTGTTGCCCAGATCACGTAAAGCGTGGGAATCCTACCCTGACCTGAGAAAACACCAGGTGGGGAGTTGAAATTTCAGACTGCAGGAAAACTCACAGCTAAAAGACAGCCAACACCCTAACGATCGCGCTTGCGATAGCCAATGCGGGGGCGGAACCCAGCCGGGTGCTTCAACTGCGCCACCGCATCCGCAATGTTCAGGCGGAAACGCGGGGTGATCGATTGCGGAAGCCGAGAGACCTCGAACCAGCCCACCTCCGTCGATTCCTCGTCCCCAACCCGCGGTTCGGCCTCCCCTACCGGAGACAGGCGCAAGCAGGTGTCCATGTAGGCGGTGACATCGCCGTTGGAGTAGGTGACGGGCCCGACCTGGCCGACGCCGAGGAGGGCTTCGACGCGGGCGTCGATAAGCGTTTCTTCCTTGACTTCCCGCAGAGCCGTCTCCGACGGGTCTTCGCCGGGCTCGCAGATGCCGCACACCGGGGTCCACCGGCCATCGTCGGCACGCTTGACCAATAACACCTCCGGGACGGCCCACAGAGGTGCCCCCGGCGGCACATCCCGCAGGACGATGGCCGTGACGCCGGGCAGCCATAAGGGATCGTGGCCGACCTTGTCCCGCAGGGCGAGGATGAAATCGGGAGTGGGCATTATCAGCGTCCTTAACTAGAGGTAGTCCCCGCCGGGAACGACCCGGTCGACGAGCTGCTGGATCTGGGGCATGGCAGTATACGACATTGTCATTGCCTCAAGCCCGAGGTCACACCCGGTGGCATCGGCAGCGCCACGGGTGCCGGAAACCAGCCCAATGATGACGCGCTGGCCCTCTAGGTCGGCGTAGACCGGGCCACCGGAATCGCCGGGCTGGGCGCAGACCTGCGCGGTGGAGGCAAAGGCCTCAAGCTCAGAGCCGTCGTGGCCGGTGAGGATGGCCCACGCCTCGGAAGCCTCCGGCGCGCCACACGTCTCCCCGGTCGTGTTCCCGTATTTGCAGACCACGGGCGGCAAGGCGCCGATCTCCTGCGCCACCGCAGTGCCAGCTGCATTATCTGGGGCCCGCATGGGGATCCACCGATTCGTGATCTCGATGATCCCGGCATCGAGCCTCTCCCCGGCAGGATCATAAAGATCGGAGTAGATGAAAGTTCCCACCGGGGTGTCGAAATTCGCCTGCATATCGGAGGTGCTCGCCCAGACGTGGTTGCCCACCTGGCCACAGTGCGAAGCCGTCACCGCGTAGGCCTTCTCCCCCGCCGTGAAGCTGTAAGCGATGGTGCACTGACCAACGCGGATCTCTTGACCCGGAACTGGCAGTGTTGACGTGATGCTCACCGCCGTGCCGGGCGCCCAAGGACTGTCCGTTGGCACGCGGACCGAGGCGCTGGGTACGAACTGCTCTGGCGCGGGGGCGGCCTCAGACAGGACAGTCGGGTGGGCCGCCTGCTCGGTGATGGCATAGCCCGCGATGCCGGCCACCCCGGCAGCGATCATGATTGCGGTGGTGGCCCAGATGCCAGTTCTCACGCCTCGTCGAAGTCCTCGGTGCCGGTGATCCCAGCTTCTTTGGCAGCTTCCTTCGCCGCCTCCTCCTCCGCGGCCTTCGCCTTAATCTGAGCGGCAAACCTCTCCGGGTCGAACTCGTTGAAGTATTCCTGACTCATCTTAAATTCCATGCCCATGCTTGCGGCCTCCTAGACGGTCGTGGTGCGGATCGAGTCAGACAAGAACTGTTTCACGGTCTCGGCGTCATTCGGCAGGTCAACCACATGGCGCTCGGCGTCCAGGATGCCACGGAAACGCTCCGGAACTGCTGGCTGCTGGCCAATGGCTTCCTCAATGGTGTCGCCGAACTTCACCGGCAGGGCTGTTTCCAAACACACGATGGGCGAATCGATCTCACCTACCCAGCCGCGAGCGACGTGCACTCCGTCCGCAGTGTGCGGATCGAGGAGGACTCCAAGGCGCTCGAACGTCTCCCGAATGGTGGCGACCCGGTCCTCGTGGGTCGAGCGACCGGAAGCAAAGCCGAACCCGTCCGGGTCGGCGATCGCGGGGAACGCGGGGTCGTCGGCAAGCGAGAAACCACCCATTTTGACATCAACGCCGAAGAACTGCGCGGTGCGATCAGCATCGCGGCCGAGCACGTCGAAGACGAAGCGCTCGAAGTTCGAGGCGCGGGAGATATCCATCGACGGCGACGAGGTGGCCATCGTTTCCTCAGCCGGGCGCGGCCGATAGTTGCCCGTGCGGAAGAACTCATCCAGCACATCATTTTCGTTGGTGGCGACGATAAGGCGATCAATTGGCAGGCCCATCTGGCGGGCGATGTGACCAGCACAAATGTCGCCGAAGTTGCCGGTGGGCACAGCGAAAGAAACCAGCTGATCATTGCTCTCGGTGACCTTGAGCCACGAGGAGATGTAGTAGACCACCTGCGCCATCAAGCGAGCCCAGTTGATGGAGTTGACGGCGCCAATGCGGTGCTCGCGCTTGTACTCCGCATCCGCAGACACGGCCTTGACCACATCCTGGCAATCATCAAAAACCCCGTCGAGGGCGATGTTGAAAATGTTGGGATCGTCGAGGCCAAACATCTGAGCCTGCTGGAACGGAGTCATCCGACCAGCCGGGGTAAGCATGAACACCCTGATGCCGTCGCGTCCGCGCATGGCGTACTCGGCGGAAGAGCCGGTATCGCCTGAGGTAGCGCCGAGGATGTTAATGGTCTCGCCGCGCCGCGCAAGTTCGTATTCAAAGAGCTCGCCGAGCAACTGCATCGCCATGTCTTTGAAGGCCGCGGTGGGACCCTCCGACAAGTGGCCGATATACAACGAACCAGCCAGGTGCGTGACGGGGACGATCTCCTCGCTGGCGAACTTCGGCGTGTGGTACGCCCGATGCGCAATGGCCTCCAGGTCCGCGGCCGGGATGTCATCGACAAAGAGCCCCAGCACCTCTGCGGCTAAGGCGGCGTAGCCTTCTTCAGCGAGCAGACTGCGCCAGCGGGTGAGCTGCTCATCGCTGAGCTGAGGATACTCTTCGGGCAGGTACAGCCCGCCGTCCGGCGCCAACCCACCGAGGAGGATATCGGTGAAGGAAACGGGGGTACGGGAAGCGTCTCGCGTCGAAATGTATTTCACGGAGACCACCTTACTTGCCCTTCGCACACCCGCATGCCGATGGTTGAAACTAAACCCTGCTAGAACAGCCCCCACGCCCCGACCCGGGGTATATGGTCTTATGGGTGAACAAGCCGCGCCTCGACCCCCACCCCCGTGAACAAGTAACCAGAAAAGCTATCACCGTTTGGGTGTTTGCCGTGCTGGTCTACGTCGTGGCGATTACCGGGCGCACCTCCTTCGGCGTCGCCTCAGTCGATGCCATTGAGCGTTTCGACGTCGATGCCTCCCGCATCGCCGTCTTCACCTCCGTCCAAATCGGCGTCTACGCCTTCGCGCAGATTCCCGTCGGCATGCTCACCGACCGTTTCGGACCGCGCAAAATGCTCGTCGTCGGCGCGATCATCATGGCCCTGGGCCAGGTCATTTTGGCGTTCTCGACCTCGTACTGGGTAGCGATCATCGCCCGCGTATTCATCGGGGCCGGCGATGCCACCGCCTTCCTGTCGGTCATGCGCATCCTCCCCTACTGGTTCCCCCTGAAAAAGACCCCGCTGTTTACCCAGATGACAGCTGCCATCGGTCAGACCGGTCAATTTCTTTCCGCCGTGCCCTTCCTCACCCTCCTGCACGGGCCCGGCTGGACCCCCGCATTCCTCAGCCTCGGCGCACTGGGCATCATCATCGCGCTGGCCGCGTGGGTCGCGGTGGCCGATTCCCCCGAGGCTTGGGCAGCAGCGGAAAAGGGGAAGGAGACGGAAAAGAAGCCCGCACCAGAACGGATGCCCATGGGCAAGCTCCTGGCCACCGTGTTCCGCGAACCACTGTGCTGGCAAGGATTTTTCAACCACTACGCCTCAATGATGCCGCAGATCGTCTTCACCTTGCTCTGGGGTGTGCCGATGATGACCTTGGGCATGGGCCTTTCTCCCTCGACCGTCGGCATGGTCTTGTCCATCAACGTCGTCGCATCCATGGCCGCCGGGCCTATCCTCGGCCCCATTTCCGCCCGCCTGGGTAGCAACCGCGTCGTCGCCGCCATCCTCTTCGCCGGCTGCATTGGCCTCACCTGGATCATTTTCTTCCTGCCCGCCGAACCTCGCGGAGTTTCCGCAATCATCGTGGTCAACATCGTCATGGCGCTGTTCACCCCCTCCTCCAACTACGGCTTCGACGACATCCGTGAGGGCCTCGACCGCCGCATCGTTGCCACTGCCACCGGCATGTCCAACATGGGCGGCTTCTTCGCGGGCATGTTCGCCGCCCAAGCCGTAGGATTCCTCCTCGACTATTCCTCCGACGGTGCCGCCTATACCTGGGCCGACTTCCGTCTGGCCTGGTGGGCCGTCATCATCGCGTGGGGCATCGGCATCCTCGGCCTTATCACCTTCCGCTTCATCGTCGCTCGCCGTCGCGCTCGCCGCGAGGCAGAGGGACTTGGCAGCGGCACCGTCCGGATTGTGGAATCCTCGGACGGCTAGCTCCCGGGATAACTTCGGGGCTATTCCATGAGGTAGCGCAGGGTACCGGCCGGATCATCCAGGAACTCCCGCGTCGCCACGACCGCCTCTGCCTCGTCGTAGACCGTCTCCGCCATGCCTTCCTCGTTGATCTCAACGATCGTCGCACCCGGAACCGCCAGGATGATCGGTGAATGAGTGGCGATGATGAACTGGCTACCCTGCCGCACGGCCTGGTGGATCTCCGCAACCAGCGCCATTTGCCTCACCACCGAGAGCCCCGACTCAGGCTCATCGAAAAGATACAGCCCGGCGGCCTCGCTAATCTGCTCGTCGAGCAAGGTCATCACGGATTCACCATGCGACATGTGCTTGAGTGAATCAACGGGGTCTGGGGCCTCCACCTCGAGAGCATCAACCGCATCGTAATGAGTCTCAGCGCGCAGGAAATAGCCCCGCAACGGAATCTCTTTGCCATGCAGAGTGATCCACTGGGCCAGCTCGGAGTGCGAGGGCGCAGCGTTAGCAGGTAAATGCTTGCGCAGGGGCCCACCACTGCTGTCGAATCCCACCGCAACGGCGATGGACTCCACGAGAGTCGACTTTCCCGACCCGTTATCACCAACGATGATGGTGACAGGGCTATTCAAGCGCAGGCCATTTAGCTGCACGAGGTGTCGCACCACGGGAAGATGGCGGACATAGCTGTCGTCCTGGGAATCTTCCAGGCGCACCGCGGTGATGAACATGTGTTCATGTTAGTGCTTTTCGGCCCCGCATCCGCGGAAGACGGGACACGGGGCCGGAAGGTTAATGGCGGGGCGGATCCTGACGGCCGGTGAGGATATCAATGACGCTGCGAATAGCCGCATCACCAACCGCCGGCCCACGGGGTGCCTGATGGGATTTGATCACCGGCTCACCGGTCGTGGCGACCGGACGCTCTGCAGTGCCATCGGCAATGACGAGCAACGTGGTGTCCTCCAGCTCGAGGGTGACGTTGTCGCTGACGCCAGCGGTGCGGGCGGCGTCGACAAGCGCGCGAAGATCTGCGAACGTAGCATCGGCCAGGTCGATGGAGAGAGATACGGCCATGATGGTCTCCTTAGTGCTGAGTGTTGGTCACGGCCCAGCGTAGGCACTGCACCCTGCCAGGAACAGGGCCCTTAAGGGTTTGCCCTGCCCCCGCATCAGGGCTCCATCGTCTCCTCACCCCAAAACACCTCGTCGACGACCTGCCGCGCCTGACGGGTGATCTTTAGATAGGCCTCCAAGAACCCCTGGTAGTCCTCCGGATCCCAGCCAGCCGCGCCCGCCACCTGCGCCAGGGCGGGGCCGGGTTGCGGCAGCTGATCAGTGCGCCTCCCGCGCACGAGCACGAGAGCATTGCGGGCGTTGGTAGCCATCAACCACGCCTCACGCAAAGTCGCCACCTTCCCCGGCGAGATGATGCCCTTTTCTTTGATGACATCGAGGATCTCCAACGTGGAAGTGTTGTGCATCTCCGGGAAGTTGTGGGCATGCATCATAGTCAGGAGCTGAACGGTCCACTCGATGTCAGTCAAGGCCCCGCGACCAAGCTTGGTGTGCGTGTTGCGGTCAGCACCGCGCGGTAGCCGCTCATCATCGATCCGCGCTTTCATGCGGCGGATCTCCCGAATCTCGCTTGCCGACGCCCCGCCTTCCGGATACCGAAACTCATCGATCATGCGCAGGAACTTCTCACCCACCCCCTCATCACCAGCAACGACAGTCGCGCGGAGCAGGGCCTGGGTCTCCCAAACCTCTCCCCATTCCCGGTAATAGCGCTCATACGATTCGATGGTTCGCACAGCCGCCCCGGATCGCCCCTCCGGGCGCAGGCCGAGATCCACTTCCAAGGGCGGATCACCGGAAGGTTTGGACAGCCTCGAACGCATGCGATCACAAATCCCGATCGCCCACTTCACCGCGTCACCGTCGTCGACTCCCTCGGTGGGCTCGCAGACGAACATGACATCGGCATCAGAGCCGTACCCGAGCTCGGCCCCACCCAGGCGGCCCATTCCAATGATGACGATCCACGCCGGCGGCGTATCGACGCCCCGTTCCAACAGGTCAGCCCGCACCTCAGCCAACAGGCTAGCCTGGAGAACTGCGTCCCACACCAACGACAATTCCAAGCACACCTGCTCAACCGGCATGAAGTGCAGGAGGTCAGCCGACGCGATTCGAGCGAGCTCCACCCGACGCAGCGAGCGCGCCACGGCGACCGCTTTATCCGGATCATCGTGTCGCTTCGACGAGGCCACAAGCGCCTTGTTGACCTGATCTGGCGCCACTTCCATGAGTTTGGGCCCGCTCGCGCCATCCCCGAGCTGCTTGACGAAGTCCGGGGCCGAGATAATCAGATCCGAGGTGTACGGCGACGTACCGAGGATGCGCATGAGGCGCTGGCCCACGACTCCTTCATCGCGCAGCATCCGCAGGAACCAAACCTTGTCGTAAGCGGCTTCCGATAGTTTGCGGTAGTTGAGCAGTCCCGCGTCCGGGTCGGCCGTCTCCGAGAGCCAGGTCATGAGAGTTGGCAAGAGCATGGCCTGAAGCTTTGCCTTGCGGGAGGCTCCGGAGGCCAACGCGGTCAGGTGCTCGAAGGCACGGGTAGGGTGGAGATAGCCCAGCGCCGCCAACTGCAGTTTCGCCGCTTCCGGCGACAGCGTGATCTCATCGACCGACAGGTTGACCACGGTGTGTAGCAGGGGCCGGTAGAACAGGCGCGAGTGTAGATCCGAAATCAGAAGCCTGATTTTGCGCAGCTGTGCAGTGAAAACTTCGATGGCGGATTTCTTAGCGCTGGCCGCAAACCCACTCGTGCGCGCCAACCACGCAAGGTTCTTCTCGTCTTCTTCAGCGGGAAGGGTGTGCGTCCGACGCAGGCGCTGCAATTGCAACCGGTGTTCCAAGAGGCGAAGGAACTCATAAGCCTCAATCAGTTGGTGACCATCTTCTCTTCCGACGAAGCCGCCATCGACGAGTGCCGCGAGGGCTTGAACGGTAGAAAGCACTCGCAGGGATTCGTCCGAACGGCCGTGAACGAGCTGCAATAGTTGCACCGCAAACTCAACATCGCGAAGTCCACCGACACCCAACTTGAGCTCGCGGGTACGCAGGTTCTCCGGCACATTCTCTAACACTCGACGACGCATTGCCTGGACGTCTTCCACGAAGGACTCTCGTTGGGAGGCGGACCACACCATGGGGGCCAACGCCTCCACGTAAGCCTGGGCGAGCGGCACGTAGCCGGTCATCGGCCGTGCCTTGAGCAGAGCCTGGAACTCCCAGGTTTCTGCCCATCGCCGGTAATAGGCGACGTGGCTGTCCAACGTACGTACAAGCGCGCCAGATTTTCCCTCGGGCCTCAGGTTGGCGTCAACCTCGAAGAAGGCGGCCGATCCGATCCTCATGAACTCGCCAGCCAAGCGCGTGGCCCGTGGGCTGGGTGGCTCGGCAATGAAAATGACGTCAACGTCGGAGATGTAGTTCAACTCCTGTGCACCGCACTTCCCCATCGCAATGATCCCCAGGCGAGTGTCCACGTCTTTTTCCCCATAGACACCGGTGACGGCAACAGACAGGGCGGCGGTGAGGGCGGCGTCAGCAAGCGATGAGAGCAGACCTGTGACAGTGCGGAAATCGATGCGTGGCTGCTGTAACCCGACATGGCGGCGGGAGACGAAGGTACCAGCAAAGTCGTGAGCGGCGATGCGCATGATGAGCGTACGATACGCCAGCTTCAAGTCATTCTTGGCTTCCGGCCCGCAGATAGCTGCCCGGTACGTACCGGGGGTGGAAAGATCCTCCCGGGCAGTATCTGGGCCGAGGTCCTCACCATCTTCCTCCGACACAACAATGGACGCTGGTGTTGCCCCCACTGCGCCGAGCATCGTCTGCATGAGCTCTTCGGGATGGGGAAGCTCCTTGTCCAGCTCGCGCCATAACTCGGGATTGGCCACCAAGTGATCACCTAGCGCAGTTGACCCTCCCACCAGAGCGAACAGCCTTATGCGCAGGTCGGTGTTGTCGCGCAATCCCCGATCGAGTTCGAATCGATCATCTCCCAGGGCATTCATCAGCCGCACGATGGTATTCAACGCCAGGTCCGAATCGCCCGCGCTGGCCAAAGCCCACAGCAGATCCGTGGAATCGGGGTTGTCCCAACCAAGCCACGTGAGATCGGCCGATGAATGCGGACCTGTCAGGTTGAGGACGGCCGGGGAGGGAACAGTCGATCGAGGTTGGGCTGCTGCAGACATAAGAGGAAAGCGCTCCTTTTAATAGTCGAGGGTGTTCCGTAGTTCCCAGGGAGTGATCTGCTCTTGGTAGTTGTGCCACTCTTTCCACTTAGAGCGCAGGAAGTATTCGTAGACGTGCTCACCGAGGACATCAGCCGCAAACTCGGATTTTTCCAACAGTCGAAGGGCTTGGTCGAGGGAGGCCGGCAAATCCTCGTATCCCATGGCGCGGCGCTCGCGGCGGGTAAGCTGCGAGATGTCGTCTTCGGCCGGATCATCCAATGGGTATTGCTCACGGATGCCCTTGAGCCCGGCGGCAATGATGAGCGAATACGCCAGGTAGGGGTTGCAAGCCGAATCCAGGGAGCGGACTTCCACCCGGCGCGAGTCGGCCTTGGCTAGGCGATAGGTGGGCACGCGGACTAGAGCCGATCGGTTGGACACACCCCAGGTGGCGGAGGTCGGAGCTTCGTTTCCGAACACGATGCGCTTGTAGGAGTTGGGCCATTGATTCGTCACCGCAGAGATCTCTGCAGCATGCTTTAGAACGCCGGCGATGAAGTGCTTCCCTGTTTTCGACAGCGAGATGTCATCATCGGGATCGTGGAAGGCGTTGGAGTCGCCTTCAAACAGGGAGATGTGCGAGTGCATGGCGGAACCCGCGTGTTCGGTGAACGGCTTTGGCATGAACGTGGCGCGCACCCCACTCGCGATCGCTACTTGCTTGATCAAATAACGGAAGGTCATGATGTTATCGGACATGGTCAGGGCATCAGCGTGGCGCAAATCAATCTCCTGCTGGCCTGGCGCGGTCTCGTGGTGGGAAAACTCCGTAGCAATCCCCATTGATTCCAAGGCCACCATTGCCTCCCGTCGAAACTTCGGGGCCATGTTGCTCGTCGCCTGATCAAAGTAGCCACCGTTGTCCGTGGGCATGAGAGCGGACAGATCATCTGTATTGGTGACCAGGTAGAACTCAATCTCGGGTGAGATCATGCAGGTGAAACCCTCATCCGCCGCTAGCTTGACCTGACGGCGCAAAATCTGGCGAGGGTCAGACCACGACGGCTGCCCGTCGGGCGTAGTGATGTCGCAGAACATCTGCGCAGACTGAATCTCAGGACTTCCTGCATCGAATGGCAAGACGCGGAAAGTGGAAGGATCGGGCAACGCGATGGTGTCGGATTCGGAAATCCGGGAGAAGCCCTCGATGGAGGACCCATCGAAGCCGACCCCTTCCTCAAAAGCGCTTTCCAGCTCAGAGGGGCTCATCATCACTGACTTGAGGTAGCCAAGTATGTCAGTGAACCAAAGACGGATGAAACGAATGTCGTGTTCTTCGACGGTGCGCAGCACGAATTCCTGTTGTCGATTCATGCCACTAACCCTAATGACGGAATCCGACACTAGATGACAAGCGGGGGTGAAAATTCCTCTCATCGTCGCTGTTCGCTCCGGAGCAACCTGCGCGCGGGGGTAGCAATGTCGGGGGCGCCTGCTGAACTAGAACTACCAACCAATCGAACAAATAAACGAACAGGACCTCTTACATGCCTAACTTCAGCGACGATGTAAAGCACAAGCTCCAGGCAGAAGCAGCTTCAGAGCTGGTCTACCGCCGCCAACTCAAAGGCGAAATCTCAGATCTCCTCATGATCAGCGCCAGCCGAGGCTGGACGCCCGATGACCTCCGCCACGTGAGCGGCACCAACATTGATCCTCTCTTGCTCGAGGCCCAAAACCGCATTCACGGCTGCACAACCCCGGCAATCCGGGCGGCCTGGCAGCGGCATTGCCTGACTACCCAGGACGTCACCCTCCCCATCCCCGAACTGGAAATGATTAAAGCGCGCCTCGGCGCTGTGCCTCGCCTGCGCGATGCAGACATCGTCACCGATGTCTCCTGCCTCGGGCTGCTTCGTGACGTTGCTTGTCAAGGCGCTCAAGGGACCACCACGAAGCCATCCGCCGACGGAAGACCGTCCACAGCGGAGGCTCGCATCCGTCAAAGAATCGCCCTCCTCCTGAAAAAGGCCGAATCGACGAACTACGAAGCGGAGGCCGAGTCCTTCATAGCCAAGGCCCAGCAACTCCGCCAGCGCTACCGTCTCGACTCAGCTACTGAGGATGACTCCACTTTTGCAGACTCCCAGCTGGTTTCCGTGCGCATCCGACTAACCGGCACGTGGGTGCGATACCAATACCTGTTGCTATGCAATGTTGCGCGTCCCAACTCGTGTGAGAGCATCCTCATTCCTTCAGTGGATATCGCGAGCGTTGTCGGCCACCCCGAGGATGTGTGGCACGTAGTCGAGCTTTTCGCTGAACTCAATCGTCAGCGGGACTTCTTCATGCGCACCTCGCCCGGTGCGCGCGAGGCGGCGCAGCTTCGCCAGACCGCCCCGTACCGTAGGTCCTTCCTCCTTGCCTTCGCCACCCGCATCGGCACCCTGCTCGCCGCCGCCAACAAGGAAGTCCCCGAGCCACAACCAAGTGACAGTATGGCTCTAGCTCTGCTCGTGCGCCGAGGTCAGGCCGCTAGCGACTTCATGGAAAGCGTCTTCGGATCGGCCCGCAGCATGACTTTTTCCCCCACACATCGGCGAGGATTTGAAGATGGCTTCAACGCCGCGACTAACTCCCACTTCTCTGCGAAAAGCCCGACTACCGCTCAGCGAGCCGGGTGAGAGGAGCGGCGCTAAGCTAGAAATTGCACATAAGCCCTAGTAAAACTAATTATAGGAGTTCTTGATGAGTACTCGTGCCTTTCTCGAGGTCGAAGCCAAGTTCGCCGTAGCCGATAACGCCACGTGCCCCGATTTGACCCAGATAGAGGGTGTCAAATCAGTAATGGCTACAGCTCATCACCAACTGTCTGCCATTTACTACGACACCGATGATCTCCGCCTCACCCGATCAAAGATCACTCTGAGGCGCCGTGAAGGCGGCAGCGATGATGGCTGGCACATAAAGTTCCCGGGTTCCGCCGGACGCTTAGAAGTGCACGCCCCCCTCGGCGAACCAATCGATGGGATTCTTCGGATACCAGAAGAACTCCGCGACCAGGTGCGCGCTTTAGTACGCAACAACGAGCTGAAACCCATTGCTCAAGTGGACAACCATCGCACAGAGATAACTCTTGGCGGCGAGGGGGGTGCCCCCGTGGCCGAGTTCTGTGACGATCACGTCTCCGCTTGGTCGCTACTTCCCGGCGGAGACAACACCACGTGGCGGGAATGGGAAGTCGAGCTTTCCGGAGACGTCGCCGGGACGGATACTGCCGCCGACATCATGCCCTCCGCTACCTCCCTTCTCATCAGCGCAGGTGCCAAAGTATCTTCGTCACCGTCCAAGCTCGTCATGGCCTTGGGCACTTCCGAAGCAGCGGCACCACTTCCTACCTTCTTCATCGACGCAGATCTTCCTGCCAACTCCCCCACTGCTGCAGTAATCGCCGCTCTGAAACTCAACCGGGACAAACTCCTTGAGTTTGATCCCAAAGTCCGACGCAACGAGTGGGACTCGGTACACCAAATGCGCGTAGCCACCAGGGAGTTACGCAGCCATTTGGAAACCTTCGATGACATTTTGGCCAGCGACAAAATTGGTCATATCGAAGAGGAGCTGAAGTTGCTGGCACGCATGCTCGGTCATGCCCGAGACGCAGAGGTAGTTGAGGAACGCTTTCTTCGACTGCTCGACTCTGAAGACTCCGGCGTCTTAGATGAAGCCACCCGCCAACACCTTCGAGAGGACATGGGCTCGGAATATCGCCGCGCGCACCGACGCGTCGTTGCCACCCTCAATTCGGAGCGCTACCTCAACCTTCTCGACGCAATCGATGACTTGCTCGCTCATCCCCCTGCAATCGGAGCACCAGCCCTGCAAACTCCCCCGGTAGATCCGGTCACCGAGGCGGATGCGGAAGAAGACCTCGACATGATTGCCGAAGGCGGACCTGGCGAACCTATCCTCCCGGTCTTCACCGATGGATTCGACCCGGAAGAAGACACCGAGGAGGAAGAGGAGGACATGATTGCCGAAGGCGCTCCTTCCACTGACTCAGATTCGCATCCAGCCGCTGACCGCACTCCGCTCGAAGTGGAAGCCATCCTTTCTGAACACCTGGATCTGGCATACCGCAAGCTCATCAAACGCCACCACAAGGCAATTGAGAACTGGGAAAACCCAGAACTGAGCCTGCACGAGCGGGAGGTGTTCTTCCACGACATGCGCAAGTCAGCTAAGAAGGTTCGCTACGCCGCCGAAGCTGTTGGTGCAGCGACAAACTTGAAGACAAAGCGTCTCTACAACGCTTGCAAGGCAATGCAGGCAAGTTTGGGGGATTTCCAGGATTCTGTGACGTCGCGAGATCGTCTAGTCAAAATGGCTGAGCAGGCGCGTCGCCGTGGAGAAGACACCTTTGGCTATGGGCTGCTGTATCAACGTGAACGCACCCTCGGCCTGCGGGCGCTTGAGGCCTATACCCAAGAAGTCAAGGCGATTAAGGCGGCGTATGCGCGGCTACTGAAGTCGGCGGAAAAGTCAGCGAAACAAGCCGCCAAGCAGGCTTCCAAGCAGGCTAAGAAGAAGGGCAAGAAGAAGTAGATCGGACAAGACGAGAGCCCCGTTTCCAGCAGAAACCGGGGCCCTCACTCAGTGAACGTTTTTACTTTTCCCAGGAGGCAGGCTCTCCCCAGTCCTTGTCTTCCGAGTCTTCTTCGTCGGCCGCAGCATTGCGGGCAGCAGCGATCTTTAGGGCGTCAGCGGCTTCTTCGCGGGTGTCGTAAGGGCCCATGCGGTTCTCCCAGCCGCCTTCCTTACCCTGCTGGACGTCTCCGGTCTTCGGGTCAAAGAACCACTTCTCGTCTTGTAGTGCCATGCTGTCCTCCTTGTAGGAAATGTCAGTTTTGCCTCTTAGGCTACCTTCGCTCCGGCTCGACGGGGCGGGCTAGAGTAGAGAATCGCTAGAGAATTTGCCCCTGCTGCCCAGGCCCGATGAAGGAGTACTCCACCATGCCGATCTGGCCCTCCGCCCCCAGCCCCATCCTCGACCGTGCCCGTCAATTGCATCGAGAGGAAACTGGGGTGGAAAGTACCCAGGTAGCGGATTGTCCAGGCACGTGGCTCGTGATGGGCGAGCATGTCGATTACGCCGGTGGAATAACGCTGGTCGCCCAGGTTTCACAGCGAGTTGCGGTCGCTTTCTCCCCCCGCCGAGATGATCTGATTAAGGTCACCACGCAGTCCACGACGCTCGAGGGAACAGGTACTACCACGGAGGAAATCAGCCTCGGCGCAATCGAAGAACGGGCGACGAATCAACGACTGGTTGACCACCAATGCGGCTTAGTCGCCGAGCGACTCGGCGGCATTGTGTGGACCATGATCCACCGCCAGCTACTCTCCCGCGACACGTCAGGCATGGACGTCACCGTGGTCAATGACATTCCTGCTGATGCAGGGCTGGGGGCAATTGCCTCGACGGAGGCTGCCTTTGCCCTGGCCCTGCTCGGGTCTGCAGAAGATTGCGATGAGGCACCCCTGCGTGCTCGTCTAGCGGAGGTGTGCGCGCAAGCTGCCGAAGCTTTCTCCCCCGCCCCCGCGCTGCGCTCCCGCTATACGGCCGCGTTGCGCGGCACTGCCGGCCAGGTCGCGGTGATCAATTACGCAGATGGGTCCGTTACTCAGGCTCCCCACCCGGCATCCGCAGGGATGCGGGTATTCGCGGTCATTGGTCCGGAAGCTGATGTTGATCAGACGTCGGCTATTCAAGGACGTCGTCGGTTCCTGGATGCGGCCTGCCGTGCCTTTGGCACGGAGTCGCTTCGCTTGCTTCCCGACGCCCCGACGCGCGTCCTCGACTGGCTCCGTGCGGTCCACAAGGTTCACGGCGCCGAGGGACAGCCCACCCTCGATCAGGCGGCGAGTTGGCTGACCTTCGACCAGGAGGAGACCGGACGAGCCGAACAGCTCAGCCGATCCTTGCGCTCTCGCCGCGTCGAAGATTTGTGGTCTCTCATGGCCGAGTCTCAGGCGGGCCTAGAAAGCTACGGGCTCAATGCCCAACCCGACCTGGTGAAACTCATTCTTGTGCGCGGTGCTGCAGGGGCACGTGCGGCGGTGGCGGGAATGTCTGCGGCGGTGATCGCGGGCGTCGATAAGCGCCACGCCGGCAACTTCTCGGCGGATCTGTCCGCCGATGGTTTCACTCTTGTGGACCTCGGCATCGGTTCCCCTGCCCAAGTTGGTTAGTCAGCCGGCCAGGCGAAAACCACGTCTCGGGCTGTGATATCCGCCCTCACCAGCGACACCTTTGTGGCTGTGCTCTGAGGCGGGGCTCCGAGGCAATTGGCTAGGACAGGCGGGTCCGTGACGAAAATCCGGGATTGCTCACGCTCAGCATCGGACGTGAGAACGAGGGCGTCAAAATTGTGGCCAACCCACGGGCTGAGGACTGTCGCCTCTGTGAGATCAAGAGCGGCGCGGTCAACGTTGTTGGCCAAGGTAGACGTGCGATTCATGGCTTCGATGACATCTTCGGCGCGGATACTGGCCCACTCGGGCACGGCACTCCCCTGACACAGCGCCAGGCAGTACTCGGTGGCAAAGCGATCAATGAGCCGACGAAGCGGCGCCGTGACGTGCGAATAGTAGCCGCCGATACCGGCGTGGACCTCCGCATCGCCGCTTTCTACCAGCGCATAGCCGGAACCGCGAAGCAGCTTCTGAGCCTCACGCATCACGGCCATGCCGCGAGCATCGGTTGCATCAACGGTTTGAAGAAACTCGCCAAGCGGCTGTTCATCGGGACATTCGTAGCCCAAGGCACGAGACTCCGCCCGGAAGACGGCAAGCGAATCCGAGTTTGCTGGGCGCAAGGTCCGCAGGAGTCCCGTGCCATGGGTGACCATGAGCCGTCCCGCACACATTCCCGTGAGCAGCGAGATCTCGGAATTCCAGTCCATGACCTCGTGACGTGGCTCAACGACGAGCTCATACGTGCCGTCCGCAAGATGGGACACGCTCTGGGCGGGCAGGCGCAAATTGATGGCGTCGCGCCGCAACGCGGATGCCTCCCGCAACCGACCGACCTCGGGAAGCAACTCGATAGACGGGTGCAAGCGTGAGTTGCGGAAATCCTCGTGGACGCCGTCATAATCCAGGCGAGCCACACTCCTCACCAACGCGCGTTCGAGGTGGAAATCAATGACCTCTGCGGCCGAATCTAGCTCAAACGTCCACAGCACGGCCGGCCGATCGACACCAGGCAGCAGCGACGCCTCCCCTTCCGACAATGCCGGCGGATGGAGGCGAACGGGCTCATCGGGTAGGTAAATCGTCTGTCCGCGACGAAAAGACTCGGCCTCCAGCACCGAGCCCGGCTCCACGAAAGCGGCCACATCGGCGATCGCGTAGCGAACTCGAAAGCCGGTATCGGTGGCCTCGATGAACACCGCCTGATCCAAATCCATGGAGCCGACCGGGTCAATGGTGACCAGCGGAATATCTCGGGCATCCCGTCGCTGGCTGGCATAGCGATCCCGAACAGTGGCGGCCTCAGCGAGCACCTCCGGCGGAAATTCCGTCGGCAGGGAAAATTCTTCCGCGATGCCGCGGAAGTCGAGCTGCGCTGCGTAGAGCTTCATGGGGACCCATTGTTCCACGATCGGACAGTTGGCGGTGCAGGAGGAGAGTGGGAGCGAATGAGCCAGCCTATAAGCCGGATTCTGTACCCCGCGAGGGGCGGCAATCATCCATCTGGGTCGACCATCGCTGGCCGCCTCAAGCAGCTACCTTCGAACTTGGGCGAGTCACCCTCAATCATCCGAACCGGCCTGCGACGTGGCAGACCTTGATGCCTTGCTCCCGGTGGGGTTTACCTGGCCAGACCAGTCACCTGACCTGCCGGTGCGCTCTTACCGCACCCTTTCACCCTTACCCCAATCCCGGAGGATCGTGGCGGTTTACTTTCTGTTGCACGTGCCCGCGGGTTGCCCCGGGTTGCCGTTAACAACCACCGTGCTCTGTGGAGTCCGGACTTTCCTCGACACCCGCCTGCACCCATGGGGGTGGTTCGGGGGCCGCGATTACCCGGCCGACTCATTCGCAAGGAGTGAGTCTACCTCGCGGACTCAGCCGGACAGGAATCTCGTTATGCGCGCAGGTGGGAGGTGTCATTGAACACGCGGAGGCAGGAGCCGACGCGGGCATCGGTATCGAAGAACTCGACGATGCTGATGGAGGCCAGGTCGAGGAACATCCTGTTCACCACGTGTGGTCCGGCATCCAGGGCCTGCCGCACAAGGGACTTAATGGGGGTGACGTGGCTGACCACGAGGACAGTTTTGCCAGGGTACTTCTGGGTCAACTCGCGTCGCACTGCCCGCACGCGCTTGTGCATGGCCGTGAGCTCCTCGCCGCCTGGTGGACAAACGGTAGGGTCGGCGATCCACTCGGCATGGAGCCGGGGGTCTTGGTCGTGGGCTTCGTCGAAGGTGAGGCCTTCCCACGTGCCGAAGTCTCGCTCGGTGAGGTCGTCGATGATCTCGACATCAAGTTCCAGGGCCTCCCCGGCTGCCGAGGCAGTCTGGACGCAGCGGCGCATGGGCGAGGAGACGATGGCGTCGATAGTTTCTCCGGCGGCCAGGTGTGCGGCGGCGGCGCGGACCTGCTCTAGTCCGATGTCGGTGAGCTCGGCATCCGTCCGGCTGGCGTATTGTTTCGCGGCGGACATGGCGGTCTGGCCGTGTCGAAGGAGGATGAGCTTGGTGGGTGGTGTGGAGGCTCCGGTCCAGTGCGAGGGGGTGCCCACTTTGACGTCGCAGTCACCATCAGCGACCTCCTCACCCGAAGCTTCCCCGCCAACGATTCCCGGCGGGTGACCTTCCGCAGCGGCGTCCATGGCGAGGTTGGAGAGGTGATCGGCTTCTTTGTTTTTGGCCCGCGGCACCCACGTGAAGGTGACGTGGTCGAGGCTCTTCATTAAATCGCGCGCCTCGAGTGCCAGCGCCTGCATGTCGGGGTGTTTGATTTTCCACCGGCCGCTCATTTGCTCCACGACGAGCTTGGAGTCCATGCGGACTTCCACGTCGCGGGCACCAAGTTCTACGGCGGCTTCGAGTCCGCGGAGCATTCCGTGATACTCGGCAACGTTGTTCGAGGCCTTCTGCCCCACGACGTAGATGATCTCGCGGAGCAGCGTCCCATCAGCCGCGTACACCACGGTTCCGGAGCCGGCGATGCCGGGGTTGCCGCGCGATCCGCCATCGGTATAAATCAGTACCTTCGACATGTCGGCCACGAGCTAGGCCGTCTTCCTAATGAGGTAGGTGCCGCATTCCGGGCATTGCGGCAGCTCATCGGCGGCGGCCTTGCGCACCCGATTCTGGTCGGCCGCGCCGAGCACCATGAAGCAGCCTCCGCACGTGCGTCCGTTGAAGTCCGCGGCGCCGACGCCGGAGTCCTTCTTCTGCAGGTCATACTCGGCGACGACATCGGCCGGCAGTTGCCCGCGCAGCTCAGCTATGCGCTGCTCGGGGGTGGTTTGAATGGTGTGGGCGGCGTTGGCTGCCTCGGCAGCACGGGCCGCCGCTTCGACCTGGCGGGTCAGTTCGTCGACGCGGGCGCCGTGCACGTCGCGGTTGTTGCGCAGGGCGTGGATCTGATTGTGCGTCTCCGCGAGTTCACTCATGAGGTCAGCGATGCGCGACTTCGCGGAATAGCGGTCGTGCTCGAGGTCTTTCCGGCGCTCGGGATCGGTTTCCGCCGTCAGCTGCGCCTTGTCATCTCGCTCGCGGCGGCGGAGCTTGCGCTCATCTTCCTGAATGCGCAGGATCTCCGCTTCCATGTCATCGACGGCCATCTGGGAGGAGCTGGCGGCGTTGCGCATCCGCGCGAGCTCTTTGGTCAGCCGGTCGAACTCCTTTTGTTCTTCGGTGACAAAGGCCGCGTCGCCGACCACTTCAAGGGAGCGTTCGATAGAGGAGAGCTCCAAGAGGAGTTCCTGGAGGGAGGGATCGAGTTTCATGGTTATCTTTCTTACTCGCTTGCGTGGGTGGACAGGGTCCAGGGGTCCGTGCGGATATCTAAAATATGCGTATCGACGCCCGCCTGTTCCCCCACGATCGCCGCCGCCTGCGACGTCCAGGGGAATTCGCTGGACCAGTGGGCGGTATCGATGACGGGCGGGCCGCCGGCCCTAAGGTACTCGTCGACGGGGTGGTGCCGGAGGTCAGAAGTAACGTACACGTCTACCCCTAGCCCGCGCACCGCGTCGAGGAAGCTGTCCCCCGAACCGGAGCTGACGGCGACCTTTTTCACCAGCGCCTCGGGATTACCCGCCGCGCGCACGCCCCAGGCGGTGGGTGGCAGGGCGTTGGCCACCTGTTGAGTAAATTCCCGCAAGGTCATTGCCTCGGGCAACTCACCGATGCGGCCGAGCCCATAGGCCTCATCGAGGTCTGAGGTGTCGGCCATTTCCACGATGTCGAAGGCGGGCTCCTCGTAGGGGTGGGCTGCGCGGAGCGCATCGATGAGACCTCGACGTCGATAAGCAGGGGCGACGAACTCCACCCGCAGTTCCGGCCCGCAGTGGGCGACCCCCATCTTTCCCTCGGCCGGTGAGGCGCCCTCTTGGGGCGTGAACTGGCCGACGCCTTCAATGGTGAAGGCACACTCGGAGTAGTCCCCGATGGTGCCCGCCCCGGCGGCGAACAATGCTTCCTTTACCGTCGACGCAGCCACGGAGGGCACGTGCACTCCCCACTTATCTACGGCGCTGCCACTCTGCGGGAGGATAGGCCGACCGGGAGTAATGCCGACGAGCTCGGCGAGCACATCATTGACCCCGGGGCGCGCGGAATCGGCATTGGTGTGCGCGGCAAACAACGCCACTCCACCGGTGATGAGCGTGTGAATGACTTTGCCTTTGGGTGTATCGGCCGCCACGGAGGTCACGCCCCGCATGAGCAATGGATGATGCACCACGAGCATGTCTGCGCCCAGCCGCACAGCCTCTTCCGCCACGGATTGGGTGCAATCCAACGCGAAAGCGACCTTTGTCACACCAGCGTCCGGGTCGCCGCAGATAAGGCCGACCGCGTCCCAGCTCTCAGCAAGTTTTGGCGGGTAGGCGGACTCCAGGATCTGGCGGATATCAGCGACGGTCGTCATGGCTCCTTAGTGTAGACGGGCCGAAAGACACAGCCCGATGTGGCACATTGGGGCCGTGAGCATTCTCCTTCTTGATGTCGACGGCACCCTCGTCGATTCCCTCCCCGGCATCCGCGCTGGTTTCCTGCACACCCTCGACGAGATGGGCTGGGACCATCCCTCCGAGGAGTTCATTAACCGAATCGCCGGCCCGCCGATGGAGATCACCCTGCAAAACGTGGGTATGAGCCCAGAACAGGCCCGGGAAGGTTTGGCCATCTACCTTGACTACACCGCCCGCGGCGGGTGGGCCGACGCGCAGGCTTTTCCCGGGATGCTTGAGTTGGTCCGCGAGTGGAAAGCCACCGGATTGACGGTGGCCACGGCGACGTCGAAAGGCGAGGGCTTCGCCCGGAAAATCCTGGACCGGGAGGGTTTTCTACCTTTCATCGACTTCCTCGGTGCGGCGGAAGAAGATGGGCCGCGGCGCTCCAAAACCGCCGTTATCGACCATGTTCTGGCCTCCAATGGGTGGGAAGATCAGACATCCGATATCCTCATGGTCGGTGATCGCTCCCATGACATCGAAGGCGCCGCCCATTTCGGGATCGACACCACCGCCGTCACCTGGGGCTACGGCACCCCCGACGAGTGGGCCGAGGCCCGCTTCACCGCTCATACACCCAAGGAATTGGAAGGGATCGTCAATGACTGGCTCCACGTCCGGCACAGCACGCGAGGATAGCCGCCTTCACCTCGACTTCGTCTGCACCGGCAACATCTGCCGCTCCCCCATGGCCGAGGTCATCATCCACGACGCCATCGACGCCGCCGGGCTTGGCGACGCCGTCCGCGTAAGCTCCTGTGGAATCGGCGGCTGGCACGTCGGACTCGGCGCCGACAAGCGCGCCGTCGCCGAACTCCGTTCCGCTGGACACGATGGCTCCGAACACGTCGCTTCGCAATTCGGCCCGGATGACTTCGACGCCGACCTACTCGTCGCCCTCGACACCGGCCACCGCTCCGAACTCATCGCCCGCGGAGTACCCGAAGAGCGCATCCGCCTCCTCCGGAGCTTCGACCCCACCGCCCCCGCGGAGGCGTCTGTGGCCGACCCTTATTACGGCGGGCCGGAGGGCTTTGTGGAAACCCGCGAGCAGATCGAAGCGTCCGTCAATGGCATCCTCGCGTGGGTCCGGGAGCGGGTTCAGGTCAACGCCGCCCGATAGGTAGACTGGGCGGCTGTGAGCGGCACCATGGAGCGATACAACTCAACCCGGGCGACCAAGAAGGGCTGGAAGTCCTTCTTCAAGCCTGGGTGGATTCTCGCGCTGCTCGCCATCCTTGGCTTCTCCTACGCGGCGTTCACCGTGCTCGCCCCGTGGCAGCTGAACAAGGACGACCAGATCGTCGAGCGCAACGAGCAGATTGACGCCGCCTTCCGCACCGATCCCGTCCCGGTGCAAGACATCTTCGGCACCGATGGGGCGATCAGCCCGGGTGACGAATGGCGGAGAGTCACCCTCACCGGCCACTACCTTCCCGCATCCGAGGTAGTCCTGCGCCTGCGCCCCGTCGACAGCCAGCCGGCCTTCCATGCTCTCACCCCATTCCAACTCGATTCCGGTGAGACGATACTGGTCAACCGCGGTTTCTCCGCCCCACTCGAAGGCTCGATTCCGGATCTCGCACCCGCTCCCTCCGAGCACCTCACGATCCACGGCCACGCCCGCCTCAACGAGGCGCTACCCACCACCCCACCCTTGCTGGATCAAGGGGAGCCGCAGGTCTATGGCATCAACACCTCCCAGGTCGCCGAGCTAACCGGGTTGACCCTTGACCAGGATTACGTCCAACTCTCCGAAGGAGAACCCGGGGAAATCAACGCCATCCCCGTGCCCAAGCTCGATCGCGGCTCTCACCTCTCTTACGGCTTCCAGTGGATCGCCTTCGGCATCATGGCCCCCCTCGGCCTGGGCTACTTCATCTGGGCTGAGCTGCGCGAACGCCGCCGCGTCCGCGATGAGAATGAAGAGCTTATCGACGTCGTCGAAGACATCGACACCGCACCCTCCACCACAACTTCCCGACGCCGCGCCCGCTACGGCGACGAAAGCCCCGACCACTACGACAAGTTCTCCCGCCGCAGCCGCGAGCGTTTCTAGATAGTCTGGTGCTCATAGCTATTGCTTGTCCCCTCCAACGGCAGGACTGATCATGGGCTTCTGGAATAGATTTCTCGGAACTTCCGGCGCAGAGCAGAACGTCAACGCGGCTGGTGGCATCCTTTTCCCCCGCCACCGACGAAGGCACCATCACCCTGCGCACACGTCCTCGTGTGATCCACGACTCGCCGCCCAGGTCCTCCACATGGCTCTCGACCGAGCCGCAGCCTTAAGCTTCACCCCCACCCGCGACATCACCATCGACGACGTTGACTTTGACTACTACGGCGGCCCTCAAGGATTCCAAGCTGAGTTCCTCACGGCGCTGCTCAGCCTCGATGAGGAAGACGGCACCCCCCTCTTCCCCCGCGTCTTCTTCTTCGACCCCGAGTACATCCAATCCAACGACAGCTCCGCCACTCTCCTGTGGAGCATCGCTGAAGCTGCCTCGACCCGCTCTTCCTTCTCCGACGTCCACTGTGACCTCCACTTTGGCCCCGACTTCTACGACAACCCCGTTGGCGAACTCCACTACCGCCACCATGGAGAAGAGGTCCATCACGACGTCGCCGTCGAAGGCGAGTGGGTGGACATCGACGCCATCACCCACGTCTTCATCCACGCGACGCCCGAGGGACACAAGTGGCTGACCAATAACGACTTCACCCTCCACGTATGGGCGCCCGAAAAGCATGCTCCCGAGGTGGCGCGTATCTTGAGCGAGGAAGACGCTGCCGCCGACCACAGGCTGGCGCGCGAGACCCACCCACGAATGGACAGCACCGAATGAGCATTTGGAACAAGTTGTTTGGCGAGTCGGAGCCCTCCCCGCCGCCACATACTCCCGAGCCCGAGGCACACCCCGAAGAAGCCACCTTGCCTTCCACCCCCTCACAGCTGCGTCACTTCATCGAATCCACCGCCGCTGCCGCGGACGCCGACGTGACCAACGTGCTCCTCATGCTCGACCCGGGCAGCTCTACCAGCGGCAGCCTGCGGCTGACCAAGAGCGACCAGGTCCACGATCTGTCGTTCGACTTGGCTACTCCCGCGGGCGCCCAGGCCGCGGTCGATCAGGTGCGCAGCATCATTAGCTAGTCCGCGGCTCCGGGCGCTGGGTGTCAAGTAGTTGTGAAGAAAAAGGGGGGGTGACTACTGGGCAAGGACGAACTCCTCAGGCGGCTTAGCAAGATTGATCGTCACCGCATGCGGCACCGTCCAGACCTTCGGCGGGGCATGAAACCGCTGGCGATGATCACGGTAATAGACACCCTTACGACGCCGACGGTGCTCCAACGTCGCCACCCATTCACCGGTGAACACCTCCTCAGGAGTAAACGACGCTATCCCCGAATGATGATCAGTAGTGTTGTACGCCTCGATAACAGCCGCGATAGTCTCATACGCCTGGGTGATATCGGTGTAGACCTCCAACGCCAAACGGTGCCGCTTGACAGTACGGTGCAATGACTCACACTGCGGGTTATCGTTGCTCACCGACGGACGGATCAACGATTGAGTCACGTTGTACCTCCCCAGCAGGGCAGTCATGGCCTTGCTGGTCATGATGGACCCGTTATCTGAATGCACGATCTTCACCGTGCCGATCCCCTGATCAACGAGGCACTGCTCAATGAGGTCGGTAGCAATCACGGTGTCTTCACCAGGCTGGATTGTCCATCCAACGATCTTGCGCGAATACAAATCCATGACCTGATACAGTGCCCATTTCTGACGGACCAAGCTCCCTAGAATCCAGGTCACATCCCACACAAACACCTGCCCCGGTCCCGTCGCCGTGACCTGCGGTACCGGGCTGCGTGCCGGGCGGGTGCGTGCCCGTGGCACCGGTGTGAACGCGCGCATCATCCGGGCCAGACGGTAAAAACTTGACTGTGATCCCAGGTAGGGTTCCCGCCGGTCATCTACGTGACGCCAGTAGATCTCAGCCACGCTTAACCCTTCCGCCCTACCGGCGGTCAGCAGGGCGCGAATCTTGTCCTTTTCCTGATCACTGAGTCGAACTAACCCGCACCGCTGTGTATGCGGGATCGGGTTGGTTACGCGTGGTCGGGGACGGTGGCGGTAGTGGTAGGTCGATTCCGACAGGCCTACCAGGTCAAGGGCGTTTTTCTTCGTCCACCCAGCAGTACGTAGCTTCGTGAGGATGTCTTCTTCCTGCTCTTGCAGGTGTTCTAGGGTTGTGTGCTCGGCTGGGGTGAGTTGTTTTCCGCCACGTCGACACGCGTGCCAGCTTCCTGCATGGTGGCGATAGCTTTTCCCAAGGCGCCGATCACTTCTTTAAGTTCGGTAATACTCGCCGAATCCGTCTCGGCTTGGGTGTCGCGTTGATGCTCAGCGGTAGTAGCACAGGCTTCGGCGGTAGCGAGTCTGTCGGTGAGGTCGGTGATGGTTGCCTCCAGCCGTCGGATTTCAGCGGCGTCATCGGTGGTCATGCTGCCAGTTAAACGTGGTCCACGCCCGGTGGCAAGATCCCCGTCGGCGGTCAGTGCCACGAACCGGCGCATCTGAAAGCGGGAAATACCGTGGAC
Source organism: Corynebacterium atrinae (assembly GCF_030408455.1). Classification (NCBI taxonomy): domain Bacteria; kingdom Bacillati; phylum Actinomycetota; class Actinomycetes; order Mycobacteriales; family Corynebacteriaceae; genus Corynebacterium; species Corynebacterium atrinae. Next base: position 1,874,512 of record NZ_CP046977.1, read on the forward strand.
GGCGAGGTAGGTGCCTTTGTACCCGTGGCGGGTGGTTGTGTAGGCCAGGGCGTGTTCCCTCATCTGCTCAGTTGTCCATTCCTGTTCGATTGTGGGTGGGATGGTCACGGTCATGGTCGTCTCCTTAGAAGCGGGGGAAATAGCTTCACAACCAGACTGACAGCAAGGGGGGAGTTCCATGCGGAGCCCAAAACCAGCACTTCCTAACAACTCCGGGGTCAATCCCCCTTCCACACCCACCAAGTTGTTAGCGAGTGCCGGTTTCGCCCACTCGGGACGATGCCCAACACGAAGATGTCGCGGAATTGGATGAAGGCCCTCCCCGCAGGACGCGGAAAGGGCCTTTGACCTGGTGCGGCCCGACGGGTTCGAACCGCCGACCTACTGGGTGTAAACCAGTTGCTCTTCCAGCTGAGCTAGGGCCGCTTGACGCTCGCCTCGGATGACGTGAGCACCGAGCGTCGAATTTACCACGCGAAGGTGGAAGCTTAAAAGTGGGGCTACTTCTTCGAGTAACCGCGGGCTACGAGGCAGCTGCCTTGCCATTCGCCGAGGCGGGTGGCGGTGGTTTGGACGAGGCCTGCGAGCTGGGCGGATTCGGAGATTTCTCCGGGGGCAATGGTGCCTTCTTTGCCGGCACCCGGGGTCAGGAGCCAGATGCTTCCGCTGTCGGAGAGGGGACGCAGGGAGTCGACGAGGCCGTCGACGAGGTCTCCGTCTTCTTCGCGCCACCACAGGAGGACGACATCGCAGAGTTCGTCGGTCTCTTCGTCGAGGAGGTCGTCGCCGATGACCTGCTCGATGGCTTCTGAGATGCTGCTGTCGCTGTCTTCATCCCAGCCAACCTCCAGGACGGTCATCCCTGGTGTGATACCGAGAGTTTGTGCGTAGTCCTTGGCGTTTTGCCTAGCTACGCCCGGAGCATCCACCACTGATTTATTCCTCCTCGTTCCGGGCCGATGACTGTTTCATTGGCCCATCGATTTAGTTCCAACTGGCAATATACAAGGATTGGCCAGGAAATTCCTGTTTCTGGGCCCCGTGGCGCGTAGCGCTGACGGGGTGGGGTGGGGGACGCGGGGCGTCGATACGCTGTTTTATTCTTCGCATTCGCCGCAGAATGCGCCGCACGCTCGCACCCTCCCACCCCAGCGCGGTTTGCAACCTTCACAACCACCCGCCGGAACGTTGGCGAAGGAAAACACGTATCCTTGGTGGAGACATCTGGCTGCAATCGGACAAAACCGGGCGCAGCCAGTTCTTCCTAAAACGCCACAAACCAGGAGGCTAGCAATGGCAGAAGATCGGATCGCGCACAGCCGGATGGACGACACTAATTATCCCGCGCTTCGCGACGGTGTCGCTTCTTACCTCAACGATTCGGATCCGGAGGAGACCCGCGAGTGGATGGATTCGCTCGATGGTCTGCTGGCGGAATCCTCTCCCGCCCGTGCCCGCTACCTCATGCTTCGCATGTTGGAGCGTGCCACTGCGAAGCGCGTTCCCCTGCCTAACCTGACCTCGACTGACTTCGTGAATACGATCCCCACGACCATGGAGCCGGAGTTTCCGGGCGATGAGGAGATCGAGAAGCGTTACCGTCGGTGGATGCGCTGGAATGCGGCGATCATGGTGCACCGCGCTCAGCGTCCGGGCATTGGCGTGGGCGGCCATATTTCTACTTACGCCGGCGCCGCCCCGCTGTATGAGGTTGGGTTTAACCACTTCTTCCGCGGCAAGGATCACCCGGGCGGCGGTGACCACGTGTTCTTCCAGGGCCACGCCTCCCCCGGCATTTACGCCCGCGCCTTCCTCGAGGGTCGCCTGAGCGAGGATGACTTGGACGGCTTCCGCCAGGAAGTGTCCCGCGGCGAGGGCAATGGCATTCCTTCTTATCCGCACCCGCACGGCATGCCGGACTTCTGGGAGTTCCCCACGGTGTCGATGGGTCTGGGCCCGATGGACGCTATCTACCAGGCGCGATTCAACCGCTACCTGCACAACCGCGGCATCAAGGACACCTCGGATCAGCATGTGTGGGCGTTCCTCGGCGACGGCGAGATGGATGAGCCGGAGTCCCGTGGTCTGCTGCAGCACGCGGCGTTGAATAACCTGGACAACCTCACTTTCGTGGTCAACTGCAACCTGCAGCGCTTGGATGGTCCGGTGCGCGGCAACACGCAGATCATTCAGGAACTGGAGTCCTTCTTCCGCGGCGCAGGTTGGTCTGTCATTAAGGTCATCTGGGGCCGCGAGTGGGATGATCTGCTGGAAAAGGACGAGAGCGGCGCGCTGGTCAACGTCATGAACACCACTCCGGATGGTGATTACCAGACGTTCAAGGCCAACGATGGTGCTTACGTGCGTGAGCACTTCTTCGGCCGCGATGAGCGCACGCTCAAGCTCGTCGAGGACATGACCGATGAGGAGATCTGGGCGCTGCCGCGAGGTGGCCACGATTACCGCAAGGTCTACGCCGCGTACCAGCGCGCGATGGAGACGAAGGACCGCCCGACCGCGATCCTCGCCTTCACCATTAAGGGTTATGGCCTGGGGCATAACTTCGAGGGCCGCAATGCGACTCACCAGATGAAGAAGCTCACGGCGGAGGATCTCAAGGCCTTCCGCGATAAGCAGGGCATTCCGATCTCTGATGAGCAGCTGGAAAACGATCCTTATCTGCCGCCGTACTACCACCCCGGTGAGGACTCCGAGGAGATCAAGTACATGCAGGCCCGGCGCAAGGAGCTGGGCGGGTATGTTCCTACTCGTCGCCAGACCTACACGCCGCTGCCGGTTCCGGAGCTGGATAAGCTGCGCTCGGTGCGCAAGGGTTCCAAGCAGGAAGTCGCCACGACGATGGCGCTCGTGCGTACCTTCAAGGAGCTCATGCGGGATGAGACCCTGGGTGAGCGCATTGTGCCGATCATCCCGGATGAGGCTCGTACCTTCGGTATGGATTCCTGGTTCCCGACGCTGAAGATTTACAACCCGCACGGCCAGAACTACGTGCCGGTGGACCACGACCTCATGTTGTCCTACCGCGAGGCTACCGATGGCCAGATCCTCCACGAGGGCATCAACGAGGCCGGTTCCGTCGGTTCCTTCATGGCGGTCGGCTCGTCCTACGCCACCCACGGCGAGGCGATGGTGCCGCTGTACATCTTCTACTCGATGTTCGGGTTCCAGCGCACCGGCGACAGCATTTGGGCGGCCGCCGACCAGATGGCGCGCGGTTTCCTCATCGGAGCCACCGCCGGTCGCACCACCTTGACCGGTGAGGGCCTGCAGCACATGGACGGCCACTCTCAGATCCTGGCCTCCACGAACCCGGCCGTCGTGTCCTACGACCCGGCGTTCGCTTACGAGGTCGCGCACCTCCTCCGCGAGGGCATCGATCGCATGTACGGCGAGGGTCGCGGCGAAAACGTCATCTACTACCTCACCGTCTACAACGAGCCGACCCCGCAGCCGGCCGAGCCGGAGAATCTCGACGTCGAGGGCCTGCACAAGGGCGTGTATCTCTTCTCCCCCGCCGCTGATGTCGACGCCGATGGGCACGAGGCATCCATCCTCGCCTCCGGCATTGGCATGCAGGCGGCCATCAAGGCGCAGGAGATACTGGCCGCGGACTACAACGTTCAGGCCAACATCTATTCCGTCACCTCCTGGGTCGAGCTGGCTCGCGACGGTGCGGCGAAGAACAAGGCGCAGCTGCGCCACCCGGGCGAGGAGGTCGAGGAGGCTTTCGCTACCAAGCAGCTCAAGCAGTCTTCCGGCCCCTACGTTGCGGTCTCGGACTTCGCTACTGACCTGCAGGAGCAGATCCGCGCCTACGTTCCCGGCCAGTACATTGTCCTGGGCACTGATGGTTTCGGTTTCTCCGATACTCGCCCGGCGGCTCGTCGTTACTTCAACACCGATGCTGAGTCCGTCGTCGTCGCCGTCCTCCTGGGCCTGGCCCGCGAGGAGAAGATCGACATTGAGGTCGCCGCGCAGGCGGCCGCCAAGTACCACTTGGATGATCCCACCAAGGCGTAGGCAGTGATGAGGCGGCAGTCCCCTTTAAGGGCGCTGCCGCCCTTTGCTTATCGACGCCCCCTTGTCACCGTTAGACTGTTGCCATGAGCCGACCGATCCCACCCCGCGACGCCGACCGAGAAGACCTCCAGGCCAACCTCACGCGTTTGGTCGGTGCCGGCCGCCTCACTATCGCGGAGTTTGATGAGATCATGGACGTCGTCTGGTCAACCAATGACAAGGCGGTGCTGGATCAGATTCGCGCTCGGTATTTCACGTATCAGGGTCCCCCGGTCCCGATGTCCCAGCCGGGCCAGGTAGTCCAGCCTCCTCAGGCACCGTCGTCCCAGCCGGTCTCATCGACGATGGGCACGATCCGGCGCACCGGGCAATGGACCGTACCTGCCCATTCGGTATTCAAGCTCACCGGCTCGTCCATGTACTTGGACCTGCGCCAGGCTCAGGCTACTAGCCCCGTGTGCACGTTTGACATCAACGCCACGGGGTCGTCGATTGAAGTTATCGTCCCGCCGGGCGTCTACGTAGAAAACCGCCTCCGCGACTTCTTGTCCTCCGTCGATGTGCAGACGACGTCGCCGGCGCCCGGCGCCCCACGGGTGATCCTCACCGGACGGGTCAAGGGCTCCAGCGTGACCGTGGTCACCCGCAATGCCCAAGGCCCCGGCCTGTGGCAACGCATCATGGGTGGTTGAGTTCCTGCCAGATTGCCTCGTTCGTCTCTGACCACAGTGGCTTAGCCCAGTCGCCAAAGGGTCGGTCGGTGAGGGCCACCATCGCGCGGCCCGTTCCGGGGGCAACCCACAGGTAGGTGCCGGACTGGCCGAAGTGCCCGAAAGTATCGGCGGGCATCGACGCTCCCGTCCAGTGCGGGTCCTTGTCGCCCTTGATCTCAAATCCGAGGCCGAAGGGGCAGGGCTTCATCATGCCGTAGCCAGGGATGATGCCGTTGAGCTCCGGGAACTGGACAGTGATGGCCTCGGCCATCGTGGAGGGGTGCAGCAGCGTCGGGTGCATGAGCTCAAGCAGGAAGGTGATGAGGTCGTGGACCGTGCCTTCGGCCTGCCAGCCCGCGGAGCCCCGCAGCCTCGTCCACTGCATTCCCAGCGGTTCCATGACGCCTTCGCGGAGGTAGTCGGCGAAGGACATGCCGGCGGCGGAGGCGACGGCGTCGGCAAGCAGCTCGAAACCGTAATTGGAATACACCCGGCGCTGACCCACCGGGCGGACGCGATCGTCGGCGCGAAAGCCGACGCCGGAGGCGTGGGAGAGCAGGTGACGCACGGTGGATCCCTCCGGGCCAAGCGGAGTGTCGAGCTCGAAGATGCCCTCCTCGATGGCCATGAGGAAGCCATAGGCGCTTAAGGGTTTGGTGACGCTGGCCAGCTCAAAGACCTTGCCCAAGTCCCCCACCCGGTCGATGTCATCGCCGTTGATGACGGCGGCCGCGACGTTGTCGACGGGCCAGTCCTTCAGCAGTTCCAGAGCGCTCATTCGTCTGAGTCTAATGCCATGCCAACGAGGCGATCGATGGCGGCGTTAAGGATCCCGGGGGATTCTAGCGGGATCATATGCCCCGAGCCGCGTGAGATTTGCATCCACGCCTCGGGCCACACCTCGCAGAGGCGTTCGGCCTGGCTCAGTGGCGTGACATCGTCCTTCTCACCGGCGATGACGTAGCCGGGGATGGCGTGCAGCTTCTCCCCGGCGGCGAGCTCGTCGTGGGATTGCAGGTCGTCGAAATATCCGACGAAGGTCTCCAGCGGGGTCTCATGAATCATCGCGGCGTGGAATTCGATGACCTCGTAGTCGGTGGGCCGGTGGAACACCGCCACGGCGAGGCTCGGCGCGAGAAAGCGGGTGGCTTCTTCGCGGAACTTGTTGGCTTCCTCCGGGGAGGCTTCGACCGCCTGGTAGATCTTGTCGGCGACCGGGGAGGCGAGCAACTGCGGAACTCCTTGGGCCGACAGCGCCTCGATGGACGTGGCGACGAGGACCAGCCCAGCAATGTGCGCATATAACCCCGGCGGACAGCGGCGAATGAGATTGAGGGCCACCAATCCCCCAAGCGAATGCCCCACGAAGATGACCGGGCCGTGGATGTCGCGGGCGCGCAGGACGGCCATGACGTCATCGGCGGCGCCATCGACCGTGCATTGCTCGGGCCGAACCGTGCCGGTTTGGCCGTGACCGCGCAAATCAACCAGCAGGAAACGCGCCTGCGGCCACCGCTGCCGCAGGTAGTTCACCTGCCGATAGTAGGACTCGGCGGCGAGCGTGAATCCGTGGATGAATACCACGGTCACCGCGGTATCCCCCGGGGTAACGTCGCCATACTCGTACCAATGAACAGAAATACCGTCGTTGTCCACGGCGCCGGTGCGGTCGATGTCCGTGAGGCCGGGTTCACGCTGCCCCGAATGCAGTGCCCCTTGTTCCAGTGCTAGGTGCCGGCGCCCCGAGGGGGTGAGGCGAAGCACCCAGCTGCGCAGGAGCGCTGGGACGTCGTGGAGCATGGGAGCCATATCTCGAGCGTACCCAGCCGGGGTGGGTGGCTTAAGCTAAGAGCCATGACTTCACCGACGAGCCCCGCAGAACTGTCCCCCGAGCTGACCCAGATCATCGAGGACTCCTCCGGAGTAGACGCCGCGTCGCTCACCCCGGAGTCACGAATCGCCGACCTGGGGATCACGTCTTTGGCGATGATCGAGATCGCCGTGCGCATCGAAGATACCTTCAACGTTCGCCTCGACGATCCGACGGTGTTTAGTGTGGGAACGATTGGCGATCTTGCGGAGCTCGTAGCCACACAAGATCCCGAGTAAAGGGGCACAATGGCGAGTATGACTGCCAGCATTTCTTATTTGACCGACATGGACGGTGTCCTCATCCGCGAGGGCGAGATGATTCCCGGGGCTGATCGATTCCTCGGTGAACTCATGGACAATGACATCGAGTTCATGGTGTTGACCAACAATTCGATTCATACCCCGCGGGACCTGTCCGCGCGTTTGGCTGCGACCGGCCTGCGCATTCCGCCGGAGCGCATCTGGACGTCGGGTACCGCCACGGCCCGCTTCCTCACCGACCAGCGCCAAGTGGGCACGGCCTATGTCGTCGGCGAGTCGGGTTTGACCACTCTGTTGCACAGCCAGGGCTGGATCCTCACGGATGTTGACCCGGAGTTCGTGGTGCTGGGTGAGACCCGGACCTACTCCTTCGAGTCGATCACCACTGCCATCAATCTCATCCTCGGCGGTTCCCGTTTCATCTGCACCAACCCCGATGTCACCGGCCCCGCCCCTCAGGGCATCCTCCCCGCCACGGGCTCGGTCGCGGCGCTCATTACGGCGGCGACGGGCCGGGACCCCTATTACATCGGTAAGCCGAATCCGGTGATGATGCGCTCGGCGCTTAACGTCATCGGTGCTCACTCCGAGCGTGCCGTCATGATCGGCGATCGCATGGACACCGACGTCAAATCAGGCCTCGAGGCCGGCATGCGCACCATCCTCGTCCGCTCCGGCATTTCCGATGACTCCGAGGTCAGCAGGTACCCCTACCGTCCGACCCGGATCGCCGACAGTATTGCCGACGTCGCCGACAACATCCTCGACCCCTTCGGCGACGGCTACTACTCCTAAGACAGTCGCCGCACGGCGTCGATGACGAGGTCCCAGAACTTGCGGTGGTCGAGGGTGGTTGCCACCTGCGTGTGGCACTCGTCCCCCGCCGGTGCGCGGAAATCCGCCACCGTCATGCCTGCTGTCAGCGTGCCATTCAGTTCCACGTCCACGGGCACCTTCTGCGTATCGACGACCGCGGGATCAATCAGGTAAGCCACCGCACAGGGGTCGTGCACCGGGGGGTGCTCAAAGCCCTGGTTGGCGCGATATGCCTTGCGGAAGGACCCAAACAGCGCAACGACGAAGTCCGCGATGTCGGAGCCGATGGCCTTGACTTCCGCCTCGATTTCATCGGTGGCGAGGGCTTGGTGGGTGAGGTCCAAGCCCACCATGGTGACCTCCCACGGCTCGTTGAACACGATGTGCGCGGCCTCTGGGTCAACGAGGACGTTGAACTCCGCCACGGCGGAAGCATTTCCCTCGTGGTATCCCCCACCCATGAGCACCACCTCCGCGACTCGCTCCACGATGCGGGGCTCCTTGCGTGCCGCCAGTGCGATATTGGTCAGGGGCCCAATCGGCACGAGAGTGATGCTGCCGGGTTCGGAGGCCATGACAGTGTCGATGATGAAGTCGACGGCGTGGCCCGCCTCCACCTCGACGGTAGGATCAGGCAGCTCATAGCCTTCGACGTCCATCCCGCTATCGCCGTGGATATCACCGGCGGTACGTGGTGCCCGTACCAGCGGTCGGGCGCAACCCGCGTACACGGGAATGTCGTGCAGGTTGGCGATGGTGAACACGCGCTGAGCGTTGCGGGTGACCTTATCGAGGGTCTGGTTTCCACCAATCGTGGTCACCCCCACCAGGTCGATGGCGGGACTACCCGCGGCCAGCAACATGGCGACGGCATCGTCGTGGCCGGGATCGCAGTCGAGGATGATCTTTCGTGGCTGAGTCATGCCTTCAGTCAACCAAAACCAGCTCCGCCGTGAAGTGGTGGCGGGTGGCGAGATTGCTCACCACCGTGCTGAGGTGCGCCAACTCACCCGGCGTGCCGGTGATGACCTGCCGACAGGCGAGGTAGACGCCCTCGGTAGGGCCCGCGGAGCGTCGCCAAGCAGTAAACCACTCAGCGGTGAGCGGATCGGCCCCGGGGACGGACAACTGCGACCCGGAGGGGACGCAGACGACCATCGCCGTCTCGATGTCCCGGCGCAGAGCGCGCGGCATCCCCGTCACGGTGAGAACGGCGGCGGCAGCCGTGTCGGGCAGGTGCGCAGACACGTCGGAGTGCTCCCACGGGTGGTCATCAATGACCGAGGAGTCGGCCGCGCCGAGCCAGCGTGCGAGTTCTGGTGCAAGGGTGGTCATGTCGAATTTCCTTCGGCCAACACGAACACTGCCTAAGCAGTGCAAGACGAGGTTCGTCTTCCCCAACGGCCTCTCGTGCACCTTGCGATTGGCACCGAGTATTCTCCCCACCCGTCACACCGGCAACTCTAAACCTCCACTTCAACCCCCGTTTATTCAAGTAGAGGTTGAGGCTTTAGTGGGTCCAGATGGCCGGAGTGGTGACAGTGACCGGAACCAACCCGGCGCGCTGAAGGATTGGGCGCGAGTACTCCGTGCAATCAACCTGGAGAAACTTCTTTCCCCGCTCCTGGGCCGAGCGCGCGCGTTGAGCAGTCAGCGCGCGATATATCCCCTGACCACGATGGGCCTCATTGCAGGCGCCGCCCCACAGCCCAGCGAAGTCAGTGTGTGCGACGAAATCAACCCGGCCGGTGCACACCACATCGCCCTCCGGCCCGCGGACCAGCCACATCTCGAAGCTATCCGGCTCCGCGTTCGCCCGCGCGACAAGCTCCTCACACCTCCGCTGGGTCCGTTCGGGGGAATCCCCAAACACAGCGCCCGCCTGGGCCGATGCCTCGCGCAGGTCTTGTTCGTTTTCCGCCTTCTCAAGGCGGTAGCCAGTCGGCAGGTCGGCGCCCGCCCTGAGCGCCGACTCCACCGTGCCGATCATCACCGTTTCCGGCTCATCGAAAACGAAGCCGTATTTGACCAGTAAGCGGGAAATATCCGGGAGATCATCGTGCTGGCGAGTTTTCCACTCAACTTCCTCAATGCTCGGATCCGCCGAGAAGTAGGCCAGCGCCTCCCCGATGAGCGCTTCCAGGTCAACCTCGGGCGCGATGGATCGATAAGTAATGAAGCCCTGGCCGGGGTACTTAGCCAGCCACAGCGGCCCCAGACGGATGTAACTGGAGGCCGAATCCACCTCTGCGGACGTGCGCAGCTGCAGGTCATAGAGGTCGCGAAAGAGTGCGTTATTCATCGAGCGTCATCTTCACACTACGAACGAAGGGCGGTCAATAGCACCACCCGTTAACCCAATGGCCAGCTCTACGATCATCGCCAGCAGAAATCTCTAAGTTTGGGCGGGACATTCGGCATCTAAGAGGTTGATCCTTCCTACGTTCGATCTCTTGCGTTGGCATTGGAGACCAACGATAGTTCTTGTTAGAGCAGACAGGATTCCATTGCGAAGCCGAAGGAGGACGGACATGTACAAGCTGATCGTCAGGTCAAAGGTCCGGGAAATGTTCGACCAGATCAACTCAGGCAACTTTCAATCGATGGTGGACAAGCTGGCCCCATCCTTCAACTACCGTCTACACGGCGACCACGCGTTGGGAGGCCGTCGGACGACCCGGGCATCGATGATCACATGGTGGAACCGCGTCTTCGATCTTTTCCCCGGCGCACAGTATGAGATCCACGACATCCTTGTTAATGGTTGGCCGTGGCGCACGCGGATCGCCGTGCGAGCCCTTTTCTACGCTGATCTGCCCAATGGTGAGCGATATGAGAATACAGTTTTCGAGTTCTTGACACTCTCGTGGGGCAAAGTGATCGAAGTGGAAACTGTCGAAGACATCCAACTTCTTAAAAGAGCACTCGCCATAGTGGCGGATGCTGGAAATACAGACGCTCTCGCCGCCCCGATTTCAGACTTGTGAGACGACAAACCTCCCACCCAACTTCCGCGACTTGGAAGGGGAAACCCAAAGTGGGGCCGGCGGGGCTCGAACCCGCGACCTACGGATTATGAGTCCGCGGCTCTAACCGACTGAGCTACAGCCCCCAGTAACAACGTGATCAGTATATCTACCCCTGTGAGCCTTCAGACAATCCCCCACCTTCATCGGCGGGAATATGCCCGTGGCCAGGCGATTTGCCACCATCAACGCTATCCCGTTATAGTTATGTCTCGTTGCACAGCACCGATAAGGACTGAGCAGCGGACAACTTAATCCTCCATAGCTCAGTTGGCAGAGCATTCGACTGTTAATCGAAGGGTCACTGGTTCGAGCCCAGTTGGAGGAGCAAAGGAAAGGCCCCGGAAGAGATTCCGGGGCCTTTCCGCATGTCAAGGTTAAGTCACCGTCACCAAGACTGCCGCGCACGCGAGCAACAGGATCGGGACTTCGGCCATGCCCACGCGGCGCGCGGACCACGCCTCCCCTTTCTTGGCTGACCACGGGATGAAGCAAGCCCGGGCAAGAGCCACGAGCATGGTGGCAAGCATCAGCCCTGCTACCACGAGGCCGGGGCGCCACATCATCACCAAGACGCTCATCGCCATTGCTGCCCCGACGTGATAGGCGATCGATCCGATCAGGTATCGGGTGTTGTTCTTCTCGCGGATCATGGTCTTAACGAACGGAATGGTGCCCGTGAAGTAGAGAGCCAGAAAGGCCATCGACAACCAGGAGAATGAGGGTAGAGCAATCGGGGTTGTTGCCCCTATCCCCTGCCCTACCATCACTAAGGCGGGAAAGAGCAGCGCGGAAGCGACCGTCGTGGAAACTCCGGAGACGGTCGACCGAGGACGCCCTTGCAGCGTCTCCCACACCGCGATTGCGACCATCGGGGCGAAAGGGATCGCCCACCAGAGCAATACTGGCTGCAGTAGAAGAGCTACAGCGATGCCCACCAAGGAAACCCCGCCATAGACGTAGACCGGCGTGATGTACTGGGCCCGCCTTTCGGGGGTGCGGGCCTTAGCCACGAGGCCGAAAGCGAAGAACGCGAAGTAGCCAAAGAACCAGGCGATGAGGACGGCGGGAAGTACGAACACCGGCTGCCATCCCGGCACAGGTTCCCGCACCCAGGTCACAATCCCTGCAATCAACCCAAGGATGGCGGGGCTAATGAGCATCGCCCAGGCGCCGTGCTGGTTGGGCACCCAGGGGGAAATTCCTTTGCGACGTCTCTTCCCCGGGGCCGCAGGTCGGCGAGGGGTGGTGCTGGCACTTGCTTCCATGGGGCCAACTCTAACATCATCCAAAAGTTGGATACTTGATGTAGTAACCAGCCAAACCGAAAGGTCAGGGCTTAGTCTCACTCACAGCGGAATGCGGATGGGCCACCGCCGAGGCGACCGAGGTGAGAGCAGATCGGTCATCGCCGACGTGGGCGTACAGCAAAGCAGTCAGCGCGAGTGTCGCCGACGCATGCGCCGAGAGCTGGCTTGCACCACCGAATTCGCCAAACATCGATGCCCAATCCCTGGTTGAGTTCTCACTAAGAAGTTGTTATGGATATGAAACTAGCTGATCGGGAGGCATTTGTCTCCCCTTTCATCCATGCTCTTGCTTCGGCACGCAGGTAGGCTTGTCCCCATTCCCGTCCGCACCACGTTGAGGAGCACTCACCCCATGATCCAGTTCGTCATCGGAGCCGCCGCTGGCTACGTCCTCGGAACAAAAGCCGGCCGACGTCGATTCGAGCAGATCAAGAAGGGCTACTCGGCCGCGGTGAACTCACCGGTGGCTAAGTCGGCGGTGACGGCTACTCGCAAGGCCGTGGCCAACAAGCTTGACCCGCAACCGCGCATGCGTGAGGTGAAAAACGTCCGCCAGGCGGACGGCTCCCAGGTCCTCGAGCCCGATTCGGACTAGGCCGGGGTTCGGCCGCGGAAGGCTCGCTCGTGGAGTTCCCGGCGCGCCTGCTCCAACGCCACCAGGTCGGCAAACAGGGTGTTGTAGGCCTCCGGGTCATCGGAGGGCCGCATGCGCTGCAAACGTGACTTCAACTGAGCAATGTGGTTGCCCACCTGGGCCTCCTGCAGTCGGGACAACACTGAGTCGGTGTATTCCGCCCGCGCCTCGTCTTCGACCAGGATGTCCTCGACGGCCAGCTCGGACACCAACTGACGGCCCGCGAGATCGGCCATGTCGCCCGCTACGGTGGCGATCCAGTCCACGCCGGTGTGCGCAGCTGCGCACCCGCCGTTGTTCTCAATGGCCTGACGAACCATGCGATACGCCGGGTGGGTGTACGCATCCCGGCTGATCCCGTCGTAGTACGAACCTGCGAGCTCCGGATACTGCAGCGCTAATTTCAGAGATTCCCGCTCGGGCCACAAGAACGAATCACGGGGGTTGGGCAGCGGCATCGTCGGAGTGGTCTGCACCGGCGCGGACTGATCGCTATCAAATCGAGTAGCGCGGCGCTGCTTCATCTCCGGCTTGGGGCGGCGCGCCTCCTCCCGGACTTGTTGCAGTACCTCGTCGGTGTTGGACCAACCGATCCAGCCCGCCAGTTGGCGGGCGTATTCCGTCTGCAGGACGGAGTCTTTGATGCCTGCGACGACGGGGACGGTGCGTCGCAAAGCTTGGAGGCGCCCTTCGACGGTGTCGAGATTGTGCTCCCGCAACATGGACTCGACGACGAATTGGAACATGGGGATGCGGTCGGCGACGAGATCGCGGACGGCGGCCTCGCCCTTCTCCAGGCGCAGGTCACAGGGGTCCATACCGTCGGGGGCAACCGCCACGAAGGACTGGCCGGTGAACTTCTGGTCCCCCTCGAAGGCACGCATGGCCGCCTTCTGGCCGGCCTCATCGCCGTCGAAGGTGTAGATGAGCTCGCCGCGGAAGTAGTTATCGTCAAGCATGAGGCGCCGCAGGATCTGCAGGTGCTCCTCGCCGAAGGCAGTGCCACACGCGGCGACGGCAGTGGTGACGCCAGCGGCGTGCATGGCCATGACGTCGGTGTATCCCTCGACCACTACCGCCTGGTGCCCCGCCGCGATGTGCTTTTTTGCCACGTCCAGGCCGAAGAGCACCTTGGACTTGTGATAGAGCATCGTGTCCGAGGTGTTCATGTACTTGCCCATGTTGTCATCATCAAAAAGCTTGCGAGCCCCAAAGCCGATGACGTTGCCCGAGAGGTCCTTGATCGGCCACAGCAGGCGCCGATGGAAACGGTCGATCGGCCCGCGCTGGCCCATCTTAGACAGGCCCGCCGCTTCCAGTTCCTTGAACTCGAAGCCCTTGCGCAGCAGGTGCTTGGTTAACGTGTCCCAGCCTTCGGGGGCATAGCCGCATTCGAAGGCGTAAATGTGCTCCTGCGAGAACCCGCGATCGAGCAGAAACTCGCGCGCCTTCTGCGCCCCCGGGGTTTCCAACTGCTCGCGGTAGAACTGATGGGCTGCGCGGTTGGCATCAATGAGCCGCTTACGGGTACCCGGCTCCTCACGACGCGCCCCCGTCGTACCCCCTTGGTAGTTAATGGTGTACCCGATTTCCTGGGCGACCTGCTCCACCGCCTCGGGAAAGGAAATGTGCTCCATCTCCATGAGGAACGTGAACACATCACCGCCCTTACCAGTGGAAAAGCAGTGAAAATAGCCACGGTTAGGCCGCACGTGGAAGGACGGCGTCTTCTCGTCCTTGAACGGACTCAAACCCTTCAGGGAATCGGCACCACCGGGCTTGAGCTGGACGTACTCGCCAACAATCTCCTCGATCGCAGCGCGCTCACGGATCGCCTGAATATCACTCTCCGGAATGCGTCCCTTAGCCATAACGAACAGGGTACCGCGCAGGTCAAACTAGTGCCTTCGTTAGGATCGACCCGTGAAGAAGAACTCCACCCTCGCCGTCGCAGGCGCCATCGTGCTCGCCGTCGGCGCCGCCTGGTTCGGCGTCGATCTCACCACATCACCCCAGCGTATCGACGCCCCCGCCAGCACCAGCGGGCTCTCCACCTGTCCGGTGGACAGCCTCCCGGACCAGGCCCCGCCCGTCATCGATGACATCCTCGCCGGCGGGCCCTACGAGTATCCCGGCGAGGACGGCGGTCACTTCGGCAATTACGAAGGCGTGCTTCCCGACGAACGCAGCTCCTACTACCGCAGCTTCACCGTAGACACCCCTGGCCTGCGGCACCGGGGCGAACGCCGCATCGTCGTCGGCGGAGGCTCGAAGTCAGACCCGGATGTCTGGTACTACAGCGACGACCATTACGGATCATTCTGCGAGATCCCGGACGCAGAGAACTAGCAGCGTCCGTGCAGGATGTTGCGTCATTGAGTTTTCGGAAGGTAGATGGTGTATCGGATTCCCTTCTCCTCGAGGAGGTCGAGCAAGGGATCACTAGCACCTAATTGGCTCGTGTGGGCACTGGGATAGAAATGCCAGTGGGCGCCTTTGATCTTTCCGGTTGAGATCAGATACGCGTCTGATTCGATCTGCCTCCTGGTAGCAGAGTCAAGGATCTTAGACCCTACTTTTGCCTCATGTGCAATTCCTCTAGCTACGACATCAAATCTCCTGATTTGAGGATTACAAACGGTAACGCACCCTTTGGTTGATTCAGAGAATTGAGTTTCCGCCTTAGCGAAGAACCTACTTCGATTTCTTTCTAAAAAGTCTTCTCCTGCTTTACCGTCAGACATAAACTGAACGGATCTGCCTGATACATGACCAGGTCGATCCAGCAGATTCTCCAATCGGTCGAGATTCATGCGGCCACTCGTGGCTAGGCGATACAAGCTCTCATCATCAGCCCCTGCCTTCTTCAGCGAATCCCAGCTGTCAGGCGAAATGGATTTCACAACCCTGATCCGATCGGGGTCTGGAACATGATTGAGCTGTGAGACAATGCGCGCAACCTGCGGAGCTAAGTGGGGGCTAGTCGAAAGAAACTTCTCTACTTTTCTCGAGATCGCGGTAACGTCACCGACTATCGGGACGATTCCGACAACATTAACCCCAAGGCCGACCCAGTCTTTGTTGATCGCTGCGACAACCGCATCACGAATGTCCGACATCCCGCCAATAATCCAACCGACCACCGGAAGAAAGCTCGCCCCACCGACTGCCAGGTTTCCGGCAAGCCAGGCGATAGAGTCCACCGGCATGGCATCGCCCGCAAACGCACCCTTGGCGAAGTCCGTGGCGTAGTCCCACCGCGGGACTTTCACATCTTCAAATAGTGGATCTAAACCATCGGAGTGGCGGTTTTCTTCTTCGTACTTGTCGGTGAATCCATCGCCATCGGTGTCTTCATTGGTGGGATCAGAACCAACCAGGTTGAGCTCTAAGAAATCAGAAAGACCATCTCCATCGGTGTCTTGGGAATGAGGATCGGTTCCCGAGTTGGCTTCCTCCGCATCCCCTACCCCATCACTATCAGTGTCGCCGAGAGTAGGGATCGAGAATCCGGCATAGACTGTTTCATCCGCCTGGTCGTCGCCTACTTCGCCGGCTTCGTCTCCATCAGAAAGGCCGTCGTCGTCGGTATCCGGATTAATCGGGTTGGTGATGAACGTTTCTCCCCGTTGTGTTGACCATCCGAGGACCTCTACTTTGTCATTAAGGCCGTCGTCGTCTGAGTCAGCTTTCAAAGGGTCGGAGACACCAGTGTAAAGCGACGTTTCTGCAAGATTCTCAGCACGCTGACCAGCCTCGACGCCGTCGGTCAGACTATCTCCATCGGTGTCGGGATTTTTAGGATCGGTGACATAGGTGTAACCGGCAAGTGTCGTCCACCCCTCTTCCTCCACAACATCGGGGATACCGTCACCGTCTGTGTCAAGGTTTGGATCGGCAGGCTCTAGCTGGATGGGTGCGGCTACCTCAGGAGAAGCTACTTCAGGTGCGTTGGGACGAAAGCTCGGAATAATCGCACTGACTGCTAGAACCGTCACCACGATTGCGGCAGCAACTAGTACTTTTGTGGCTGCCACGTGGTTCTTTATCCAACGCTCTATGTGGCTCCGGAGGCTAACAGTTGTCAGATCCTGATCCGACGGCACATCGGTACGACTATCCATTCGGGTCTCCACTAAGAAAACGGGGTTGCCGCCGGCTGGCCGTGCTCATCCCCTCATCGATACTGGCAATTCCGCAGATACTACCGCACCACGCGGTGAATTGTTTTAGAATCAATTCAAAAGGTGCGCGGCATCATTCGTGAAACCTAGAGCGCTCAGTCAAATGGAGCTTTTAATCCATAAACGCAGCCAGATCAGCCGATCGCTTTGCCATCCGTTCCAGCCGCGATTCGGTCATGGAGGCAATCTGGTCGATGACGACTCGTTGGCGAGCGGCATCGGTTTCGGCTTCTTCCCACCATTGGCGGAACATGGGGTCGAGAGATCCAGGGGCACCGGCAGTGAGGTAGTCGAAGACACGATAGATGCGCTCGCGTTGGCGGTCCTGGCGGGCCAGGTGCGCGGGTTTGTCCATGACGTAGAGCACGGCGATGGTCTTCAGCAGTGTCACTTCGGCGAGGGCTTGGGGTGGCACAATCAGTTCACCGTGGTAGCGGCCGAGAGTCGTTCCGCCTATCGACGCCCCCTCTAGTGTTGCCTGCACCGTCGCCCCGACATAGCGTCCCACCAGCTCCGAGGTCATCTTTTTTAGGCCTGCGTAGCCGCGCAGGGTTTCGTCGAAGTCGGCGGCCGAAGCGACGACGGAGAGCTGGCGGAGGGAATCGGCGGCGTCGAGAAGCTCTTCGGGGGTGCCGCCGAAGGCGCGGGCACCCTTTTCCGCGAGGGCGGCGAGCTCGACGAGATCCCAGAGGACGTGGAGGTTGATGCGGCCGGAGACGATGCCGTCTTCGACGTCGTGAACGGAATAGGCGATATCGTCTGACCAGTCCATGGCCTGGGCTTCCATCGCAGGACGCTCGTCGGTGTGGCCTTCGCGCAGCCAAGCGAGGATCTCGGCGTCCTCGTCGTAGCAGCCGTATTTGCGGTTGATGCTGCCGTCGGAGTTGGTGCGGGTGCGCGGATACTTACAAGCTGCATCGAGGGCGGCTCGAGTGAGGTTGAGACCAAAACTTTCGCCGGAGGGGGAGACGATTTTCGGCTCGAGGCGAGTGAGGATGCGCAGGGTCTGGGCATTTCCCTCGAAGCCGCCGCAATCGCCGGCGACCTCGTTGAGTGCGACCTCGCCGTTGTGACCGTACGGCGGGTGTCCAATGTCGTGGGTGAGCCCGGCCATTTCACAGAGATCGGGATCCAAACCGAGACCGGTGCCAATCCCGCGGGAAATTTGCGCGACCTCCAGCGAATGCGTCAAGCGGGTGCGCGGGGTGTCCCCGTCGCGGGGGCCGACGACCTGGGTTTTATCGGCTAGCCGACGCAGGGCCGCAGAATGCAGCACCCGGGCCCGGTCGCGCCCAAAGGCACCGCGGTGGTCCGGAGTGCCGTTCGCTAAATCGCTGCCCTTGGGGGCCTCGGCGAACCGGCGGGCGGTGTCGGCGGCATTATAGAGGTACATCAGTCTCCTTTAAATCTCGTGCAACCAGCTTATTTGCCGCGGACCTCAGCAAGGATTCTCCCCCGCCGCCTTCTCGGCATCGAGTTGATCGTGACGGGCCTTCCGTGAGGGGCGCAGGGCAGACTGAATCCGCCGAAGCGCACCTTCCAGTTCCTCTGCCTTGTCGCGTCCGACGAGGAGGGAGGCATCGACGACGGCCAATCCTCCCAGCTCATGCGAGAGAGTTAACCACCACGACGGACGCGGAAAGCGCGACGGGCTCGTCTGCGTCGGCGAAGCATAAGCATCGATGCCCAGCTCCCGGGCAATCCTCTCCGCCCGCAGGCTGTGGTGGGGATCGGTGACTACCAAGGTCGGGCCGATATCGGGGCATACGTCAAGCAATGCGCAAAACGACCCCCGGGTGTCATTGCCCCGCCCCACCGCGCTCACCCGCTCGGCGGGCACGCCGTGATCAATCAGGTACGAACGCCCGACCTCGGCTTCAGTAAAGCGATCGCCGGGGAGATTCCCGCCGACGGGATAGAAATGCTCAACCTGGCCGGCCTCCCACAGCAGGACGGCGTGGTCGAGGCGGGCAGCGAATTGCCTTGAGGGACGACCATCATATTGGGCCGTACCGAGCACGACCGCGGAGCGGGCGTGCGGGAGGGGGAAACGGCGGCGTCGATAAGCATGAACGAGGATGCGCGCGGGACCCGCCGCTGCCGCAACTGCCAGGAAATAAAGAGCTTTCACATCGGACAGTCTGCCAGGATGGGCGGTAGTCTGGTGCGCATGAAACCCTCGATGCCTCGCCCGAAGATCCTGGCCGCCGCCGCAGCCATTTCTGCCGCTGCATTTTTAGGTGGCGCTCCTCTCGCGCTGGCGTTGAGTCCGACGACGGTGCTGGCGCAAGCAGTGGCCGCGGATACGCTCGCACCAGGACATCTGTCGGCACCGGTGACGGACGTGTCAGGGGTGCTGGATGCCTCGCAGAGCGCGGACCTGGAATCGAAGATCCAGCAGTACAAGATCGACGGAAAAAAGACCATCTTCGTCGTGTACCTACCTAGCTTCGGTGACATGTCTCCCGAAGAGTGGACCAAGGCTGCCGTCGAGGCCAATGGTGGCGGAAACACTGGTGTGTTGGCCATCGCCACCGAGACCCGGCAATTCGGTATCAACGGCGGCTCCCAATGGACGGAGGCTGAGCTCGATGACGTTTACCAAGCCGCTTACCCCGAGCTGGTGAACAGCAATTGGTATGAGGCCGCCGCGGCAGCCATCGGCGGCGCATCCTCCTCGGGCGAGATGTCCGGCGAATCCGCTGCGTGGCTCGCCGGTGGAGCGGGAGCTGCCGTCGCTGCCGGCGGAGGCGTTTGGGCGTATACCCGCCGCAAGCGGAAGGCTACCGATGCGGCCGTGCTGGAGGATTCCCGCACCATCGACCCCTCCGATACTCGCCGCATGCTCGAGCTGCCGATGGAAACCCTCGAGCACCGCGCGCAGGAAGAACTTGTCTCCACCGACGAATCGATCCGTCGCGGCCGCGAGGAACTTGACCTGGCTATTTCCGAGTTCGGGCCCGAGCGCACCCGTTCCTTTACCCGCGCTATGAACCACTCGACGACGACGATGCAGAAAGCTTTTGCCCTGCAGCAACGACTCAATGATTCCATCCCGGAGACTCCTGCCGAGCGGCGCGCGATGCTCGTAGACATCATCTCCTCCTGCGGACAGGCCGATCGCGCGCTCGACGCCGAAGCTGACGCCTTCGCCGAGATGCGTAACCTCTTGGCCACCGCCGACGTCAAAATTGGCGAGCTCACGCAGCGCACCATCGACCTCCGCGCTCGCCTCCCGCTGGCTACCGACACCATGGCTCAGCTGCGCGAACGATACACCCCTGAGGTGCTGGCCAGCGTCAACGACAATCTCGAGATGGCCTCCGCCTCCCTCGACGAAGCCGAGGGAGCCTTGGGCTCCGCCCGAGACCTGGAAGCCAAGCCAGCCGGCGAGCAGGGAGGGTTGGTCGAGGCCATCCGCCACTCCGAGCACGCAATCGAGGTTGCCGATCGTCTGCTCAATGGCATCGAACACGCCGATGAGAACATCAACACCGCCCGCGCCAACGTCGGCGCCCTCATTGAGGAAGTCGAGCAGGAAATCGGGGAGGCGGGCGATCTCAAGCGCCGCGGCACCTCCCAGGGTGCACCCGCCGATTGGAACAAACTTGATAGCGTCGTCGGCCGAGCCATCGCCGCCCTCGACCAGGCCCGTACGACCGCGGCCTCCGATCCGCTGGGTACCTACACTGCCCTGACTGCCATCGACGCTGAACTCGACGAGCAATTGGATACCGTCCGCGAAACCACCGCCAACCAGGAACGTCAGCTCCAGATCCTGGCCAAGCAGCTCAACTCCGCAGCCGCCACTATCCAAGGCGCGGAGGACCTCATCGCCTCCCGCGGCCGCGTGGTCAAAGCCCAGGCCCGCACGTACCTCGCGGACGCCAAACGCCTTCAAGCCCAGGCGATTCAGCAGCGCACAACCAACACTCGTGGCGCCATTGAAGCAGCCCGCCAATCAACCGCCGCGGCGCAACACGCTTCTAAGCAGGCCCAATCCGACGTCGATGACTACCAGCGCCGCCAGTACTCCAACCGCGGTGGAGGCTCCAACATGGGCGGCATCGTCACCGGCATGGTGATCAACGAGATTCTTTCCGGCGGTGGCCGCGGCGGAGGATTTGGTGGCGGCTTCGGTGGCGGCTTTGGCGGCGGAGGCTTCGGTGGCGGTGGAGGCGGCGGCTTCCGCGGCGGGTCTTTCTAGTCCGACCACCACTGACGGCACCAGATGGAACCTACACCCGCGGTCGGCGGACCGGGGAATCCACCAGGACGCATCCCCAGCTGAGGAACACCGCGTCGACGGTGGGCAGTGAGGCGTAGACGGGTCCGGGTCGGAACTGGACCTTTCCGCTAATCAGCGGGCTGACGTAGGCAACAACGCCCTGCTCACCGACGATGTAGCGTTCTTTGCGCCAGATGCTGGTGCGACGGAGTTCGTAGGCTCGGCCGTCGCAGAGCGCATGGAGGACGCCGACGGTGAAGCCGGCTTGGGCGAGGGTGAACACGCGGCCGTCGCCGGTGGTGGCGCGGGCCCGGAATTTACGGGGGCCCGGTACGGACTCGACGAGGAGGCGCTCGGAATCGCAGTAGAGGACATCGGAGCGGACGCGGGCGATGGTGTCTCCCTCCGGGTCGATCAGCTCGTTGCCAATCCACTCCCATAGCCCCTCGGGGGCCGATCCGAAGAACCCCGCCGTGTCCGCCATGCCGCAGCCTTAGAAAATGAACGCCAGGATCGCAACGACGGTCATGATCGCCAGGGTGCCGATCACCGCCGTGGAGGATTTGGATAACCGGCTTTCCAGGATCAGCCGCGCGAACCAGGACAAGGCGGCGACTTCTTCGACCGGCAGGGCCGCCTCACCCTCGAACTCGAGGATGGCCTTGCGCACGCCGTGGTTGGCGCCGGAAAACTGCGCCACTTTCTCAGAGGCGGCATCGTCAACGATCCAGTTGTTACTATTCTCATTGACAAAAGTGAACTGCCTGTCCCCCAGGACGACCTCGATGGTTTTGTCCTTGCGGAAGTTGCCGACGGCGCGGAAGACGCGGCCGTCGAGAAGCGTGGCGGTAGCCCCCGCATTCTTATCGAAGTCCAGCTTCCACGTGGAGCCGTTGACGGCAGCAGTCTCGGCGGTGAAGCGGCCGAGCTCCTGCGGTCCGTCCTCGACGAGGAGGACGGGGGCGTCGGTCTCACTGCGATCCCAACTGGTGTAATGCATTGCTAGCATCCCGCCAGGCGAGTTGCCAGGTAATTCTGCAGGTCATCCAGCTTCACGCGCTCCTGAGCCATGGTGTCACGCTCGCGAACGGTCACCGCCTGGTCCTCCAACGTGTCAAAGTCGACGGTGACGCAGAACGGCGTGCCGATCTCATCTTGACGGCGGTAGCGGCGACCGATTGCACCGGACGTGTCGTAGTCCACGTTCCACAGTCCGCGCAGCTGCGCGGCCACGGCCTGCGCCTGCTCGGTCAGCGGCTCCTTCTTCGACAGCGGCAGCACCGCCACCTTCACCGGGGCGAGGCGATAATCCAGCTTCAGCACAACTCGCTTATCGACGCCGCCCTTGCTGTTCGGAGCTTCATCCTCATGGTATGCGTCACACAGGAAAGCCATCATGGCCCGGCCAAGGCCGGCCGCCGGCTCGATGACGTAAGGGATCCAACGCTCGTTGGTCTCCTGATCGAAGTAGGACAGGTCCTCGCCGGAGCCCTCGGAGTGGACGCGGAGATCGTAGTCAGTGCGGTTGGCCACACCTTCCAGCTCGCCCCACTTGGAGCCAGCGAAATTGTAGGCGTACTCGACGTCGACCGTGCGCTTGGAATAGTGCGAGAGCTTTTCCTGCGGGTGTTCGTACAGGCGCAGGTTCTCGGGACGAATTCCAAGGTCGATGTACCACTGGTAACGATCGTCGATCCAAGTCTGGTGCCATTCTTCGTCCTCGCCCGGCTTGACGAAGAACTCCATCTCCATCTGCTCGAATTCGCGGGTGCGGAAGATGAAGTTGCCCGGGGTGATCTCATTGCGGAAAGACTTGCCGATGTTGGCGATGCCAAACGGGGGCTTCATCCGCGCCGAGGTCATGACGTTTTTGAAGTTAACGAAGATGCCCTGGGCGGTCTCCGGGCGCAGGTAGTGCAGGCCCTCTTCATCATCGACCGGGCCGAGGAAGGTCTTAAGCAGGCCAGAGAAGGCACGTGGTTCGGTCCAGTTGCCGGGCTGCCCGGTCTCCGGGTCATTGATGTCTGCGAGGCCATTTGCCGGCGGGTGGCCGTGCTTCTCCTCGTAGGCCTCGAGCAGGTGATCTGCGCGGTATCGCTTGTGCGTGTGCAGGGACTCCACCAGCGGGTCGGTGAAGACCTCCACGTGGCCGGAGCTGACCCACACCTGGCGGGGCTGGATGATGGAGGTGTCCACGCCGACGACATCAGCTCGAGAGGTGACCATGTGGCGCCACCACTGGCGCTTGATGTTTTCTTTGAGCTCCACGCCCAACGGACCGTAGTCCCATGCGGATCGGGAACCGCCGTAGATTTCACCGGCCTGATACACAAGGCCGCGGCGCTTGCACAGGTTAACGACGGTATCGATGACGGACGCCATGCGGTTTCAGACTCCTCTGGTAGGGGATCAAAGTCGATTGCAGTACACCGAGTGTAGCGCCCCCGGCGTTTACGAGTCCGTATCGGGGCGAGCTGTGCTGTTCACTTAAGCGCAAGAAACCAGACGGGGGTGAAATGTCTAGAGTTAAGCATTTATTTTCTATACTGTGAATTGTCATCAATGTGGGCAGGACTACTGTCCGAGTACCAATATGAAGGCTTCAGCGGATCGTCATCCTTCTGCCTTGAGCCTGCGTGAAGAGTTAGGTGTGGTAGCCATGAATCCTCTCTCGGACAGTGATCTCGCTGCTGCCGAGCTCGTCATCGGAGCTCTTGATTCACGCTTGCGCCTGCAGATCATCCAGCGGTTGTCAGAGCGCGAACACTTCGTCCACGAACTCGTCGCCGGGCTGGGTAAGTCCCAACCATTGATCAGCCAGCACCTGCGCGTGCTGAAACGCTCCGGCATCGTCAACTCGGAGCGACGTGGACGGGAAGTCATTTACCGCCTCGCGGCTCCCGGGGCCGACGACCTCATCATGGCGGCCATTGAGCTTCACAACGAGGCCCCGACTGAGGTTGCTGCCGGGCAGGTCATCAATATCCACCGCGGGACCGAACCCGAAGGGGATGCGGGTACTGGCCAGATCGCCCACGCTCCCGCCGCCGCCTTGCCCGGGGAACCAACGCTCGATCCCATTCCCGACCCGGCACCGGTGCCTCCCACTCCGCAGAGTTTCTCCTAATCAGAACAAGAGCTTGCGTAAGTATGGATAATAGGATGATCGAACGATCACCTTCCAAAGAAAGCACTTGCTCATGACTCCCCTGCCGACCGCTACCCCGAAGTTGGGTGCCCGCAATACTCGCCAACGCACCGCGGTGGTGCAGGTTCTTTCCGAGATCGATACCTTCGCCTCTGCCAAAGAAATCTACCGAGAGCTGGATTCCCGCGATCTCAAAGTGGGGCTCACCACCGTTTATCGCACCTTGCAGTCCCTGGCCGACATCAATGCCGTCGACGTGCTCCACATGAGCAACGGGGAAACCCTCTACCGGCAGTGCGTCAACGAATCCCACCACCATCACCTGGTGTGCACCCAGTGCGGGCGCACCGAGGAGATTGACGGCGGGCCCGTGGAGACGTGGGCCAAGCGCGTCGCCGAGGAACACGGCTATTCTCTCTCCGGACACGACGCCGAGATTTACGGCACCTGTACAGAGTGCCAGCTCAAGGCCGCTGGCTAGCTCAGCACCGTTCCAAAAGCTAGGCCCAGAAGGTAGGTCACTCCCGCCGCCCCGAGGCCGATGGCCAATTGGCGCAGGGCCCGAGACAGCGGGGCCTTGCCTGATAGCACTCCCACGACTCCGCCGGTGATCATCAGCGCGCCGGAAACCAGCACGACGGCGATAAGGGCCCCGGTCACGGGAGACGCACCAAAGAGGAACGGGATAATGGGAATGAATGCTCCGGTGGCGAAGAAGAGGAAACTCGACGCCGCCGCCGTCCAGGCCGACCCCACCACCTCTTCCGGGCGAGCCGGCTGCTCAACACCCTCTGGGTGGTCTTCCCTATCGAGGCCAATGGCCTGCTCCAGGGCCATGCGGGCGAACTCCGAGTTGGCCTTGGCTTGAGCCTCGTACTCGCTGAGGCCGCGGGCACGGTAGACCAGCTTGAGTTCGTTGGCGTTGACGTCAAGTTGAGGCAGCAGCGTGTGCGCCTTGGGGTGCGGAGTGGATGCCTCCAACAACTCCCCCTGAGATTTCACCGACACCCACTCGCCCGCCGCCATGGATAGCGCTCCGGCGAGCAGACCAGACAAGCCGGTCAGCAAAATCATGTTGGAGCTCACGCCGGAGCCCATGACACCGACGACGAGGGCAAGGTTGGACACCAGGCCGTCGTTGGCACCGAAGACGGCCGCACGGAAGCCACCGGACATCTTTTCACGGCCGCGCGTGGCTAAGCCCCGGACCACCTCGGCGTGGATGCGCTCGTCGGCGGCAATCTGCGGGGAGGCATCCTCGTCCTTGAGGTAGGGGTTCCGCGACTCGGCGGTCTGCATGAGCGCGAGGGTAAACACTGACCCGAAACGCTTAGCCAGTACTCCCATGAAGCGAGTCTGCAGGTCAGGCTGGCGGGGAAAGCCCACGTAGTTGCCAAGTTTGGACCGCCAGTACTCCTCATGGCGGGCTTCCGAATCGGCCAATGCGAGAAGGATGTCCCGTTCCTCCCCCGTCTTGCGGCGAGCGAGCTCCCGGTAGACGGCCGCTTCGGCGCGTTCATTGGCCAGGTAGCGACGCCACCGAGCAATCTGCGCTTTCGTCGGCTCATCGACGTGGGATTCCATGTGCCTGCCTCCCAGTTCTACTTCGTGCCGCCGAAGCGTCGGTCACGAGATGCATACTCTACTACTGCCGCGTACAAATCCTCCGGCGTGAAGTCGGGGAAGAGCTTCTCCTGGAACACCAACTCGGCATACGCCGATTGCCACGGCAGGAAGTTGGACGTGCGCTTCTCGCCGGAGGGCCGAAGGAAAAGATCGACGTCCGGCATGTCCGGCTCATCCAGCCACTGGGAGAAGTTCTTTTCGGTGATGTCCTCGGGACGCAGCTGGCCCGCTGCGGCGGCGCGGGCGATGTCCCGGGCGGCGTCGATAATCTCGGCTCGGCCACCGTAGTTGACGCACATGGCCAGGGTGAGGCGGTCGTTGACTTTAGTTTGTTCCTCGGCGATTTCGAATTCGCGGATGACGGAGCGCCAGAGGCGCGGTCGGCGGCCCACCCAGCGCACCCGCACCCCCTTGGCATCCAATTCGTCGCGCTGGCGGCGCAGCACATCGCGGTTGAAGCCCATGAGGAAGCGGACTTCCTCGGCCGAGCGGCGCCAGTTCTCAGTGGAGAAGGCGTAGGCGGAGAGGTACGGCACGCCCAACTCCAGGCAGGCATCGACGACATCCATGAGGACGGCCTCGCCGCGTTTGTGCCCCTCGGTGCGTTTGAGGCCGCGCTCCTGCGCCCAACGGCCATTGCCGTCCATCACCAAGGCAATATGACGCGGCAGACGTTCGGCGGGGATGGCGGGCACAGGTGGCATTGACTCAGTCACCTGTTCCATTCTGCCACTACCCCGGCTAGACCTGATCCATCACCGTCAAGCTGGTGACCTTTTGTTCCAGGTGCCACTGGAGGTGGGCGCGGGTGAGGCGGTGCGCGGCGTCGATAAGCTCTGGCTGGGCCCGCTCCAGGGCGGCGGGCCAGTGCGAATGCGCCAGCAACCACATGAGGTGCAGGGCTTCCTCCGCGACCTCCGCCGAGCCTGGGGGGCGGCAGGTGACGCACGCCGCCCCACCGACGGCCGGGTGGAAGGCGTGGTGCGGCCCAGGGCTGCCGCACTGGGCGCAGTCGAACAGGCTGGGGGCCCACCCGGCGTGCGCCATCGCCTGGAGAAGGAAGGAATCCAGCACCATCGACGGGTGCTCCGTCTCCTGCATGCGGGCAAGGGTCTCGGTGAGGTGATCAAACAACCAAGGATCATCGTCGCCATCGAGCACCGCGAGCCGCTCTGCTGATTCCAGGGCGGCGCAGGCGGCTGTGTAGCGCGGGTACTCGTCGATGATGCCGGACCCGTAGAACGCCACCGTGTCGGCCTCGGTGATCGTGGCGAGGTTGCGCCCGGGGTAGAGCGTGACGCTGTTGTCCACGAAGGGTTGCAGCCGGGAACCGAAGCGCGACTTCGACCGCCTCACCCCCTTGGCCACACCGCGAACGATGCCGTGGTGGCGGGTGAGCAGCACGATGATGCGGTCGGCCTCGCCGAAATCATAGGTCCGGATGACCAGTGCCCGGTCGCGGTAAGACTCACGCCTCATGAGCTCAACCCCACAGCTAGGAGCGCCTAGAACCCAAGCCGACCCAAGGACTTGGGATCGGACTGCCAGTTCTTCAGCACCTTGATGCGCAGGTCCAGGTAGACATTCTGGCCGAGCAGTTTGATGATGCCCTGGCGGGAGTTGTGAATGATCCGGCCGAAGCGACGCCCATTCTTGCCCTTGATGATGTCTTTTTGGCCCTCCCGCTCGAGGTACAGGATCGCGTGGATGTCCAGGACATCCGGGCGTTCCTCGTTGGGCAGAATTTCATCGACCTCGACGGCCACCGAGTGCGGCAGTTCATCTTTGAGGCCGTCCAGCGCGGCCTCGCGGATGAGCTCGGCGATCCGCATTTCCTGGCCCTCATCGGTGAGGTGATCATCCGGGTAGAGCTTCGGCCCCTCCGGGAGGAGGCTGGCGATGACCTCGGCGAGGACATCCACCTGCGTGCCATCCTCCGCGGAGACGGGCACGACCTCACTGTCGCCGCCGAGCAGCTCGTGCAGCGCCATGAGCTGGGCCCCAACCTGGTCCTTGGATACCTTGTCGATCTTGGTCACGATGCCCACGATCGGCGTATTGGGTGCCACCTTCCGGACGTTGTCCAAGATCCAACGGTCACCGGGGCCGATCTTCTCATCGGCGGGGATGGTGAGGCCGATGAGATCGACGTCAGCGTAGGTTTCTTTGACAACCTCGTTGAGACGCTCGCCCAGCAGCGTGCGCGGACGGTGCAGGCCGGGCGTGTCAACGACGATGATCTGCGCATCCTCGCGATGCACCAACCCGCGGATGGGATGGCGGGTGGTTTCCGGCTGATCCGCGGTGATCGCGATCTTCTCCCCCACCAACGCATTGGTGAGGGTCGACTTGCCCGTATTGGGCCGGCCGACGAAGCTGACGAAGCCGGAGCGGAAGCCGTCCGGGGTATCGATGAAACTGCTGATGAGTGACTCCTAGGTCCGAGGTTTAACTACAGGTTAGCGGACCTGCGTGACCTCGAACTGCATCCGCGGGTGGGCGTAGGCCTCCTGCGCATCAATGAGCAGGAGTTCGCGGGAATCAGCCTCGTAGGTTTTCTCCACCAGATCGAAGACGCTCGAGGCCGTCTTGGCCAAAGCATCGGCGGCGTTGCGGCTGGCCACGTAGTGCCCGGTGAACAGCGCGGCGGTGACATCGCCGGAGCCGTTGCGCTTAAACGGCAGGTAGGGGGTCTGCACGATCCAGGCGCCCTCGTCGTTGACGGCGAGCATCTCGATGGTGCCTTCCGGGCGGTCGGGGCGCTCGACGGAGGTGACCAGCACGGTCGACGGGCCCATGTCGCGCGCCGCGTCGACGGCCGCCAGCGTGGACTCCAGATCCCCAACTTCGAGGCCGGTGAGGTAGCCCAGCTCGAACTGGTTGGGGGTGATGATGTCGGCAACCGGCACGACGCGGTCGCGCAGCAGCGGCGGGATGAGGTCCGAGACGTGGCACCCGGACTTGGCGTTGCCCATGACCGGGTCGCAGGCATAGAGCGCATCGGGGTTGGCTGCCTTGACCTTGGCTACGGCTTCGATGATGACATCCGCAATGTCGGAGCCACCCTGGTAGCCGGAAAGGACGGCGTCGCAACGCTCGAACACTCCCCGATCCTCAATGCCGGCGATGACGTCGGCGACGTCGGCAGCCGGGATCATCGGCCCGCGCCACGCGCCGTAACCGGTGTGGTTGGAGAAGTTGACGGTGGACACCGGCCACACCTCGTGGCCGAGGCGCTGCAGCGGGAACACGGATGCGGAATTACCGACGTGCCCGTAGGCGACGTGGGACTGAATGGAGAGGATATTCACCCGCCCAATTCTTCCACGTTCTACGGTCCAACTACTTATCGACGTCCCCGTCAGCCACACCTGCCGGTTCCTCCAGCACATCAACCACCACGGAGCCCACCCGCACCCGCCCGCGGCGGTCACGCCCGCCCTCGGCGGTCAGCCGCAGGCCAGAGGTTTCCACGACCGAGTCGGGCAGCGGAACGCGCCCCAACTCATACGCCAGGAGACCGGCGACGGTGTCTACCTGCTCACTAATCTCCTCGCTGAATTCAATGTCGACGTCCCAGTCGTCCCCAATCCGCTCCGCCAGGTCCTCCAGCGTCAGCCGCGACACCACGCGATAGCGCCCCCGGCCAATCGGCTCAATCGGCGCGACCTCGCGGGTGTCATACTCATCGGTGATCTCACCCACGATTTCCTCCAGGATGTCCTCGAGGGTAATCAGCCCCGCGATGCCGCCATACTCATCCACCAACACCGCCATGTGAATGTGGTCGCGCTGCATTTCATGCAGCAGCTCGTCCAGGTTCTTCGAGTCCGGCACCAACGTGGCCGGGCGCATCACGTCCGTCACGCTTACCGACGCCCCGCCATCCGTCAAGTGGTACGTCCGCCGCACCAAATCCTTGAGGTAGACGATCCCGACGATATCGTCGAGGTTCTCCCCGATCACCGGGATGCGCGAGTAACCCGAACGCACGCACAGGGTCGTGGCCTGTCCGGCGTGCTTTTCGGACTCGATCCACACCATCTCCGGGCGCGGCGACATCACCTGACGCGCCGTCGTGGAGGCCAGGTCGAAGACCGACTGGATCATCCGCCGCTCCGCCACCTCGACGATGCCGTGCTCCTGGGCGATGTCGACCATCTCCCGCAGCTCGACCTCTGTCGCATACGGGCCATCGCGGAAGCCGTTGCCCGGGGCGATGAGGTTGCCCACCCAGATGAGCAGTTTGGACACCGGGCCGAGCACTATTGCCATCGCCTGCAGCACCATCGCCGAACGCAAGGACACCGAATAAGGGTTCTTGCGGCCCATCGTCCGGCCGAACACGCCCACCACGGCATAACTGATCAGCGCGACGGAGACGATGGCGATGGAAATTGCCCAGACGTCCGACTCGAAATACTCCCGGGCGAGTATGGCGGCGAAGACGGCCGCCGAGACATCGAGAAGCGTCTTTAACAGAATGAGCAGGTTGATGTGATCCGCGCGGCGGTTGACCACCTGCAACAGCGTCCGCGCCCCGCGCACATCATCTTTGACCATGCCCTCCACGCGCGCCCGGGAAATCGAACTCACGGCGGATTCGACCGTGCCCAACAGGCCGGAGAAGGCCAGCGACAACAGAGTTAGTACAGCCAGCCAGACTAAACCCTCATCCATTTAGGCGTCCTTGGGTTCGGCCGGCTTAGCCGGCTCGCCGATGGCCGGGATCCCCGGGAGCTTCCCATCCAGCGCTTCACGATCCGCCGCCGAGGGAAACGCCTGCGGGCCGGTCGGCTTCGGCTGGTAGGTCACGCCGCGCTTTTTCACGTCGTCATACCAGTCGGCCAGCAACTCATTCTGCAGGGCGAACATCTCGCGCTCCTCCGGCGCCGTGGCGTGATCGTAGCCCAGCAGGTGCAGGCAGCCGTGGACGGTGAGCAACGCCAGCTCGTGGTCGAGCCCGTGACCGGCGGCCAGCGCCTGCTTCGCCGCGAACTCGGGGCACAGCACGATGTCGCCGAGCATCGCCGGACCGGGTTCGGGAGCGTCGGGGCGTCCGCCAGTGACGCTGCCGCTGCCGGGGGTGAGCTCATCCATCGGGAACGTCATCACGTCCGTGGGGCCGTCGAGATCGAGCCAGCGGACGTGGAGATCCTCAATGGTCGCTAGGTCGACGATGTGGAGGGATGCTTCGGCATCCGGATGGATGTCCATCTCGCCGAGGGCGAAGGAGGCGACGTCGATAAGCATCTCCTCATTGACGCCCTCATAACCGGACTCATTGAAGACTTCGATGCTCATTAGTGCTGCTTCTCCTCATAGGTGTCATAAGCGTCGACGATGCGGCCCACCAGCGCGTGGCGGACCACGTCCTGGCTGGTCAGCTCCGAAAAGTGAATGTCCTCCACACCACGCAGGATGTGGCGGACCAAGCGCAGCCCGGACTTCTGCCCCGTCGGCAGATCGACCTGGGTGATGTCCCCCGTCACCACCATCCGCGAGCCGAAGCCCAGGCGGGTGAGGAACATCTTCATCTGCGCCGGGGTGGTGTTCTGCGCCTCGTCCAAAATAACGAAGGCGTCGTTGAGCGTGCGCCCGCGCATGTACGCCAGCGGCGCCACCTCGATCACGCCGGCCTCCATGAGCTTGGGGATCATCTCTGGATCGAGCATGTCCCGCAGCGCATCGTAGAGCGGCCGCAGATACGGGTCGATCTTGTCATTGAGAGTGCCGGGCAAAAAGCCCAACTTCTCGCCGGCCTCGACCGCGGGGCGCGTGAGAATGATGCGGCTGACCTGCTTCGACTGCAGCGCCTGCACGGCCTTCGCCACGGCCAGGTACGTCTTGCCGGAGCCCGCAGGCCCGAGGCCGAAAACAATAGTGTTCTCGTCGATCGCATCGACGTAGGTTTTTTGCCCCAACGTCTTCGGTCTGACCGTCCTGCCCCGTCGACTCACAATGTCGCTGGCCAGGACCTCCGCCACCGACTGCGGCGCCTCGACCGTGACAATCGACACCGCGTGCTTGACCGCATCAGCCGAGATGACGTGCCCGCGCCGCGCGATGGACTCCAACTCGTCCAGCACCTTGACGGCGCGCGCAACCTCATGATCGGGGCCTGTCACCCGCACGACGTGCCCGCGCGCGAAAATGTCGGCATCAATCTGGTTATTGAGCACCCGCAGGTTTTCATCATTGATGCCCAGCACCGTCTGCGCGTACGCGGAGTCAAGCTCCACCGTGTTCGTGATCACCTGTGTGGC
Organism: Corynebacterium atrinae; assembly: GCF_030408455.1. NCBI lineage: Bacteria > Bacillati > Actinomycetota > Actinomycetes > Mycobacteriales > Corynebacteriaceae > Corynebacterium > Corynebacterium atrinae. The sequence continues at coordinate 1,906,637 of NZ_CP046977.1, forward strand.
CATGCGTTGGACTCTACCAGCGCGAAGTCAGCACTCCGATGGCAGATAGGGCCACCATCGCCGCGCTCGCCGTCCGCAATACTTCCGGCCCCAGCTTCACGCTGCGCACACCGGCCTCGTTCAACTGCGCCAACTCTTCCTCGCCGATCCCGCCCTCGGGTCCGACGATGAGGAAGATCTCCTCGGCACTGAGATCGACATCGCGCAACGGTGTCGCCGCCTCTTCGTGGAGGACATAGGCGGTCTTCCCGCGCACGAGCTCGGCCAGCTGCTTGGTGTTCACCGCCGGGTGGATTTCCGGGATCCGCGTGCGCCTCGACTGCTTTGCTGCCGCCAGCGCCGCCGCCTCCCATTTTTGCTGCTTCTTCTCTGCCCACTTGGCCACGCAGCGCTGTGCCTGCCACGGCACGAACGCATCGGCGCCCGCCTGCGTCGCCAAATCGATCGCCAACTCCGAGCGCTCCGCCTTGGGCAAGGCCTGCACGATCGTCACCGAAGGTGACGGTTGCTTGTCCGCGCCCACTTCGTCCACCACCCCCACCAACTCCGACTTGCCCGTGGTGGCGGTGACGGTGACGACGGCGCGGGTACCGCGGCCGTCGATAAGCATGATGCGCTCACCGGGTGCAATCCGCTTGACCGCAACCGCATGCCGGCCCTCCGGGCCGTCGAGGGTGACCGTGCCCGCGAAGGGGCCGGGGTGGACGAAGACCGGTAGGCTCATCGGCGGAACTTGCCCCGCAGGCGTGAGAAGAACGAGCTGTCCTCGTCGTCGCGCTGCACGTGCGTGGATTCCCCGCGATGGTCGCGGACCTGCTCTAAAAGCTTCCGCGTCTTCTCGTCGAGATCCGTCGGCACCACCACGTTGACCTGGGCAATCAGATCACCACGGCCCTCTCGGCGCAGGCGCGGCATGCCTTGGCCGGCCAAGTGAATCTGCTCCAGCGGCTGGGTGCCCTGCGGGATCTTGATGGTCAGTTTCTCCCCTTGCAGATCCTCGAGGCTCACCTCAGCGCCCAGGGCCGCGTTGATAGCCGGAACGACGACCGCCACGTGCAGCGAATCACCCTCCCGCTCGAAGACCGGGTGCGGGCGCGTGGCCACCTCGACATAGAGATCGCCCGCCGGGCCACCGCCATGCCCGACCTCGCCCTGACCGGCCATGCGAATACGCATCCCATTGGCGATACCCGCCGGAATGTTGCACACCAGATCACGGCGCTTCTTCATCCGACCATCGCCGCCACAGCGCGTGCACGGGTCCTCGATGATCTCTCCGAAACCACTACACACCGGACACGTCCGCGACGTCATGATGTTGCCCAGGAAGGAACGCTGCACCTCTTGTACCTCGCCCTGACCATGGCAATTGCCACAGGTCACCGGCTTGGACTTCGACTCCGACCCCGTCCCCTCACAGTGATCACACACCACCGCCGTGTCCACGGTGATGTCCTTCTTCACACCCGCGAACGCCTCCTCCAAGGTGATCGACACCCGCAGCAACGCATCATTGCCCGGCTGCACCCGGCTCCGCGGGCCCCGCGACCCGCCGCCCATGCCGCCGCCGAAAAAGGCCTCGAAGATATCGCCGAAACCGCCGCCCCCACCGGGCATCCCCCCGGCCTGCTCCATCGGGTCCCCACCCATATCAACAATCCGCCGCTTTTCCGGATCAGTGAGCACCTCGTGCGCCACCGACGCCTCACGGAACTTCTCCGCCGCCTCCTCAGACGGGTTGATATCCGGGTGGTATTCACGCGCCAACTTGCGATAAGCCTTCTTGATCTCCGCATCGGAGGCCGACTTCGCTACACCCAGAATTCCGTAATAATCACGAGCCACGGTTAATTAGACTTCCTTTACTCTTCATGTTTGTCAGGGCTATTCGCCCGCTATTCGCCTGCGAGGACACGGCTAACATACCGTGCAACGGCTGAGACCTTCGAAATTGTTCCCGAGTAGTCCATGAATGTGGGCCCGACCACTCCCAATCCGCCCAGCGTGTGGCCTTCCGAGCCATACCCCGTCGCCACAATCGACGCCTCGTGCAGGTCCTCGTCCTCATTCTCTTCCCCGATGAGGACATGCACACTGCCCAGGTCCGGCACGCTCGCCAGCAACTTCAGCACCGTGACCTGCTCCTCCAGCGCCTCAATAACACTGGGCAGGCCCGGCCGCGTCAGGTTTGACGTCCCCGCCAGAATCAGCCGGTCACGCGGCTGCTCCACCAGCGTCTCAATCAACCGCGTCGCCGACTTCACCAACGGATGCCGGATATCCTCCGGGGCATCCGCCGCCAACTGCACCAAGCTTGACGACGCCTCCGTCAACGTCTTTGCCTCCAAAGCACCGTTGAGCGCGTCCCGCAGACGCCTCACGGCATCCGCGTCCACCGCCTCATCGAGCTCCACGTTGCGTTGCTCGACCCGACCCGTGTCCGTGATCAACACCAGCAACAACCTGACGGGGCTCAGCGCCACCACCTCGCAGTGCTTCACTCGTGACACCTGCAGGTTCGGCAGCTGCACCACCGCAGCCTGCCGCGTCAGCTGGGCCAGCAACTGCACCGACCTGCGCAGCACATCCTCCAGGTCGACCCCACCTTCCAAGAAGCTGAGAATCGCCCTGCGTTCCGGTACCGAGAGCGGCTTCACCCCGTGAATGAGATCAACAAACTGCCGATACCCCTTCTCCGTAGGAATCCGCCCCGAGCTCGCATGCTGCTGCGCGATGAGCCCCTCCGCCTCGAGCACCGCCATATCGTTGCGAATCGTCGCGCTCGACACATTCAACTTATGCCGCTCAAGCAGGGACTTTGACCCCACCGGCTCCTGGGAGGCGATGTAATCAGCCACGATCGCCTGCAGAACCTCTTGCCGGCGCCTATCTGTTGAACCAGCCATCTGGCACTCACCTCCCTTGATTGCTAGAACCACCCTACCGATCCCCGGCTCGGATGTCCCTGAGATCGTCCGTTGAAAGCGGCGTTCGCTAACAACTTCGGGGGTTCGGGCGGGGGTTGAAGCCCAGAGTTGTTAGGAAGTGCGGGTTTTGGGCCCCAACGGGGCGCGTTAGCGCTCCTCGGCGACGAGGATGTCGGTGATGATGCCATCGGCGAGGAGGCGGCCGGCGTCGGTAAGCGCCACCCGATCGCCGACGAGCCGCAGCAGGCCGCGCTTGACGAAGCCGGAGACGACGGCCTGGCCGGCGGGGGCAATCGAGGCGAGGGGGACGCCTGCGCGGAGGCGAAGGCCGAGCATGAGGGCTTCGGTGTGCCGGTCGGCGTCGGAAAGCGTTTCGGAGCCGGCGATGGGCAGAGTGCCCTCGGCGAGCATCGCGGCGTAGCGGGCGGGGTGTTTGACGTTGAAGAAGCGGCGGTTGCCCAGGTGGGAGTGGGCTCCGGGGCCGGCACCCCACCAGTCGCCGTCTTGCCAGTAGATCTCGTTGTGTCGGCACTCGCCGCCGGGGAGGGCCCAGTTGGAGACCTCGTACCAGGCGAGGCCGGCGCTTTCGAGGCGGGCGGCGATCATCTCGTAGCGGTCGGCAAAGACGTCGTCGGAGGGGGCGGGGAGTTCGCCGCGGCGGACTTTGCGGGCCATGGCGGTGCCGTCTTCGACGATGAGGGAGTAGGCGGAGACGTGGTCGACGCCGGTGGAGAGGATGGCGTCGAGGGTGCGGGCGACGTCGTCGTCGGTTTCGGTAGGGGTGCCGTAAATCATGTCGAGGTTGACGTGGGCGAAACCTGCGGCGAGGGCTTCCTGGGCGGCGGCGACGGCACGGCCGGGGGTGTGGGTGCGGTCGAGGACGCGGAGGACGGAGGCGGAGGCGGACTGCATGCCGAGGGAGATGCGGGTGAAACCGGCATCGAGAAGCCCGGCGAAGAAGGCGGGCGAGGTGGATTCGGGGTTGGATTCGGTGGTGATTTCGGCGTCAGGCGCCAGCGTGAAGTTGTCGCGCACCGTGTCGAGGACTCGCCCCAGGCCGTCAGCGCCGAGAAGGGAGGGGGTGCCGCCGCCAATGAAGATGGTGTCGACGGGGCGATCGACGACGGTCATCGCTAGTTCACGGCTGAGGGAGTCGAGGTAGGAGCCGGGCGACATGTCGAGTTCGCCGGGCGTGTAGGTGTTGAAGTCGCAGTAACCGCAGCGGGTGGCGCAGAAGGGTACGTGGATGTAGAGGCCGAACATTAGGAGGCGGCGTTCCGCGAGGCGCGCTTGGCGGCGACGCGGGCGACGACGGCGTCGATACGCGCACGTTCGACGAGGAAGGCCGGAGGGTTCGCGCCGCGCATGGTGCGGGTATACGCGGGGTGTTCCTCGGCGACGCAGCTCAGCCAGGCGTCGACGACGCCGCGCACGAGAGTGCCTACTCGCCCGTAGAAGTGCGGGAGGCTGACGGCGTTGAGGTCGGTGGCGACGAGGTCGGTCTGGGTGAGGACCCATTCGACTGCATCGTCGAGTCGCTTGGCGACGTCCGCGGTCCGCCCGTCCAGGGCCTCCGACAGCACTGCGACGGTCACCGGTGTACCGGTGACGGGGTGTGCGGTGGTGAGGGAGAGGGCGTCGATAAGCTGAGGCTCCGGGAGGCGCACTGCGGTGGCAGCGGAGGCGGAGAGAGTGCCGGCGCGGACGCCGGAGATGAGCGCTTGGCGCAGGCCGAGGAGTTCGCCGACGATGGTGCGGGAGTCTCGGCGGGCGTCGTCAAGTATTTCGGAGAACTCGGCGAGGCAGTCTTCGACGAGTTCGGCGTCCCAGTCACGGATGGCTTCGGCGAGGTGCTCGATGTACTCGGCTACCTCATCGCCAATGTTGTAGATTTCCTGGGTCAGTTCGCGGTGGCGCAGCTCAGCAGCGATCTTGTGCATCGGCTACCCCTTCAACATCGGTTTCAAGTTCAGGTTGAGAGTTTCCTGGACCGGTGCTGACTTTAGGCCACGAATATGGGCGAGTGTGTGAGACTCGCCGGGGTATCCTAGGTCGCATGACCAACTCCGCGATGAAGGTGGCTCAAGCGCTCAAAGGTGATTTGTTCACCCGCGAGAACTTTCTGCTCCTCGGTGCTGCCGCGACGGTGGGGGTTTTGGGGATCTTTGGCGGATTCGCGGCGGCTGAGCCGGAGGTGGAGCGCGCGGAGTTGTCGTCGATCATCGGAGAGCCAGTCGCGGCCAGCCCGGTCGAAGTGACCGTCCTGGGCGCGGAGGAAGGTGTGCTGCGGGTGCGCGCGTTGAACACGGCGCAGCGTCCTGTCCAGGCGCTGACCTTGGGAAACATCATTGAGTTCCCTGGGGCGGAGAACTCCACGTATGCCTCGATGACCCGCGCCGATGGCTACCCGGTGCGCACGCTGAACCCGGGAGTTCCCGTGGATATTGTCATTCCGGTGGCGGGCGAATCCCTCGCCATCAACTCGATGACCTGGCGCCAGTCGCGCCTCGATGGGTCGATGCAGTGGTTCGACCCGACTCCCGTCATGGAGGTATCGATGTGAATGCCATCACCCAGCGCACCGCCCTGGCAATCTTCGTGCTCACCGCCATCTCGCTGGGCACCTGGGTCAATGGCCTCTTCCCCAGCGAGGTCTTAACCAAGCCCTACGAGTACACCGGTGCGCACGCCCCGACGCTGGGCACGGTCAACATCACGGGCACCCGCACCGCCGACAATGTCGATGGGGTGGGCACCCAGGGCACGTACCTATTCGTTGACGCGCAGGTCAGCGACATCCCGGAGGTCGAATCGCTTGACGCGACGCTTATCGACGCCGCCGGACGCAGCAATGCGTCCATGGGCACCGGCTGCGGGGTCCATCAGCCGGGGCTGCCCGCCCCGTGCACCTTCACCTTCGAGGTCGACCCGGCCCAGCTCGCCGGCTCCCACCTGCGGGTCCGAAACGCCATGACGGAGATGTCCGGAGCCGTGCTCATCCTGCCACTGGAGGACCTAAAGTGAAGATGAACTGGTGGTACGTAGCGGTTGTCCCGGCGGTGGGATTCGCGTTGGCCGCGTCCTCGTTCCGCATGGTCGATGTGTATCTGCCGACGCAGTATCACCGGGCCCAGAGCGCTGTGGCCGGAGAGACGCTCAACTTCTCCCAGGTGGCGAAGGTCGAGGGGGAAAGCTACCCCATCGACGCTGCGATCACCGTGAACGGAGTCCATCGCCTGCGCGACGCCGATGAACCGACGATGGTGGAAGGCACCGCCATCGACGTCATCGCCATCGACCTGGACTGGGAAGCAGCCCCGGACGTTCCGCTCAAGTCGTGCTCAATGCGCCTGATCACGGAGGAGGGATTTGAGTATGTGTCCTCGCAGCAGGCAACCAGTACTTTTTCCAGCCCCTCCCCCGCCTTGGCGCAGCTTTACTCCTGCACGCCATCTGATGCGCCCGGACCGGGCTACGGAGTTATCGACGAGGCCTTCGGCCTGTTTGAAGAGGAGGCTCCCCGCCCGGAGTCGTGGAGCACCACGGTGTACTTCATTGTCCCCGACGGCGCTGAGCCTTCGCGGATGCAGGTGCGGTGGGTAGAGCCGGAGTACGCGGAATTCACCGACCTTAAAGCGGCCGGTGAAGTGGAGTTGCCGGGGCTATCCTTCGGCTGATTCCTCGGTAAGGGCTAGGTCATCGAGCTCCACCGGGCCCTGGACCGGGGCCTGCGTCGGTCCCTCTTCCGGTGCGGTAGCTGCCAGCAAACGGTCGATAGCTGGCGCAATGAGCACGATGGCGACCATGAAGTAGACCATTCGGCCCACAATTTCGATGTAGGGATGGATGGCAGCGGCCTCCGTCATCGGGCGGGGACCAAGCAGCATCCGCCCACCGTAGAGCACGCCCACCTCCGCGGCCTTGGCCATGATGAATAGCACGCAGAAAGTCACCATCGGTGCCAGACCCGCGGCCGCCACCTTGGTCAGGCCTGACCAAGTGACTTTGAGGGGCCCGATGATGGGTTTGGCGGCGGTGTCGATGGTCGAACGGGCTTGCATGACCGCGAGCTCGCTGAATTGGCGTGGGCCGTCTTTGGCGTGGGCCCCGCCTTTCTTCTTCTTGGTGGCGCTGGGAACGACCAAGGACGTGCCGTAGATCGTCGCCCCGAGCGTGAGCCAGGCGACGGGGATGATGATGACGTCGTCGGCGCGCGCGAGCAACGTAACGATCCAGCTAAGGATCGCACCGACTGGCCCAGCAAGCTCGAGGCTCCATTCCCGGAGGTTGGTGGCGGTATCGACAACGGGGGCGATGACAGCTCGGCTAGCCAACCACTCGCGTCCGTTGGCCACCCAGGTGGTGAGCACCGTGGAAAAGGTGACCATCCACAGCACTTCCAGGTAGGCAGAGAGGCCGGCCCATCCGACTGACTTTTCTCCTAATGCGAAGACACCGATGAGCTTTCGCACGACGAGGGACACCAACACCAACGAGATGAGAAGCCAGCCGAATTCGAAGTTCACCCGCCCAAAATCGGCCGTGAGAAAACGCGACGAGGCTTCCGCCAGCGTGGCGTTGTAGATGTACTCGCGGGTGTCCTCCTTGAGAAGGCCATTGGAGGCATAGACGGTGAGGAAGGGGATGAGGAGGCCGCCGATGGTGAGCATGCGGCCCTGGACCCCGCCCGCCGGGCTGGCCAGCGCCTTAGAGACATAAGGCAGCGAAGGCTTGACCAGCCACAGAGCCGAGATGAGAGAAGTCATCACGACGATGGGGGCCAGGGGCACGATTAGCGCGGCGGCGAGCGGCGAATAGTCCGACACAATGACAGCCAGCCAAATCACTAGCTGACGTAAACCCAAACCCAACGCCATCACCGTGAGCAGTGCCGGCCAGTGGCGGGCGAGGATGAGGAGGGCGTCGATAGGCACGGCGACGGCTCGTCGCAGTGCTGAACCTACATAGCTGCCCACCTTTGTCTTACCTCTTGTACAGGTGATTGATCGCGTCGGCGTAGCGCTGAGCCACAATGTTGCGCTTGACCTTCAGCGTCGGAGTGAGCTCGTTCTCCTCCTCGGTGAGATCGCGATCGAGGATGTAGAACTTCTTGATGCCCTCAGCATGCGAGACAGTGTTGTTCACGCTGTTGACGGCATCCTGGATCTCGGCGCGCAGATTCGGGTTCATCGCCAGATCAGACACCGACTTGTTCTCCGGAATGTTGTGATTGAGCTTCCAACGCGTCAAGGCGTCCTCGTCGAGGGTGACCAGCAAACCGATGAACGGCTTGCCATCGCCGACAACCATTGCCTGTGAAACCAACGGGTGCGAACGGAGGGAATCCTCCATCGGGCCGGGCGACACATTCTTGCCACCAGCGGTGACGATGAGATCTTTCTTCCGCCCGGTGACGACGAGGTGGCCCGACTCCAGCAACTCACCCAGATCGCCGGTGTTGTACCAACCATCCTCCATGGATTCCGCAGTGGCTTCGTCGTTGTTCCAATAGCCGTCAAAGACGATGTCGCCATTGATGAGGATCTCGCCGTCCTCGTTGATGCGGATCGTCGTGCCACCAACGGGGCGACCAACGGTGCCGATCTTCTGATCATCGAAGTCGACGGCAGCGGCCGCGGCGGTCTCAGTGAGCCCATAGCCCTCATAGATGGTGACACCCAGGCCGCGGAAGAAGTGAAGCAGGTCGTGGCTCATGGCGGACCCACCCGTGATGCAGTACTTCACCGAGTCGCCGATAGCCGCCCGGATCTTGGAGTACACCAACCGGTCAAAGACCTTGTGCCGGGCGACAAGCACCCGCGAGGGACCTTCGGGAGTGTCCAGTGCCCGGGAGTATTCGATCGCCGTCTTCTCAGCGCCCGCGAAGATGCTGGACTTGAGGGCACCGCCATCGGCGGCATTCGCGGCCGCGGAGTTGCGGACCTTTTCAAACACGCGCGGGACACCGAGGATGAGGTTGGGGCGGGAACGGGCGAATTCGACCGACAGCGTAGAAAAATCTGACCAGTGGTTCTGGGTCGCCCCGCCGATGGCAACCGACAACGAGACGGCCCGGGCCAGCACATGCGCCAAGGGCAGGAAGGTGAGAACGCGGGTGCCGGGGACGGCGATGCCACCGATGGGATGGGTCAGCAGCGCACGAACCTCCGAAAGCCAATTGCGGTGCGACAGGCGACAACCCTTCGGTCGGCCCGTCGTTCCCGAGGTGTAGACGAGGGAAGCCAGATCATCAGTGGAGGTGTCGGCGATCCGGGAGTTCACTTCCGCGTCCTCGATACCGCGGCCTTCGAACTTGAGGGTGGCAATCGCCGAGGAATTGATCTCCAGGACCCTGCGCAGCTGCGAAGGCGAACCCTGCAAGCTCGGGGTGCCATCTTCCTGGAGCACCAAGTGCCCGATAAGCTCCGAGTGATCCCGCGTCTCTGTGATAGCCAGGACGGCACCGGAATCCTCGATGATCCACTGCATCTGCGACAGCGACGAGGACGGATACACCGGAACCGACACCGCGCCAGCGGCCCAAATAGCGAAATCGAGCAACGACCATTCGTAGCGCGTCGCGGACACCAAGGCCACCCGATCACCGTGTTCGACACCCGCGGCGATGAGTCCCTTCGCGACCTCGTAGACCTCATCGACGAACTCGCGGCTGGTGACGTTCACCCACTCGTAGTTGGCGGGGCGGGTGAACATCACGCCGTGGGGACGGGCCTTTGCCATATCCAACATGGCGGTGAGGCAGGTTTCGCCGGGGGCAATCTCAAATTCGGCCGGGGTGCTGTACTCCTGCACTTAAATGGTCCTCTCGATCATTGTCATTCGCGATTCGTTCACAGGGCGGTTCACGACTAATTAGGTGGATTCTTGTGTCCTGGCATGCCACGACAAAACGTGACATTTTCCTCATTACGCTACCCTTTCTCGCTCCAGTCCGGGACACCTCTGGGGTGTAAAACAGCACCCATAGTCACCTCCACGCTGTCCACCGGGGACCATCCGGGTCCCAAATTTCAGCAAAACAGCGCGCAAGGTGGCAGGATATGCAGGTGTGACTAACCAGGAAGTGTTGAGAGAACTTGCCGACGCCCACGGCGTCGCCACGCACTACACCGCCAGCAACGGTGAAGAGATCACGGTCTCGGACGACACCTTGCTCAAGACGCTCCGCGCCCTCGACGTCGATCTATCGCAACAACCCGACGACGCGGAATTACTTCGGGCCCTGGATGACTTCCGGCTCGCTGAAGCCACCCGGCCGTTGCCGCCGAGCATCGTGACCACGGAAGGAAACGCACTGGCCTTCCCCGTTCACGTCCATGATGGCGCCCCGGCTGAGGTCCTCATCATTCTCGAAGACGGTTCGACCCGCGAGGTCTCCCAGGAAGAAAACTGGAACCCGCCTACCACCGATAACGACGGTGCCACCTGGGGAGAAGCGACCTTCCGGCTGCCCGCCGACCTTCCGCTGGGTTGGCATCGCCTGCAGCTCAAGTCAAATGACCTCTTCAAAGAGTGCGCCCTCGTCATCACCCCACCGCGCCTGTCCACCACGGACCTCTACGTCGAGGAGCCCACGACAGGCGTCATGGCCCAGATGTACTCGGTGCGCTCCCGAGAATCCTGGGGCATCGGCGACTTCCACGACTTGGGTGAACTCGCCGAAATCCTGGCCACCGAAGCTGGAGCCGACTACCTCCTGATCAACCCGATGCACGCGGGAGAGCCCTTCCCCCCAGTGGAGGACTCCCCCTACTTGCCGACCACTCGTCGCTTCATCAACCCCATCTATCTCCGTATCGAAGACGTCCCCGAGCTGGAACAACTAGACGAGGAGACCCGCGCAGACATCACCGAGCTCGCAGCCGAACTCCGCGCCGACAACCGCTCGGGCGAGGTCATCGACCGCAACCCCGTGTTCCAGGCCAAGCTCGATGTCCTGCGGGAAGTCCACCACCTCCCCCGCACTCAGGAACGCACCGAGAAGTTCCTCGCCTACGTTGACCGCGAGGGCGGCGGCCTGATCGACTTCGCCTCTTGGTGTGCGCAGCGCGAATTCGACCTCATCCACGAAGCTGCCGCGCATTCCATTGCCCCAGCCGAAGACGACCTAGTCAGCTTCTACATGTGGCTGCAGTTCCTGTGTGACGAACAGCTGGCTGCTGCCCAGGCTCGGGCAAAAGCCGCCGGCATGAAGATCGGCATCATGGCTGACCTCGCCGTCGGTGTACACCCCGGCGGAGCCGATGCCCACAACCTCGCTGACTACCTCGCCCCGGACGCCTCCGTAGGAGCTCCGCCGGACGGCTACAACCAACACGGCCAGGACTGGTCCCAACCACCCTGGCACCCCCGTAAGCTCGCCGAAGCCGGCTACCAACCGTGGAGAGATCTCCTACAGACCGTCCTGCGCCACTCCGGCGGCATCCGCGTTGATCACATCCTCGGCCTTTTCCGCCTCTACTGGATCCCGCGCATGCAGTCCCCCACCACGGGAACCTATGTCCGTTTCGACCACGAAGCCCTCGTCGGCATCCTCGCTTTGGAGGCAGAGCGCGCCGGAGCGGTCGTCATCGGAGAAGACCTGGGCACCTTCGAGCCGTGGGTTCAGGATGTGCTGGCCGCCAAGGGTGTCATGGGAACTTCCGTGCTGTGGTTTGAAGGCTCCCCCACCGTCAAAGGCCCCCGCCTCCAAAACGAATACCGCCAGCTAGCCCTGAGTTCCGTCACTACCCACGACCTCCCGCCCACTGCCGGCTACCTGGCCGGCGAGCACATCACGCTGCGAGAGGAGCTCGGGCTCTTCACCCGAGATGCCGCCGAGGAGGATAAAGACGACCTCGAGTGGCAAGCGGAAGTCCTCGATCGAGTCCGCGAGACGGGTTCCTTCGAGGGAACTGAGCTGGCTGAGGTGGAGTTCGCAGGTCTCGAACGCAACAAGCGTGGCGACGTCGCCGAACTCATCGCTGGTCTGCACCGCTTCATGGCGGGCACCCCATCCGCACTTACCTGCGTGTCCTTGGTGGACATGGTTGGCGATGTCCGGGCTCAAAACCAGCCGGGTACAACCCGCGACCAATACCCGAATTGGTGCATCCCCCTGTGCGATTTCAATGGCACCCCCGTGCTCATTGAGGATCTGGCGGACAATGCAATGTTTAAGGTCATCGCGAAATCTGCCCGCCGCGAAGACTAAATGAGGCTGATCAACCAAGCCACCAGAACAATCGCCAGCAGGATCCACAACGACTGCGTGACCCGCGACTGCGGGTACTTGCGCTTGGCTTTGGGCAGCTTCTGATCCTGCTTACGGAGTTCTTCGGGGTTGGCCATGGTTGGTCAGTCTACTCGCCGCGTCGATGAAGCGACTGTCGCGCCCGTCTAGTCCACACCGCACCTTGATCTATCACCCGTAGCAGGAGGATTGCTCCAGCGACCGCCAGCGGGACGACAATGACCATGACCAGTGGGATCTGGAGCCACAGGGGCGCAGTGACCACCACTTCGGCGATGCGGTCGAGGGCTTGATCAAGCATGGGACCAATCTAGCGCACGTCGGATCCGGCCAGCCCGCGGCGGCGCAGGAGGGGGGCGACGTCTTTGTCGCGGCCGCGGAGGCTGCGGAAGGCATCGGTGTAGTCGAGGGTGGCTCCGCGGGAGAGGATGCGCTCGCGGAATGCCTGCCCTGCGGCGCGGACGTCGGGCTGGGCACTGAACCAGTCGAAGCCGTCGGCGTCGAGCGCCTCCGCCCACAGGTAGGAGTAGTAGCCGGCGGAGTAGCCGCCGCCGAAGATGTGGTTGAAGTAGGTCGATCGATAACGGGGTGCCAGCTCGTCGACGATGAGGCCAGCTTCTTCCAGTGCGGCCTGCTCGAAGTCGCTTATCGACGTCCCCGTCTCCCCCACCTTCGCCGCCTCTGGCGGCGTCAGCGAATGCCATGCCAGGTCGATGATGGCGGCGGCGAGGTACTCGGACGTCGCAAAGCCTTGACCGAACTGGCGGGCGGCGATGATAGCGTCGACCAGCTCGTCGGGGATGATCTCGCCCGTGTCGACATGGTGAGCGTAGTGGCGCAGGACCTCGGGGTCGAAGCCCCAGTTCTCGTTGATCTGCGAGGGGAACTCGACCCAGTCGCGGGGGACGTTGGTGCCGGACAGCGTGGGGTAGCGGACCTTCGAGAGGAGGCCATGGAGCGCGTGCCCAAACTCGTGGAAGAGGGTGGTCACCTGGTCGATGGTGAGCAACGGCTCGGAGCCGTCGGTCGGGTGGGTAATGCTCATGACGTTGACCACGACGGGCTTGGTGCCCAGCAGGTCTGACTGGTCGACGAAGGAGCTCATCCAGGCGCCGCCGCGCTTGGACGGCCGAGAGCGGTAGTCGGTGAGCAACAGGCCGATACCTTCGTCGCCGTCCTTGACCTCCCACACGTCAACGCCGTCGGCGTAACCCTGCAAGTCGTCGCGCTTATGCACCGTGATTCCGTAGAGTCGCTCAGCGGCGAAAAACACGCCCTTCTCCAGGACCCGGCGCAGCGGGAAGTAGCGCGAGACTTCTTCGTCATCGAGGGAGAAGTCTCGCTCGCGGACCTTGGCCTGCCAGAAGGGCCAATCGGCGCCCGTGACGGGCTCACCGGCCAGTTCAGAGGCGAGCTTGCGTTCAGCATCAGCGTTAGCTGCGGCGGCCGGGGCTAGATCGAAGAGCAGGTCGCGGGCGGCCTGGGCGGTGCGGGCGGTCTCCTCGGCGATGACGTAATCAGCGTGAGTGTCATACCCCAACAGCTGCGCCCGCTCGGCCCGCAATTGGACCTGCTCAAGGAGGTTGGCGGCGTTGGCGGTTTCCCCCCGCTGCTGCGACGCCTCGTAGAGTGCAGCGCGCGAGGCGGGATCGGTGAGCAATGCCTGGTCAGCCTGCACCGACGGCAGATCGAGGGGCAGCAGGTATCCCTCACCGCCCGCATCGGCGTGGGCGGAATCGATTCGAGATTCGCTCAGACCCGCCAACTGCTCGGCGTCGGAAAACCGCACGGCGAGGCGCTTCGTATCGGCCAGGAGGGAGCGCCCAAACTCCTCCGAGAGCACGCTCAGGCGCTGGTTGATGTCAGCCAATCGCTGCTTACCCGCCTCGTCGAGAGCCGCACCGCGGCGCGTAAAGCGACGCAACAGCAATTCGTGCAGACGCTGAGATTCGGCATCGTCGGGGACGGTGACGTCGTAAAGCAGCTGGTAGAGGGCCGGATTCTGGTAAATCGCATCGGAATGGGCCGAGAGCTTAGGAACGATATCCGCGGCCACGGCATCCATCTCGTCCGTGGAATCGGTGCCCTGCAGGTTAAAAAACCACGCGGCCGTGCGCTCGAGAGTACGACCGGACTTCTCCAGCGCCTCGACCGTGCTTGCCCAGGAACCATCCGCTGCCAGGATCTCGGCGACTTCCTCGCGTTGTTCCGCGAGTCCAATCTCGAAGGCCTCGGCGGCATGATCCAACGTGATCTCGGCGAAAGGCGGTAGCTGGTAGGGAAGGGAAGATGGTTGCAACAGGGGATTCACAGTCATGGGGCCCGATGGTAGCGGCGCGCGGTTGGTAGCGTTAGCACCATGTCCACCACCGTGCGCGTCAGCTGCCCCGCCGGCACCGTCGTCGGGCTCAGCGACGGCGACGTCACCCGATTCCACTCCATCCCCTACTCCGACATCCCCGGAGACTTCGCCAACGCCACGCGCCTTGCGCCCCAAGAGCTTATCGACGCCACCACCTACCGCCCCGAGACCATCGCCCTCACCGTCTTCACGCCGACAGGAGCACGCCCCCTCGCCGACCTCCCGGTCGTCGTCTACATCCACGGTGGACGCTTCGAGTACGGCACCCACGGCGATCGGCGAGCAGACGGCACCCCGAACGCCCTGGCCGACGTCGTGACCGTGCACATTGGCTACCGAGTGAAACTCGCAGGTTTCGCGCGTTTTCACGACGACGAGCCCAACCGCTACCGCGGCATAGACGACTGCCAACTCGGCCTCGAATGGGTCCAACGCAACATCGAGTCCTTCGGCGGCGACCCCACCAATGTCACGCTCGTGGGTCAATCTGCCGGGGCCACCACGGCGCTGTGGCTGGCCCGGCGCGACCACTACCGCGGGGGCTTCCGCCGAATCTTGGCCATGTCTCCGTGCTTCCCGCGCGCCTCCTTCGGGGAGCGAAAAGCGTCGCTGCGAATGGCCATAGGCAAACCCGTCACCCGCGACGCCCTAGCGCGCGTATCCCCGAAAACGCTGGATCGCGGCTATAACCGCTTCCGCACGATTCACGGCATGGACATGGCCCTCGGCCCCTCACCGTTAGAGCCCCAAGAGCAAGCCGATATCCCCCTGTGGATCACCTCGACCCGCGAAGAGTTCTATCACATGCCCGCCGGGCAGAAGGCAGATTCCCTGCGATGGCGAGAGGGCATCGCCCGCCGGATGAGCCGCCGCATGGGCATGTCCGGTTCCTTTAATACCTGGCTGGAGCACGCGCGCATGATGGATCCCCAACGGATCGTCGGACGCCTCATCGGCGACGCCTCCAACCGCCGCTGGGTTTCCCAAGCCGCCGAAGAGGCACCAGGAAAAGTATGGATGACCGAGTTCGTCCGCACCCGCGGCCCCGCCATTCACTGTTCTGAGATTCCGGCCGCTTTCGGGCTGGAACACGGCCCCCTGCACGATCTGCTCCTCGCGTTTGCGCGCGGCGAGGATCTCCCCTGGCCAGCCTTCTCCCCCGATGACAGCAGGCAGGCGCTTCGCTTCAACCTCGACAACGGTGACGCCGAGGTGATCAGTGATCCCCTGCTGATGGTGCGAGAGGCGTTTAGCGGCTAGAAAACCATCACAGCAGCGCCTCACGCAGGCGCTGGTGAGCCAACTCCTCCGCCAACCAGGGGCTAAAGGCGAAGGGGGTGATCTCCACCGCCTGAATTAGCGCGGCGGGATCAACCCATTCCATCGAATCAACCTCGTCAGGCGAGGGAGCCGGCTCCTCCCCCTCCACCAGCCGAGCCACGAAGACGGGGCAGATCTCCCACTCCACAATTCCGCTGGAGTCAACGGCCCGATAGCTGAAGTCAGGCAGCACCTCAGTGATCTCCTCGACCGCGCCTTCCCTCAGTCCGAGTTCCTCTACACTGCGCCGCGCCACTGCCTCGGCGGCCGTTTCCCCGGGACCGGGGTGGCCGCAGAAGCTATTGGTCCAGATGCCGGGCCACGTCCGCTTGCCCAGCGCCCGGCGCGTCATCAACAGCTTCCCCTCGTGATTGAGCAGGAAGCAAGAAAACGCGAAATGCAGCGGGGTGTTTCTGGTGTGCACGGTCGCTTTGGGCGCAGTACCGACCGGTTTTCCGGAAGGATCGGCAAGAACAACCAGTTCCACGGCGTCAGTCATGCACCCAACTGTAGGTTATCCGCGCACCCACGCCCCGATCACGCCCGGGACCACCGGCGCACGCTCTCCAAGCAAAGCAGCCAGGTTCTCATCCTCCTCCACTGCCGATGTCACGGTTCGTACTTTCCCGCTGGCCTTTGATTGTTGCGCCCCACCAGCCATCGGGGCACCCATCATCGGCATCATTCCACGCCCCGCGCCCGCGCCGGGAGAGCGGGTCGATGCTGCCGTCCCCGCCACCATCGGGCTCGCCGCAGTACCAGGCACCGCTGGCCGGCTTGCTGCACCGTCGACGCCCGGCAGCACCCCCGCGCCACCGGCGCCACCGATGATCGCCCCCGATCCACTGCGACTACCAGCTGCACCTGCCCGGCCCATTCCAAGCGCTCCTAGGGGAGTACCCATTCCGCTCTCCCCCATTCCAGGACGCAGCGGGGGCAGGCTTGCCGACGCCGCCGTCGTCCCCAGGTTGCCCAATGACGGCCGCTGCCCACCCATGGGGAGTGCACCCGCGGGGATTCCGCCGCCAAAGGCCTGCATCCCGGGCGCCCCGGCGCCCAAGCCGAGTCCACCGCTCATCGGCATTGGTGGTGCTGCCAAGGCTGACGTGCCCGCGTTGGCAGCAGCGGTGGTGACCCCATCAGCGCCGACACCGGCCAGATCATCCACCCCTTGCTCAACCGTTCCGAAGGAGCCCCCACCCATGGCCTGGGTCGCGGCGTTCAGCATCTGCGTCATACCGTCCGGACGCATCCCCGTGGCGTCATGCTTGGACCCCTTCCCCTCGATATCTTCCATCCCCAGCGCGATCTCTCCGCCGCCATCCCCGGAGCCATCCATGACCATGAGGTTGCGGATCGGCGGTATGCCCGTGGTCACGAACGGGCTAAACGTCGCCGGGAAGGTTTGAAGGAAGGCCTGCTCAGCCGCCAGGCGCTGGACTGGGTCCGGGATGGGATAGATCTTCATCTTCGCCACATTCACGCGGTGCGCCCCCTGCGACTTAATCGCCGCCAGCCGCTCAACTGAGGTCTGCATGATGGAGGCATTCTGAGCAAAGGTTTCCCCCGCCTTCGCAACGCCTTCGATCTTGTCGATCGCCGCGTCGATCACGTCGCCACTGTTGCTGCTGGCGACTTCCTGGGCCACCGCATGGAGGTCTTCCGCGATGCTGGCTGCCTCTGCTGACAGTTCGCGCCACTTTGCGGCCGCATCAACGGCCTCGTTGATCTTCGTTGCCGAAAACTCCGCCGACAACTGCTCCAGCGACAGGGCTGGGGTAACCAGCGGCGCCTGGAAATCGAAGTTCTCGAACTGCGGCCTCGGACGCTCCGGGAACGGCATCCCCTCGGTTCCCACGGATCCGCCTTCATCAGCAAGATCTATGCCGCGACCAACAAAGGCGTTCTGGCCGGTCAACGCTTCGATGCTGGCGGCCATCGCACTGCTGAGCCAATTGACCTGGTCGGCGTAGCTCCGGAGGATCTTAGCGGCGGAACCCGCTCCGCCGTTGATGACTCCCCCGTGGCCACCACCGAGTTGATCAAGTCCAGATACCCCGGAGAAGCTGCCATTGAGTGTCGCTTGTGAAGCTCGATCTGCCAAGAGCCCTGCGCGGCTCGAAATTGCCGAAATCTTTTTTACGCCTGAATGTAGTGATTCAGGAACGATGAGCATTTCCATTGTTTTCCCCCAAGTAATGAATGATTCTTTCCAAGTGTTCGAGCGCAGTGCCGCAGTTGGCCAGCTGAGTGGTGTCCGTGAGTGACTCCCCGTAGTTCACGACCAACCTCCCCCGGGTGGTGTGGATTACGGCACTACAGGCGGTGCTGTTGTCAATCCCCATGTGGTGGAAATAGACCCCGTCCAAGTCAGATTGCACTGGAGGTTCGAGCAAATACTCCAGTTCGATGACCCGAGACTTCGGTACCCGATCCCCCGTCATGATGAAGAGACCATTAGAGTTCACGTGTTCAGCATTGAAAGAACACTTTGCCGAAAGCTGCCGGTCGTAGTACGGCCCATCCATCATCTGTTCCAACCCCGCTGCCGCGTACACCTCCTCCGGAATCTCCGTGCACGGGTCAATGACCTTGAAGTCCCCCTCCGGATCGAATTCCCCGATCTCTAGTTCCAACGGCTGCGGTGGCGCTGACGTTGGGGCCGGCCCGGAAGGGACGGCGGACGTCGGGGACGAAGCTTCGTCGATAAGCGGGGTGCAGGCGCTGAGCAGAAGTGCAGCAGCAAGGATGAGTATGCGGCGGGCAGGCATGAGTGGGCTGTCCCCTTGTGGGTCCGGGACGACTCCCTTCGGTGGGGAGCCGGAGCACGAGTGTGCTCGCCACTCTTAGACTCCGGGATCCACGGCTCGGTTCCCGGAGAGAAAAAACTAGTTCAAGCTGCCCTTGAAAATAACGTTGCCGATCTTTAGTTCAGCGTCCCAGAGGTTGCCGGAGGAGACGTTGTAGACGTAGCGCAGGTTGGTGGAAGCGCCAGCTCCGAGGGGTTCGTCCAGTCCGATGATTCCGTCGCTGGCGGAGGCGGACTGCGGTTCGGCTTGGACGCGGCTGCTACCAGAGTTGTAGGTCAGGGTGGGGGTGCCAATGGCGTCGGTGGGCACGGGTGCTTCGTTGAGGTTGTGCGCGAGAATGGTGATCATGGTGCCGCCAGAGTTGGCGTAGGAACTACCTTGGTAGGTGAATTCCACGTTGAGGCCGGGATCGAGGGTCTTTTCGCTAGGGCTGGCAGTGACGGGCTGGACTTCCTTCGCCTCAAACGTGGGAGTCTCGGCCGTGGTGACCGCGATGGACTCCGTGGGAGTCGGGGCGGTGGCGTCGTTGCCGGATCCGCAGGCACTGAGGAGCAGCGCGGAGACGACGAGTGTGCCGACGACAGGGCGGGTCATTTTCACGTGGCAGCCTTTCTACAAAGTGGTCTTTGAACAGTGTAGCCAGGGATTCGGCCAGACTTAGGCTGTACCCCGCGAATCGTGGCATAATCGCCGGTCTGAACCTCGGATGATCTGACAGCGAAGTGGAGTTGTTCTCAAGTGAATTCTTTGGCCCGAATAGCGCGGAGTGCGTCGGCATTGTGGCCGTACTACCTGGGCGTCGTGCTGATCTCGACTGCTGCCGCTGCCCTGGGGCTCGTGTCACCGTTTATTTTCCGCGAGGCGACGGACACGATCGTCGGCACACTGCAGGGTGAGACGACTGTCGAGCAGGTGACGCGGACGCTCCTGTGGTTGACAGTCGCTTTGCTGCTGGCTGACCTTGGTAGTCAGCTGATGTCCAACGTCGGCGGGTACGTCGGTGACGTCATGGCGATGCGGATGCGGCAGATTCTATCCACGCGCTATTACGCGAAATTGTTGGCGCTTCCGCAGCGCTATTTTGATAGTCAGGTCACGGGCACGGTCATCGCGCGGCTAGATCGTTCGATTGCTTCGCTAACTCAGTTTCTGCAGTCGTTTGCCAATAATTTCCTCCCCATGGTCATTCAGGTGGTGGCCGTGTTGGCTATCACTGCGTGGTACTACTGGCCGTTGACTATCCTCTTGGCCTTGCTGTTTCCGCTGTACATGTGGCTGACCGCGTTGTCGTCGAAGCGCTGGCAGAAGCTGGAGGGGCAGAAGAACGAGCAGATTGATGCCGCTAATGGCCGTTTTGCGGAGGTCATTGGCCAGGTCAAGGTGGTGAAGTCATTCGCTTCTGAGGTCCGCGAGCTGGACCACTTCGGGCAGCGCTATGGCCGGACCGTCGATATCACGCGCCCGCAGTCGCGCTGGTGGCACCAGATGGATACGCTGCGCGGGGCAGCGCTCAACTTCATTTTCTTTGGCATCTACCTGGTCCTGTTCTTCCAGACCTTGCACGGCAATTTCACGCTCGGCGACATGGTGATGCTCATTCAGCTGGTCAACATGGCGAAGCAGCCCGTGTTCATGATGAGTTGGATTGTCGATACGGCACAGAAGGCGATCGCCGGGTCAAAAGATTACTTCCGGGTGATGCAGGAGGAGTTTGAGCCGACGGCCAATGCTGAGCTCATCGCCGCTACCGAGGCCTCCGGTGTTCCTGAGCTTGATCTCACACCGATCGCTCCTCTCCAGCCCGTCGCCAATGAGCCGGTGGTGGATTTCAATGACGTCACCTTTGCCTACGAGGAAGGCCAGGACGTCATCAGCCACGTCAGCTTCTCTGCCCGCGAGGGTGAGAAAATTGCCCTGGTGGGCGAGTCAGGCGGCGGTAAGTCCACGCTGGTCAACCTGATGCTGGGCTTGTATCCCCTGTCGAGTGGCGCGCTGAAAGTGTGCGGGCGTGATACGGCTGACCTCACCGCTGCGCAACTACGCGCGAGCGTCGGTGTGGTTTTCCAGGAGGCCGCGTTGTTCTCAGGCACGGTCCGAGAGAACATTGCTTATGGTCGTCCCGATGCCACCGAAGAAGAGATCATTGAGGTGGCCAAGCGCGCCAACGCCCACGATTTCATTTCCCGTTTCCCAGCTGGCTACGACACCATCATCGGCGAGCGAGGCTTGCGCTTGTCCGGCGGCCAGAAGCAGCGCGTGGCTGTCGCCCGAGCGATGCTCAAGGATGCTCCGGTCCTCGTCCTCGACGAGGCCACGTCCGCGCTCGACACGAAGTCCGAGCGCGCAGTCCAGGCCGGTCTGGATGAGTTGATGAAGGACCGCACGACGCTGATCATCGCTCACCGCTTATCGACGATCGCGTCGGTCGACACCATCGTCACCTTGCGCGATGGCGTCGTGGACGAGATCGGGTCCCCCGATCAGCTCGCCGCCTCCGGCGGCATCTACGCGGAGCTTCTCCAACTCACTGCCTCCTCCTCTGCCGCCGACCGTGCCCGGTTGAAGAAGTACGGCTTCGTCGCCGACGGGGTGGACGTAGACGATGAGGTGCACGACGCCGCTGAGTAACCTGGCGCTACCCTAGTGGCATGCAGTTTCCCAGCCTCGATGAACTGAAGACCCGCCAGACCCGCAAGTGGACCGTCTACGACGATGATGTCCTGCCGTTGTGGATCGCCGAAAGCGACTTTTTCACCTGCTCGGAGGTAAAGAAAGCCATTTTGGAGGCGGTGGAGAATGAGTCCTTCGGCTATACCCCCGCCGAGTCAGATCTTCCAGCCGCCTTAAGTGATTTCTATGCGCAGCGCTACGGCTGGCGCATTGATCCGGCGATGGTTGTCGCGGTGCCCGATGTGGTTCGTGGTCTTCTCTTAGCGGTCGAGTACATGACGCGTCCGGATTCGGGCGTCATCGTCCCGGTCCCGGCCTACCCGCCCTTCCTCGAGGTGCCTGAAACTGCTCGCCGCGCGATGCACACCATTGATGCTTACGGCGGTCTCGACCTCGACGATATCGAGCGCGAGTTCGCCGCCGGAGCTGGTTCCATTCTGCTCTGCTCCCCTAATAACCCCCTGGGATATACCCTGTCCCGCGAATTCCTCATCGAATTGTGTGAGCTGGCGGATCGCTACGATGCCCGCGTGCTGGTGGACGAGATTCATGCGCCCCTGGTCTATGGCGACGGCGAAGGCAACGGCCACGTCTGCGCGGCTAGTGTGAGCGAGATCGCGGCCAAGGTCTGCATCACCGTTACCGCTACTTCCAAGGCCTGGAATATTGCTGGGTTGAAGTGCGCGCAGATTATCTTCACCAATCCCGAAGATTTAAAGGTTTGGGATTCGATGACTGGCGTGGCCAAGGATGGCACTTCCACCCTCGGCATCTTCGCCGCCACCGCTTGCTATCAACTGGGATTG
Source organism: Corynebacterium atrinae (assembly GCF_030408455.1). NCBI lineage: Bacteria > Bacillati > Actinomycetota > Actinomycetes > Mycobacteriales > Corynebacteriaceae > Corynebacterium > Corynebacterium atrinae. Next base: position 1,928,785 of record NZ_CP046977.1, read on the forward strand.
GATTTCCTCGACCAGGAGATGGAATACCTCCGCGGCAACCGTGACTGGCTGGTAGCTGAACTGCCGCGGCGGATCGACGGCCTCAAGGTGACCAACCCCGACGCGACCTACCTCATGTGGCTGGACTTTTCCGGCACAGCGATCGGCCACCACGAGCGCCCCGCCATCTGGCTGCGCGAGCACGCGCGCGTCGCTTTCAACGATGGCTACTACTTCGGGGAAGGCGGTCTGCACCACGCCCGGCTGAACTTCGGCACCTCCCGGGAGATCTTGGAGGAAGCCGTCAGCCGCATGGAGCAGGCTTTCGCGAGCGCACCGACTGAGGAATAGCCAGGTCACGTGCCCGGATACCTGCCGAAAGGGGGCGGGTATGCACTCTTCATTCAAACTACCTACGCTTGAATCTATGAGTGAAGACACCACCACTGATGTCCAGACTGGCTTCACCGGCGCCTCGGATGCGACGGAGTCCTCGCAACCCGGTTTGGCTACCGGTCCGCTAGCAGATACGGACACCGCCCCCTCCGCCACCAGGCCAGAAACGAATGCCCAGGGCTACATTGTGGAGTCGAAGTCACAAGACTTCGAAACTCCGGCGCCCGCCCCCGGCGACAACCCTTGGGAGCGGCCAGACCACGAGTGGTTCAAGGATGCGGTGTTCTATGAGGTTTTGGTCCGTGCCTTCTACGATCCGGAGAACACCGGCTCGGGTTCCCTGCGCGGTGTGACGGAGAAACTGGACTACTTGCAGTGGCTGGGCATCGACTGCATCTGGCTGCCGCCTTTCTACGACTCCCCTCTGCGGGATGGCGGCTATGACATTCGCAATTTCCGCGAGGTGCTGCCGGAGTTCGGCACGGTGGATGATTTCGTTGAGCTCATCGATCATGCCCACAAGCGCGGCATCCGCGTCATCACTGATCTAGTGATGAACCACACCTCCGACCAGCATGCGTGGTTCCAGGAGTCCCGCCGCGATCCCGCGGGGCCCTATGGAGACTTCTACGTCTGGTCGGATGATCCGACCGAGTACTCTGATGCCCGCATCATCTTCATCGACACTGAGGAATCCAACTGGACGTACGATCCGGTGCGCAAGCAGTACTTCTGGCATCGTTTCTTCTCCCATCAGCCTGACTTGAACTACGATCACCCGCCGGTGCGGGCCGCCATGCTCGATGTCATGCGCTTCTGGTTGGATCTGGGTCTGGACGGTTTCCGCCTTGACGCGGTGCCCTACCTCTTCGAGCGGGAGGGGACGAACTGCGAAAACCTCCCCGAAACCCATGAGTTTTTGAAGCAGGTCCGCGGGGTCATCGATGATGAGTACCCGGGCCGGGTGCTCCTCGCCGAAGCGAACCAGCTGCCCAATGATGTCGTCGAGTACTTTGGTGAACCGGAGTACGGCGACGAGTGCCACATGGCCTTTCATTTCCCCGTCATGCCACGCATCTTCATGGGCGTGCACCAGCAGTCGCGCACCCCGATCTCGGAGATTCTCGCCGATACCCCCGCCATCCCGAAGACCGCCCAATGGGGTATCTTCCTGCGCAACCACGACGAGTTGACCCTCGAGATGGTCACCGATGAAGAGCGCGCCTACATGTACAAGCACTTTGCTAAGGACCCGCGGATGAAGGCGAACGTGGGTATTCGTCGCCGCCTCACCCCCTTGCTCAATGGTGATCGCAACAAGCTGGAGCTGTTCACCGCCCTGCTTCTGTCCCTGCCGGGTTCGCCGGTGCTCTACTACGGCGATGAGATCGGCATGGGTGACAACATTTGGCTCTACGATCGCGACGGGGTGCGCACTCCGATGCAGTGGTCGAGCGACCGCAATGGTGGTTTTTCCAAGGCTGACCCGGAGCGCCTCTACCTGCCAGCGATCCAAAACGATCAGTACGGCTATGCCACGGTGAATGTGGAAACGCAGATGAAGAGGGATAACTCTCTCCTGCAGTGGACACGCGCACAGATTCACATCCGGCAGCAGTACCACGCTTTTGGCCGCGGTTCCTACACCGAGGTCGATTGCCCTAACGATGCGGTGCTGACCTTCATTCGTGAGTACCGCGGTGAGCGCATTCTGTGCGTTAACAACTTGTCCGATCGCCCGCAGGCCGTCTCACTGGACCTGGCGCGGTACTCCGGGGTCACGCCGCGGGAGCTGTCCGGCGGCGAAATGTTCCCGGAAATCACTGAGCACCCGTGGGTGGTGACGTTGCCTCCGCACGGCTTCTTCTGGTTTGACCTGTCCGAGGAGGAATAGTGGAAAATCTCATCCGGATGCTGGAGGGCGCCCGCTTCTATGGCGCCAAGTCCGAGCCGATCGACTCCATTGAGGTGGTTCGCGAGGCAACGATTGCCGACGGCTGGCGGCTGCAGGTCCTGCGCGTTCATCACGGTGGCACGAGCGATCTGTATCAGGTGCTTATCGACGCCGCCGATAGCGACGTCTTCCACCTTCCGGAAGTCATTGGCGCCTATGGCGCCGCCCTCACGGGCGGCAGCCCCGCCGGCTTTGGCGTCCTTCATGGCACGGCCGAGGGCCTCGCTGGCGGGGGCCGCGCCATCAGTGGCGAGCAGTCCAATACCTCGCTCATCTTCGGCAACAACGCCATGGTCAAGGTCTTTCGACACCTGGAGGCGGGGCAGAATCCAGACGTGGAGTTGCTCTCACAGATCCCCGAATCGCCGCATGTCGCAGCGGTGCGCGGTTGGGTGACGGAAAACATCGACGGTGAAGACCACACGCTGGCGATGATTCAGGATTTCATCCCCGATGCCGACGATGGCTGGCGCTATGCCCTCGGTTTTTCCTCCCTTGATGCCCACTTCGGACCCGAGGCATCCCTCCTGGGAGAGGCCACCAGCGCGGTGCACGAGGCCCTCGCTCAGGCGTTACCTACCGAAACTGTCCCTCTGTCGAGCTTGATTTCCGCCCTCGAGGATCACCTTGACCAGATGCTGAGCCGCGCTCCGGTGCTCGCCGAGCATGAGGCCTCCGTCCGCGAGGTGTATCGTCGCCTCGCGGAAAGCGGCGGGGCGGACGAGACCATTCAGCGTATCCATGGCGATCTTCATTTGGGCCAGGTCTTACGCAACCAGGACACTTACGTGCTCATCGACTTCGAGGGGGAACCAGCCCGACCGTTGGCGGATCGCCGCCGACCCGATTCGCCCCTGCGCGACGTCGCCGGGGTCATTCGTTCCCTCGACTATGCGGCTCATTTCCCGGCCCGGAGCGGGCAGGGTGCGGGCCCGGCAGATCCCATCGCGTGGGCGGCTGAGGCGGCGGAAGCTTTCCTGCAGGGCTACCAGTTGGAGCCTTCGACGCTGCTTGATGCTTATGTCTTGGACAAGGCGCTGTACGAGGTGGTTTATGAGTCGAATAACCGCCCGGATTGGGTGGATATCCCCTTGGATGCGGTGCGACGCTTGTTGGGTTCTTAGTCTCGCGGTTTGTGCTTCGCGTGGAAACTGCGGGTAACGTGGGAAAACGCTTGCCTGTTCTGTTGTCTGACCACACCGCGCTAGGACCCGCATAACGATGTCGAAGAAGAACCCCCTCCTGACCATCACCGTCACAGCCCTCATGCTGTTTTCCATGTTCTTCGGAGCGGGCAACCTCATCTTCCCGCCGATGCTCGGCGTGGAGGCAGGCACAAGCTTCACCCCGGCGATCGTCGGTTTCCTGGGCACGGGTGTTCTTCTACCAATCTTGGCCATCGTCGCCATCGCCATTTCCGGCAACGACATGCGAGACCTGGCCTCCCGCGGCGGCGTGTTTTTCGGCGTGGTTTTTTCCGTCGTGGCTTACCTTTCCATCGGCGCGTTTTACGCGCTGCCCCGCACGGGTGCGGTGTCTTATGAGACAGCTTTTCAGCCGTTGACCGGATGGGACTCGCTTGCCGCGTCGGCGGCGTTTAACTTTTGTTTTTTCGGTGTGGCATTGCTGCTGGCGTGGAACCCGAGCGCGATCGTCGACAATTTGGGTAAGTTCCTCACCCCGGTCTTACTGGTCCTGCTGCTGGTGTTGGTGGTCATCGCGCTAAGCAAGTTCGATGGCATCGCCGGTGTCCCCTCCGAAAAATATGCCGAGGCGCCCCTGGCGGCCGGCCTTCTCGAGGGCTATCTCACCATGGACTCCATCGCCTCCTTGGCGTTCGGCATCATCGTGATCTCCGCGCTCAAGCACAATAGTTTCCCCAACGGTTCAGCCCTCGTGCGCGGCACGATTCTGGCGGGCATTGGCGCCGGCGTGATCTTGGGCATCATCTACGTCGCCCTCGGCTACATCGGGCAGATCATCCCGGACCCCAGCCGCTACGTCAACGGCGCTGGCTTGCTGTCCGACGCCGCCAACCTCGCGATGGGCTATCCCGGCCAGATCGTCTTCGGGCTCATCGTCCTCCTCGCCTGCCTGAGCACAGCCGTCGGCCTCATCGCCGCTACCAGCGAGTTCTTCTCTTCGCTCATGCCGCGTGTGACGTACAAGATGTGGGCCGTGGTTTTCGCCCTCATGTCTTTCGCCATGGCAACCATGGGATTGGATACCGTCCTCGCGATCGCCGCCCCGATCATCGGCTTTATCTACCCACCGGCGATCACCCTCATCTTCATCACGCTCATCGAGCCTCTCGCCCGCCCCTGGGTCACTTTCCATTGGACTTTCCGGCTGGCTATTTGGGTCGCCGTCGTGTGGTCCGCGTTGGTCACCTTCGACAGTCTCGGCTGGGGAAGTTCGATCATCGTTCCGCTCATCTCTTGGACGCCGCTTCACGACGTCGCCCTCGGTTGGGTGCTGCCCACCCTCCTCGCCTTCGTCGTTGGCGTGGGCGTCGATGCAGTCCAGCGCCACCGACGCCGCGCGGTCGCCGCAGCCTGAAATATCGGCACCTTCCCCGACGTTGCAGGGAGGTAGGAACGCAGCGTTAAAAGGAAGGTTCCCCATGTCAACCCCCCTACCCCTCTCACTCATTGACTTTTGCCTCATCTATGAGGGCGAGACCGCAGCGTCGTCCATGGCCCGTTCCGTGGATTTGGCGCAGCGAGCCGAGCAATTGGGCTACTCCCGCATCTGGTACTCAGAGCATCACAACATGCCGCAGATCGCTTCGGCGGCACCGGCCGTACTCATTTCCCACATCGGCGCCAAGACGGAAAAGATCCGCCTCGGCGCGGGTGGAGTGATGTTGCCCAACCACTCCCCGTATGTCATCGCGGAACAGTTTGGCACCCTGGCCGAGCTCTACCCTAACCGCATTGATCTCGGTTTGGGCCGCGCCCCCGGTACCGACATGACCACACTGGGCCGGGCGCTTCGCCGCGATCCGAAGGCTGCGGAGAACTTCCCCCAGGACGTCCTGGAACTCAGTGGTTATCTGCGCGGCGAATCCCGCATTCCCGGCGTTGCCGCTACCCCGGGTGCCAATACGTTTGTCCCGCTCTACATCCTGGGCTCGTCGATGTTCGGCGCGTCGTTGGCTGCCAACTTCGGCCTGCCCTATTCCTTTGCATCGCATTTTGCGCCGCAACACCTCACGCAGGCCGTGGCCTACTACCGAGAGCACTTCCAGCCTTCGGAGGAACTCAGCGAGCCCTATGTCATCGCCGCGGTGAACGTCACTGCCGCCGAAACGACAGACGAGGCGGAGCGGCAGCTGCAGGGCGTGTATCGCAACCGTGTGCGCGCACAGATCGCCAAGGGGCGGCAGTTGTCCGACACTCAGCTCGATGCCCTCGTTGCCTCCCACCAGGGTCAGCAGGTTACCGGGATGCTCCACTACAACGCGGTGGGGGATTCAGCGCAGGTGCGCTCGTACTTGGAGTCCTTCGCCGAGCTGGCTCAAGCCGACGAGCTGATGATCTCATTGCAGAATACGTCGAACGCTGAGGCCACGCGCGGTCTAGAGATCCTCGCTGAGGCGTGGGAGCTGGATCCCGCCCACGTCGCTGGCGCCCCGGGGCAACAGAATTAGGAATTCTCAGATGCTGCCCAGCTTGTCCACGTTCAGGCCCGGCACTCGGGCTCGCAGCATGTCGACGAGTTCGAAGGGGCGGGGACTAGCTTTGTCAGGGAACCGAACGGTGTAGGGAGCTACGGCCGTAGGGTCGTGTTGCACTCGTTCGCCGACATGCTGAGGCAGCAAGACGAGGAAGGTCCCTTCCCTCGGACGGGAATAGAGCTGAACATGCGCCAGCTCGTCGAGGGGGAAGCTGACCCCGGTGCGCACGATGGTGACCTGGGCGGCGTCGATAAGCAGCACCGGACGAGTACGCCTCCAGAGTGTGATGACGAGCATGAGCAAGGCGATCAACATGCCTGCTGCGGGCGCGGCGGAGGCCAGCAGATAGAGCCACGTCAGTGTGCTATCGCTGTGACTGCGCGCGGAAAAGTACAGGCCCAGGAAGATTGGCGTCATGACGAGGACGAACACCACGAAGATGACGAAGAACTTGCTGGAGGCCAGAGACACGGCGGTGGGGCGAAGCGCAATCGTTTTAATAGGCAGTGATCTTAGTACATGCTCCGCCTACCCTCAGCTCACCTAGACACGCACTAGGTCACACGTCTTAGTTAAATGGTTTTGTGGCAGGGAGGATGTAATCTACTGCCAGATTGGCAGTACCACTTAGGTGCCGGTCATAACCTCTTGATAAACATGTCCTCACACTTGCGTGTCGCAGGATGTCTTTTCGTGTCGCCATGCTCTACAATCCGTCTAAGAAAATCCTTACAATCACTTAGGTGTCACCATATATTTACCGGTGTAATAGCCTAATAAAATTAATCAGGGAAACCTGCTCGGCACTCGCTTAAAGGAGGTACCGCATGGGCTCATCCAAGAAGTCTCCAAAGTCGACCCAGCGCTACGAACTCATCACTAACCATCTGCGACAATCCATTGAGGACGGTACCCTTAGCCCTGGAGACGAGCTCCCCTCCGAAGCCGAGTTATGCGAACAATATGATTCTTCGCGCGGGCCGGTCCGACAGGCGATGGCCCTACTGCGCGCCGAGGGGCTGATCTCCACCGGCCGCGGCCGCCGCAGCACTGTCTTGACTTCTGCGCCTTCTAATTCTTTTGAATCCCTGCTCTCCATGACCGCATGGGCCGAGGACATGGAACCCGATATCTCCCAGCGGACGCTGTGGGTCGGGCGCACCTCCGCCGACGCACATACCGCCTGCCAACTTAATGTCGAAGTGGGCTCTCAGATCGTCACCATTAAACGTCTGCGCCTGCTCAACGACGAGCCGCTAGCCATCGAACGCCTCAACTTTCCCCTCGACGTCGGCCGCCCCCTCCTAGATTTCGACACCGACAACTGCTCCGTTCACCGCGAGCTCTCTCGCCTGGGTGTTGGCTTTGAAAGCGCCAACCGCTCCATGTCCGCCGCCTTATCCAACGGTGAGGATTCCGAGCTGCTGGGCATTCCCGAAGGGTCGCCGATCATGCAGGTCGAACTGCTGGCCGCCAGCAAGCAGGGCCGAACTTTGGAGTATGCCGAGTACCGGGTCATCGGCGAGGGCCTTGTTCTCCACGTCAACAACGTCCGCGGCACGCCAACCCCGGCGTGGTTTTCGCGCGAGTCCTAATTGTTTCATGTGACCAGCGCCCACTAGCCTTGGGCACATGTTCTCACGACGGAGATCCCCCACCTTGTTGGTGGCATTGGTGGCGGTCATGGCCGCGTGTCTGAGCGCCTGCTCCGCCGGACACACCGCCACCCAGGTGGGACGCATCGCGGGCACCGACAGCCTGGTGGTCGGCACCACTGGCACCCCGGCCTCACTCGACTTCACCAGGACCGGTGGCGCGGCTATCCCGCAAGCGCTCATGTCCAACGTGTACGAAGGCCTGGTGCGCATCGACGCAGACGGGACGATCGTTCCTCTGCTCGCCCAGAGCTGGGAGGTCTCCGAAGACCGCACCTCCTACACTTTTCACCTGCGCGAGGGCGTGGAATTTTCCGACGGCACCCCCTTCACCGCTGATACGGCCGCCTTCAGCATTAACTACGTCAAGAACTCGTGGACCAATGGCCTGAAATCACAAATGGACGTGGTCAACAGCGCCGAGCCCCTCGACGAGTACACCCTCCGCGTCAGCCTCACCCGGCCCTCTCAGCGCTGGTTGTGGTCGATGGGCACGCTGACGGGAGCGATGATGAGCCCCGAGGGCGTGGAGACGCTAGCATCGAACCCCATCGGGACCGGCCCTTTTGAGCTCGACCGCTTCGCCGTGGGCGAGTCCATCTCCCTACGCGCCCGGGACGACTACTGGGGCGACCCGGCACAACAAGACGCCGCGATCCGCTATTTTTCCGACGCCACCTCCGCCGTCAACGCCCTACGCTCCGGCGATATTGACGTGGTCTGGTCGATGCAATCGCCCGAGCTTTTGGATACGCTGCCGACTGAGTTTTCCGTCGACGTCGGAACCACCAACGGCGAGGTCATCGTCTCGATGAACAACAAGCGCGCTCCCTTCGACGATCCGCGGATCCGTCGGGCGGTGGCGCTCGCGATCGACCGGCACGCGATCAACGAGGTGGTCTGGGAAGGGCTAGCCACCGATACCGGCGGCGCGCCCGTCCCGCCAACCGATCCCTGGTTCAGCGGAAAAGACTACTTCCCCTTCGATCCCGCGCAAGCGCGGCAATTGCTTATCGACGCCGCCATCCCCCACCCCGACATCACCATCGCCGTCCCCTCGCTCCCCTATGCACAAAACATCTCCGAGCTGCTGTATTCCCAACTCAGTGACGTGGGCTTCCGGGTACATCTGAAAAGTGTGGAGTTTCCAGCCGTCTGGATCTCCGAGGTTATGACCGCCCACGACTATGACATGTCCATCATGGGCCACGTCGAAGCCCGCGACATCCCCGCACTGTTCGGCAACCCGCAGTACTACCTGGGCTACGACAATGCCGAGGTACGGGAGCTACTCCTCGAAGCCGACTCCGCCGAAGACCCCACCCCCGCGATGGAGAAGGCCGTCGACGTCATTATGTCGGAAGCCGGGGCGGTCACCGTCTTCAATCAGCCCAACATCGTGGTCACCTCCCCGCAGGTGAGCGGGGTATCCCCCACCATCGTGACCGACGCCTTGTCCCTAGCTCGGTTGGAGAAGAGATGATCCTCAAAGTCCTCCTCCGCTTCCTCGTTTCGCTGGTGCTGGCCTCCGTCATCATCTTCCTGCTCCTGCGAGCCATCCCCGGGGACCCCGCGCGCGTCGCTCTGGGAGTGACCGCAACCGACGAGGCCGTGGCCGCCCTCGCAGCTCAATTGGGCACGGACCAGCCCCTGTGGCACCAGTATTTCTCCTGGGTCGGCGGGCTTATCACCGGCGATTTCGGAATATCGCTTTCCTCGCGCCAGGACATCACGGCGCTCATCATCGACCGGGCGCAGGTCTCGCTCATCCTCTGTGGAGTGGCCATGGTGCTCTCCCTGCTCATCGCCGTTCCCCTCGGGATGTGGGCGGCCCGGCGCGCTGACCGCGCCGACGGTCTCCTTGTCACCGGGGCCTCGCAGGTGGGAATCGCGGTCCCCTCATTCTTGGCCGGAATCCTGCTGGTCACGGTCTTTTCGGTGCACTTGGGATGGGTACCCGCCAATGGCTGGGTACCCCCGAATGCTGATTTCTCCGGCTTCGTCCAGCGCCTCATCCTCCCGGTTATTGCGCTGACGGCGGTGCAGGCCTCGATCCTCACCCGCTACGTGCGCTCCTCCATCCTCGAGGTGATGGACCGTGACTTTATGCGGACGGCGCGGGCGACGGGGGCGTCGATAAGCGAGGCGCTGTGGCGCCATGGACTACGCAACGCCGCCCTACCCGTGCTCACCGTGACGGGGCTGCAGCTGACGTCGCTGGTGGTCGGAGCTGTGGTGATTGAACGGGTATTTCTCGTGCCCGGGCTTGGGTCGATGCTGTTGGACTCGGTCGCGCGGCGCGATCTGACGGTGGTGCAGACGATCGTCATGCTCCTTGTGGTGTTTACGCTTAGCGTCAACCTTGTTATTGATGTGACGTACCGGATCATCGATCCGCGGATCAGGAGGACCTCATGAAAAGGCTTCCGGTATCCGGCTGGATCGGGCTCATCATCGTGGTATCCGTCGTGCTTCTGGCTCTGGTGTCACTGGTGTGGACGCCTTATAACCCTGTCCATGCCGTCCCCTCCGACCGTCTCCTCGCCTCCTCTGCCGAGCATCTGATGGGCACCGACCGCTACGGCCGCGACGTGTTCTCCCGCATCATGGCCGGGGCGCAAATCACGCTCTTCGTTGGGCTTGTCGCTGTGGGAATCTCCGCGCTCGTCGGCGTGCCGTGGGGAATGTGGGCGGGAATGAAACGCGGCTGGACCGAAGCCCTCATCATGCGCGGTGTCGACATCATGCTGGCGTTTCCGGCTCTATTGCTGGCTATTATCACCGGAGCCGTGTTTGGAGCTTCGACCACCACCGCGATGGTGGCCATCGGCATCGCCGGCATCCCCGGGTTCGCCCGCGTCGCCCGCGCCGGGACACTCCAAGTGATGACCCAGGATTACGTCGCCTCCGCCCGCGTTTCCCGGGTGCCCGGGCTAGTCATCGCCATCCGGCACGTGCTTCCGAACATCGCCGGGTTCATCGTCGTGCAGGCCTCCGTCGCGTTCGCGCTCGCCGTGTTAGCCGAGGCGGCGTTGTCCTTCCTCGGGCTCGGCACCGCACCCCCCGATCCATCCTGGGGGCGCATGCTCCAAGCCGCCCAAGCCTCCCTGGGCACCGCCCCCCAGTTGGCGTTGTGGCCGGGCCTGGCCATCGCCGTGACTGTGCTGGGATTCAATCTGCTGGGGGACGGACTCAGCGATGCCCTCAACCCGCGAAGGAGCCGACGATGAGTGTTCTCGCAGTCTCAGGTTTAAACGTCGGCGAGAGCATCCTCACCGATATCAACTTCCAGATCGCGCCGGGTGAGCGCCTAGGAATCATCGGCGAATCCGGCTCCGGTAAGTCCATGACGGCCCTGTCCATCATGGGGCTGCTCCCCTCTTCCCTATCCGCGACTGGTTCCGTGCGCGTCGCCGGCACCGAGGTCATTGGCCTCGATGATCGCCGGATGCGCCGCCTTCGAGGCTCCGTGGTCTCCATGGTGTTCCAAGAGCCCATGACCGCCCTGGACCCGTTGATGACGGTGGGTAAGCAAGTTGCGGAGGCCGCTGGCCGGTCAGATGTCACGCAGTTGTTTAAGGATGTCGCCCTCGACCCCTCCCGCATGAACGCCTACCCCCACGAGCTCTCCGGCGGGCAGCGCCAACGCGTCCTCATCGCCATGGCACTGGCCAACGACCCCGAGTTACTCATCTGCGACGAGCCCACCACCGCTCTCGACGTCACGGTCCAAGACCAGATTCTCGACCTCCTGGACGAGCTCGTGGAGAAGAAAGGCGTCGCCCTCCTCTTCATCACCCACGACCTCGGCGTGATCAACCGCATGTGCCGCCGAGTGCTGGTCATGTCCCAAGGAACCATCGTCGAATCCGGTACCACCGACGACATCCTCCGTCGTCCCGAGCACCCCTACACACAGAAGCTCGTCGCCGCCTCTCTCCCCGGCCAGCCGGCCGTTCCCCGCCCTGTCGGGGCTCCGGTGTTGTCCTTGCAGAGTGTGACCAGGTCTTACAGCGGCACCCTTGCGCTTGACGACGTCTCCCTCGTCGTCCGCCGCGGCGAACGCCTCGGCATCGTCGGTGGTTCCGGCTCCGGAAAGACCACCCTCCTCCGCCAGTTCGCCGGCCTGGACACCCCCGACAGCGGCACCGTCACCATTGACGCCGATGTCCAAGTCGTCTTCCAAGACCCCCACAGTTCCCTCAACCCGCGCCTGAAGATCGGCTCTTCGGTAGCGGAGGGGATGCGGCTTCGGTCCGCAGAACGGGTAACCGCCGTCCTCGAGGAAGTCGGCCTGACTGGCGACGCCGCGACCCGCTACCCCCACGAGTTCTCCGGCGGGCAGCGCCAACGCATCTCCATCGCCCGCGCTGTCGCGGGTAAGCCCGAAGTATTGCTTGCCGACGAGCCCGTCTCCGCCCTCGACGTCTCCGTCCGAGCCCAGGTCCTCGCCCTGCTCGACCGGCTGGTCGAGGAATACGGACTCACGCTCGTCTTTATTTCCCACGATCTATCGGTCGTCCGCGAAGTCTGCACCACCGTAGCTGTCATGCACCAGGGGCGAATCGTCGAAATGGGACCCACCGCCGAGATCTGGGCTAACCCGCAGCACGACTACACCTGCTCTTTGCTGGCGGCGACGTTGGAGATCGACGGCTAGGCGGCGGTGCCAAAATTCTCTAGAATGCGATTCTCCCTTTTGCGCGACCTGCGGAAACGCTAGGTCATACGATTCATTCTAGAGAATTTTGGCACTTCGCCCTAGCTTGATCCGCTCCAGCACCTCATAGTGCGGTCCCCCACCTCGCCCGCGACCAAGGTGCGACTCCATGAGCACAGCCTCATCGCACGCGAACGCGGGGCCTTGGTAAACGTTGAGGATGTGGACGAGCTCCCCCACCGCCCAGCGTTCCCTCGTCCGCGCGATGGTCAGGTGCGGTTTCTGCGGTCGATGGCCTGGCTCTCCTGATTCCAGCCCGAGAGCCCCGAGAGCACTGTCCGCCATGAGGCGTGTGAGGGGCTTTTTGTCTCCCGCCACACCCATCCACAGGGTGCGATGGCCGAAGGATCCGGCGCCCTTGATCCGAAGCGTCAAGGGTTCGCAGGCGCTGGCGGCATGGGCAAGGTGGGCCGCGAGCTGGGAGGTGTCGTTGGGTTGCTCTCCGTAGAAACACAACGTCACATGCCAATTGTCGGGGTCGACCCAGCGCAGACTATTGGGAAACTCCCCGCGCAGCGGGCGCAGGGTGGACACCAGGTGTTCCCTGGCTGCCTCGGAGGGGAGTAGGGCGGAAAACAGTCTTCTCATGGTGTGTGGTGGCAGGAGATGTGGAGCGGGTGCTCGTCATTCGCCGTCACCGAAGAGGGAATGTGCCACGGACCACCAGCTTTGATTTTATGTGAGCCCCGCCACTTGACGGGGGTAGCACTTTGTGGATAGCGTAGCACTCAGCAGCTTGTGCAATCGATTGCACACCGCCTCACAGTCGGGAAGGAGCCGATCATGGCATCCACCGCCGCGACGCTGAAAGACGTAGCGCACGCCGCGGGAGTGGCAGTCTCCACGGCCTCACGAGCTCTCGCGGGCAACCCCGTGGTCTCCCAAGAGACCAGCGACCGAGTCCGGCAGTGTGCCGAGCAGCTCAACTATCGGCCCAACGCCCAAGCCCGCGCTCTACGCAGCTCCCGGTCCAACATCATCGGCGTCACCATCCCCAGCCTGGTCAACCCCTACTTCGCGGAGATGGCCGCCGTCATCCAAGAGGAAGCCAACCGGGCCGGGATATCGACGATCATCTCCTCTACCTCTGAAGACGCCGAGCGGCTGATCGACTCACTTCACATCCTCAGTGATCAGCGCGTGGACGGCATCATCGCGGTCCCCTACAACGGCACGGAAGATTCACTCGCCGCGCTCGATGCCACCGGCATGCCTTTGGTCCTCGTCGACCGCGAGCTGCCTGGAAACAAGCACCTGTCAGTGGCCTCGGACTCCAGTGCTGGCTTAAGCTCCGCCGTCGCCCACCTCTTGGAGAAGGGCAACCGACGCATCGGCTATCTCTCCGGCCCAATGACGACCTCCACCGGCGTTACCCGCCTGGAAGAATTCACCGCCGCTTGCCACCATTTTCAGCTCCCGGAACAGCCTATCTATCAGGGCGGATACCACCGCGAGGATGGCTACCGCGGCACCGAGTGGCTGCTGTCCCAGAACGTCGATGCGATCATCGCGGGCGATTCCATGATGACCGTCGGGGCACTGGAAGCCTGCCACAAAAAGGGCATCGCCATCGGCCACGACGTGGCGCTCATCGGTTTCGACGACCAGCCCATCATGCGCTTGCAGGCCTGCCCGATCACGGTCATCGACCAGCAGGTCGCAACGATGGGGCGGCTGGCTTTTTCGCTGCTCCACAACCTCATCACCGATGAAGGCGGCAGCGGAAAGTCCCCGCCTTCCTCCATCCGAACGCCCACGACGCTCATCATCCGGGCGTCCTCAGATTTCGATCGCTCATCAACCACAGATAAGGAGGTACGACCATGACAAACGAGTCTCAGCCGCTGCTCCAATTGGATAAAGTCTCAAAGTCCTTTGGCCCCGTCAATGTCATCCGCGACGTCAGCGTCTCGGTTCATCCCGGCCAGGTCCAGGCACTCCTGGGAGAAAACGGTGCGGGTAAATCGACACTCATCAAGATGATGTCTGGTGTGTACCAACCGGATTCCGGCCGCATCATTATCGACGGAAAAGAAACCCACCTCCCCAACACAAAGGCCGCCGAAGAGCTCGGGATCGGCACCATCCACCAGGAGCTCAATCTCGTTCCCACCATGTCCGTCGCCGAGAACGTCATGCTCGGCCGCATGCCAACGCGGATGGGGATGGTCAACTTCCGTGAGATGCGCGCGCAAGCCCAGGCCGCCCTTGACATCATTGGCGTTGACGTTGACCTAGACACCCCCGTCGGCGAGCTCGGCATTGCCCGCCAGCAGCTCGTGGAGATCGCCAAGGCGCTCTCACTCAATGCCCGCATCCTCATTCTCGACGAGCCCACCGCGGCACTCACCGGCCACGAAATTGATCAGCTGTTCACCGTCGTTGATGATCTCAAGGCCAAAGGGGTGGGCATGGTCTTCATCTCCCACCACCTTGATGAGATCGCTCGCATCGCCGACACCGTCTCCGTGCTACGCGACGGCGAGTTCGTCGCCGAGGTGCCCGCCACCACCGCCGAAGACATCCTCGTCCGCCTCATGGTCGGCCGCGACATTGAGGATCAATTCCCCCGCGTCAAGCCCGAGATCGGGCTGCCAGTCCTCGAAGTCAACGGTTTAAGCTCCGCGGGCAAGTTCAGCGACATCAGTTTCACCGTCCACGCTGGCGAGGTCGTCGGCTTGGCTGGCCTCGTCGGCGCCGGCCGTACAGAGGTAGTTCGGGCGTTGGCGGGGGCAGATCCCATCGATTCCGGCGAGGTCATCATTGACAGCCAACCGGTCCCCCACAACGACGTCGCCGAAGCCATTCGGCGCGGCGTCGGCCATGTTCCGGAAAGCCGTAAGTCGCAGGGCTTGGTCCTCGATGCCACTGTCGGCGAAAACCTGGGACTAGCCACGCTGCGCTCGACCTCTCGGTTCGGCCTGGCTGACTTGAAGGGCCAGAAGTCTCGCGCCGCCGACGTCGCCGAGAAACTGCGCATCCGCATGGCCAACCTTGACCAGCCGATCCGCGATCTGTCCGGCGGTAACCAACAAAAGGCCGTCTTCGGCCGCTGGGTGCTCGCCGGTTCCACAGTATTGCTTCTCGACGAACCCACGCGCGGCGTCGACGTCGGCGCCAAGGTGGAGATTTACAACATCATCAACGAATTGACTGAGGCCGGCGGTGCCGTCCTCATGGTCTCCAGCGAGCTGCCCGAGGTCCTGGGTATGTCGGATCGCGTGCTCGTCATGTCGGGCGGGCGCCTGGCCGGCGAGCTGCCGAACACCGCCACCCAAGATGAAGTCATGGCTCTCGCGGTGTCACAAATCGATGACGGGCTCACCGACGATGCCCTCGCCCACCTTGAAACAGAAGAACACGAACAGGAGACACGATGACCACCGCAACCCCGACCCGCTCCACCAAGGGGCGCGCTGTCCTCAATTGGGTGATGAACAACGGTGCCCTCGTCGGCCTCGTCGTTTTGTGCATCGCCCTGTTTATCGCCACCCCGCACTTCCTCACGGTGAACAACTTCGTCAACATCGGTATTCAGGCCGCGACGGTCGCCATCTTGGCGTTCGGCATGACCTTCGTCATCGTCACCGCTGGCATTGATTTGTCCGTCGGTGCGGTCGCGGCGCTTGGCGCCATGGTCTCGGCGTGGTTCTTCGTCGAGGCTGGCCTCCCGGGCTGGATCACCCTGATCCTGGGCCTGCTCACCGGGCTGCTGGCGGGTGCGATCAGCGGCCTCGCCACCGCCTATGGCAAGTTGCCGGCGTTCATTGCCACGCTGGCCATGATGTCCATCGCCCGCGGCGCTACCCTGGTGATCTCCCAGGGCTCCCCCATCCCGACCGCGTCGAGCGTGAATTGGCTCGGCTCGACCGTGGCGGGCATCCCGATCCCCATCGTCATGATGGTCATCGCTGGCCTGCTGTGTTGGTTCATCCTGTCCCGCACGGTCATTGGTCGCTCCATGTACGCGATCGGCGGCAACACCGAGGCAGCCCGCCTATCGGGTCTGCCGGTGAAGAAGATCCTCGTCACCGTCTATGCACTGTCCGGTTTATTCGCCGGCTTGGCGGGTCTGGTCATGGCGGGCCGGCTTTCTTCCGCGCAGCCGCAGGCGGGTGTGGGCTATGAGCTCGACGCCATCGCCGCGGTCGTGATCGGCGGTGCATCGCTGGCCGGCGGCAGCGGCAAGGCAACCGGCACCCTCGTCGGTGCGATCCTCCTGGCCGTGATCCGCAATGGCCTCAACCTACTCAACGTGTCGTCGTTTTGGCAGCAGATTGTCATCGGCCTCGTCATCGCGCTGGCCGTCGGTTTCGACGTCCTCCGCAAGAAGACCACCTCTTAATTCCCCTCTCCAGAAAGCAGGAATCTCATGTCTTTGATCCGCAAGTCCGTCGCAGTTATCGCCTCCGTATCCCTGGCCTTCAGCTTGGCTGCCTGCAACCGCGATTCCGCCGGTGAAGGCGGTAGTGGCAGCGTGACCCTCGCCCTGTCCACACAGACCAACCCCTTCTTCGTGCAGGTGCGTGATGGTGCGCAGGAAAAGGCCGATGAGCTGGGCATCAAGCTCAATGTCCAGGACGCCTCGGACGATCCCTCGACCCAGACCAACCAGCTCAACAATGCGGCCAGCTCCGGCGCGGAAGTTGTGATCGTTAACCCCACGGATTCCGATGCCGTCGTCCCCGCCGTCCAGGCCCTCAACAATGCCGACATCCCCGTGATCGCCGTGGACCGTTCTTCTAACGGTGGCGAGATCGCGTCCTTCATCGCTTCGGATAACGTCGCCGGCGGCAAGCAGGCCGCCGATGCCCTCGCCGCCGCCATCGGCGAGGAAGGCGAGGTCCTCGTCCTCCAGGGCATCGCCGGTTCCTCCGCCTCCCGCGACCGTGGCCAGGGCTTCGCCGAAGGAATCGCCGCCTACCCGAACATCAAGGTGGCAGCGACCCAGACGGCGAACTTCGACCGTACGGAAGGACTGGACGTCGCCACGAATCTTTTGCAGGCACACCCGAATGTCAAGGCGATCTTCGCCGAGAACGACGAGATGGCGCTGGGCGCCCTCGAAGCCCTTGGCGCTCGGGCCGGCTCCGAGGTGATGGTCGTTGGATTCGACGGCACCGCTGATGGCCTGCGTGCCGTCAAGGAGGGCCGTATGGTAGCTACCATCGCCCAGCAGCCGGGCGAGCTGGGTGCCCGTGCGGTCGAAGAGGCCAAGAAGATCCTCGACGGCGAGACCCCGCAGGCGGAGGTGCCGGTCGAGGTCGTGACCGTCACCAAGGACAACGTTGAGGAGTACCTGTGAGTATTGTCGTCGTCGGTTCCATAAACGCTGACCTCACCGTTCGCGTAGCACGCCACCCCGCCCCCGGGGAGACCCTCATGGGCGCTGGCGGCGGCGTGACAGCGGGTGGAAAAGGCGCGAACCAGGCCGTCGCGGCGGCTCTGCAGGGGGCGTCGGTGGCGATGGTTTCGGCCGTCGGCAAGGATCCTTATGCTGCCCCGGCCACCAAGCACCTGCGTGCGGCGGGCGTCGATATGCAATCCGTCGCCGAGGTGGACGGCCCCACCGGGTTGGCCGTGATCACCGTCGCAGATGACGGCGAGAACAGCATTGTCGTGGTGCCCGGCGCAAATGCCTCCGTGGACGCTGCGTATGTAGATTCCTGTGCGGGTGTTATCGCTGCCGCCGAGATAGTCCTGCTGCAGGGTGAAATCCCGGCCGATGGTTTCGCCGCTGCCGTCCAGCACGCGACGGGGCGAGTCGTGGTCAACCTGGCGCCGGTCATCGAGGTCGATCGCGAGGCCCTCCTCCAGGCCGATCCTCTCATGGCCAACGAGCACGAGGCGGGGCTCATCCTTGAGCAGCTCGGCGCGGGCATCGCCTCCGCGGATCCGGCAGACCTGGCCCAAGCGCTTCTTGACGCTGGTTTCCCTTCCGTCGTCCTCACCCTCGGCGGGGCGGGCGCGATGGTTGCAGATGCTGGAGGTACGACTCCCATCGTCACACCGAAGGTCAACGCCGTTGACACTACCGGCGCCGGGGATGCGTTTGCGGGGGCGTTTGTCGCCCGCCTCACCGCTGGCGATTCGCTGGTGCAGGCGGCCGAGCACGCGGCCCGCGTCGGTGCTTTCGCCGTCACGGGTGAGGGCGCGCAGGCTTCATACCCGGCGCTCACGGAAACGTTGCCGGAGGTGAGCTAGCCTCATGCGCCGACACGGAATCCTCAACTCGGAGCTCGCGAGGCTGATCAATCGCCTCGGCCACACCGACACGTGGGCCGTCGCCGACTGCGGGCTCCCCATTCCCGCTGGGGTGCCGGTTGTTGACCTGGCATTGGTCTTCGGCGTCCCCCGTTTCGCCGAGGTCGTCGACGCCGTCCTGGCCGAGGTTGTCGTCGAGTCCGGCACCATCGCCGACTCCACGCCGGCTGTGGTCCGGGACATGCTTATCGACGTCCCCCTCGTCGAGACCACCCACGATGATCTCAAGGACCAGCTTAAAAGCTGTTCCTTCGTCATCCGCACCGGAGAAACCACGCCCTACGCGAATGTGATTTTCCGCAGCGGCGTGCCCTTCTGATCTACGCGGGCCTAGCCCGCGTAGAAGACGGTTAAGATCCCAGTGTCCAAGAGGTGTTCGTCGGTGACCTCAAAGACGCTGGTCAACCTCTCGAATTCCGAGACTTCGACCCCAGAGAGGTCCACATGCTCGCGATGATCGGGCAAATGCATGTCCCTCACTCTACACCGGGGTCTTGGCCAGCAGGGTGGTGAAAATGTGCTCACCATCGGCGCGGAGCCCATCATGCTGATGCGTATCCATCACCCACGGCTGCAGGTCCGGAAAGCGCCGGGCCGTGGCCAGCGACAGCTCCAGCGGCACGAAGATATCGTCTTCGTAGATCGCCGCGGCGGCCACGACTTCGCTGCTGCCGATGATCTCTGGGGCGTAGAGCCTTGACCACTCTCGCATGGCGAGAGTGTCAGCGGGGCGTCGAAAAGCATGAAGTGCGGGGTCCTCCTCGAACAACCACGGGTAGATGTGCTCGCCGGTGAGGTAGAACCGCCCCGCTGCCCGCGGGTCGAGGTTCTCCTCAAAGCCCTCGACCTCCTCGCGCATGCGATGCGCTGACCAGGCGGTCGGGCCGGGCACGTTGCCACCATAGATCGACTCGTGGATGACGGCATAGAGGGGCGCGGCTTCGAAGGACAGGCGGGCGCTGAGGTCCGCGAGAGTATCTCCACGCAGGCGCTTTTCCCCTCGAACAATGTGAAAGGGGGCCTCCAGGAGATAGCCAAGGTTATCGAATCCGGTCCCCCGGCCTAGCTCGATGCCAATGGTGCGGAAGCGGCGCGAACTCAGGCGCTCACCCGTAGGGAGCAGCTCCGCGGAATTATCGAGGTGGTGACAGATTTCGCGAATACGCTCCTCCGCGAAGGGAATAGCCTGGTAGAAGGCCTCGTGACGCTTCGCCAGCTTCCCGTACGTCGCTCGATACACATCATCGGCGTGTACCTCCATGCCCGGCAGCCCACCAGTAAACATGGCACGGCGCACCGAATCGGGATAGAGCGAGACATACGTGGTGATGCAAAACCCGCCGAAAGACTGGCCCAAAATATCCCACTGACTGAACCCGAGTGCCAAGCGGAGGTCCTCCGCGTCGGCGACAATGTGATCGGCGCGCAGGAGGGCGAGATGCTCGGCGTCGATAAGCTCTTGATTGCTAAAGCGGTCAAGCCGGGTCGATCGCCCCGTCCCCCGCTGATCAAGCAAAAACACCCGATAGTGCTTGAGGGCCTCGCCGATCCAGCCGCTGACCTCCAGCGGGCGCGGCGAGCCATAGCCCGGCCCGCCTTGCAGATACAACAGCGGCGGGAGCGTGTCATCGGCACTGAGCTCCCGGCAAAACACCTCCAATTGCTCCCCTGGGTGGGCTCGATCCCATTCGACAGTCAGGGTGTGTTCGCGGACGTCAAGCCCGTTGAAGGCGCGGTGGGTGGTCCTCAGCTCAGTCACGAAGAAGAGCATACCGACTCGTCTGGGCCGATTCTGGGTCTATCCTGGGAAGGTATGGACGACCTCCTCACCACAAACCGGCTCTCCCTCTGCCCCTCCGGAGCACACCTGACCAGCACCGATACCACCCTCGGTGAGCTCTTCTACGTGTCATCCAAGACATCCCACGGCGTCGGACACGCCATCCGCGGCGGCGTTCCCCTCATCGCCCCCTGGTTCGGCGACCTCTGGGGCAAAAAACCCCACCACGGCTGGGCTCGCACCAGCGGCTGGCGAGTGACCGCCGACGTCGTCGGTATCAATGCCACCCTCGAACATGATGAACTCGAACTCACCTTCCACGTCACCGAGCTTCCCGACGGCGTCCGGCTTGAGCTTTCCGCCAAAAATCTCAGCTCCGCTACTGTTCCCGTCCAGCTCGGCTTCCACCCCTACTTCCGAGTCAGCCACCCGGAAGCGGTGACCGTCAAGGGGCTTTCCGGCGCGACCGGACTCAACCGGGTGACCGATAAGACCGCCGTCCAGGAGGGTGATGTCCACGTCGAGGGCCAATTCGACTGGATTTTCACCAGCTCCGCCCCTGCAACCATCATCGACCCGGGACTTGGTCGCAGCATCACCATCACCTCCGAGGGCGCCGACTCCACCATCGTCTGGAACCCCGGCCCCATTGACGGAGCCAGCATCGCCGACATGGGCTCCGGCGAATGGGCCGACTTCCTTTGCGTCGAACCCGCCCTCCTCGGCGATGAACTCAAGGGGTACCCCCTCGCCCCCGATGCCGAGGTGCGCATCGCGATGGACGTGGTGGTGGCTGCGCTGGACTAGGTTTTGCGGATGCTGATCTGCCAGCCCGCATTCCCCACCTGGTGAAAATCGGTGACTTCGTAGCCATTGTCGGCTGCCCATCGCGAGATAGTTTCAGTTCCCTGGGTGCAGTCGAAGTCGATGACCAACTCCTCGCCCACCTCGAGGGACTCGAAAACATCCTTGGCTTCGATGAGCGGGAAGGGGCAGACAGCTCCGAGGGTGTCAAGGGCGTAACGTCCGTTACCCAGCGAGCGGGCCTTCTCTATCGGGCGGGGCCGAGACTTCAGGGCCACAGTGCCCGGTGCCACCGCAAAACCGTAATCATTGCTCAAGACAGAGTCTTCGGCAGAGGTGATCGTCTGGGAAAGAGACTCCTCCGTGGAATACGTTTGGGCAGCTGGGGTGGCCGCGGCGGGCTTGAGCCAGAGCTTAGCCCCGGCCCCCACCCCGAGGGCGATGAATAGCAGCGCAACCCAACCCTGGTAGCTAAACAATGAGGTCTGGACCATGCCGTTGCCGACTGTGCACCCGCCGGCGAGAACCGCCCCCACCCCCATCAGCGTGCCACCGGAAATGGCGCGGGTAGCGGTCGTCGCGTCGGGCACGCGCACGCGGAATTCACCGGTGGCCTTCGCCGCGAGGAAAGCACCGACGAAAATACCGAGGACGAGCATGACGCCCCAGTCAATCCGCGCCGCATCACCAGTAATAGTGAAATTGGCCAGGTTGGCGCTGGGCGTCGTGATTCCTAGGCCAGAGTTACGGCCAGCAGCGGCAGACAGGGGCCAAGCAATGACGCCGATAATCCCGATGAGCAGCCCCGCCGTGTAGACGTGCAGGGGGCGCTTCCAGGGGGCGTCGCCAAGCTTGGGGATGGCGGACTCGCGGGCGAGGAAGTGGCGGGCAAGGACAATGGTGAGCAACGCCAACGGGATGGCAAAGTACCAGGCGGAAACGCCGAAGGTGGCGGGAACTGTGGTCAGGGAGGTGTCGAATGAGTTCATGAAGGTGTTGAAACCGGACAGCGCGCCCGTGTTCATCGCAGCAGCGCTCAACGCGTAGAACAGCAACGCTATCCAGGAACCAACTAGTCCTTCGGCGGAGCGATACCAGGTACCGGAGGCGCACCCACCTGCCAAGATGATGCCGAGGCCAAAGAGGAAGCCGCCGACGATGACTGCCACAGGGGCGAAGGTGTTGTACGACGGGCTAATCACCCCGAACGACGTCAGTGCTGCAATGCCGACGGCATGGACGGAGATGACAATGAGCAGAGCGACGAATGTTCGCCAGGTCCTTTGGAGGAAGATGTCGCGCAGCATGCCGGTCACGCAGAATCTTCCGCGTTGCATAACGATGCCGAGGACAGCGCCGACGGCCAAGCCTGTCAGGATCATGGGTATGAGGACCTTTCACTTCGTTTGTTCGTGGTCAGGTCCCGACCTTAAGGCTAGCTAAACTGATCTGTCTAGTTTTAATAGACAAAAAGGTTCATTAAATTCACTGCTGGAACAACAACGCTGCGACGTCCTGCTGCCGCGCAGGCCGCAAGTCCCACGCATCGACACCGACGTCCACCATGCCCGGCGCAACAAGCGCCTGCGAAGAATGAAGATGACCGTGGACAAGGTGATCGACGTCGAGGCGGACGTCGTCGTGACGCGACTCCATCCCCTCGTGGTCATAGCCGGGGCGCGGAAAGTGACTCAAATACACCGTCCGACCTTCCCAGCGGAGCTTTTGAAACGGTGCGACCGAACTGAACACCCCGAGGAAATGGCGTTGCATTTTGAATGCCGATTTATGGATCGGGTGGCAGGAATCGTGATTCCCAGCGATGAGGTGCATGTCGAGGTGAGCCCCGTGCTCCGCGAGCAAGTTGAGCGCGCGCTCCTCTTCCTCAGCCGAGCCCCGCGACAAATCGCCCAGAACCCACAGCCGATCCCCCGGCGGCAGCGCCCGAATACCGGCCAGAATCTGCCGGTCATGCTGGACGACGTCCATGCCGCGCAACCGGGCGACAAAACGATGCCCCAAATGCAGATCCGAGGTGAACCAGGAATTCATGGGACCAGCCTATTCGGCTGCGGCTTGTTCGAGGGCCTGAGTGAACACCTCGACCGGCTGGGCACCGGAGACCGCAAGCTTGCCATCGAAGACGAAAAAGGGCACACCCTGCACCCCGATCTGACGAGCCACGTCGATGTCCTGGGCAACCTCATCGGCAAAAGCGCTCGGATCATTGAGGATTCGCTCGGTTTCCTCAGTTGGGAGGCCGACCTCCGCAGCAAAGGATCGCAGCTGATCGTGGTCGGCTACATTCTTGCCCTCGGTGAAATAGCCACGCTTGACCAGCTCATCCCACTCCACGCCCTTGCCCAAACTCCGAGCAAAATGCCCCAGCCGGTGGGCAGTCAGCGTGTTGGCCATGGTCGACTCACGCCAATTGAACTCCAATCCCACCGCCGCGGCACGTTTCGCCAGATCATCATTGAACTGCTCAATTTGCTCCGGCCGAGCGCCCTTCTTCTCCACGAGATAATCGACGACGCTGCCAGTCGGCTCCGTCGGGGCATCCGGGTCGAGCTGAAAACTCCGCCACACGATGTCGACGTCGCCATCGAACTTCTCCAGGGCAAGATTGAGGTGACGCTCCCCCACCGTGCAGAAGGGGCAGATGTAATCAGACCAAATATCAATACGCATGCCTCGCACAACGCTTATCGACGCCCCCTTGTTCCCCACCTCCCGCGCCAAGCTCAGCACCATTCGGCTTTGCGGGGTTCGTGGTGTCCGCTCCCTATAGTCACCACGAACCCCGAATAGGACCAAAGTAAGCTCAAGACCATGGTTCATCTCTTCGCCGTGCTTATCCCGATGACTCTGGCCGCCGCTGTCAGTCCGATGATGCTCAGTGAACAGTTGCTGCTTCTCAGCGGCCAGAACGGGCGTCGGAGTGCGCGGGCCTACGCGGCGGGCTCAGCCGTGGTTCTTGTTGTTCTCATTGCTCTCGTCCAGACCATTGGTGCTTCTTTGGAGCTCCCGAAGGCGCCGAAACTCAGCGCGGGAATGGACATTGGTCTCGGCCTCGTGTTGCTTGGACTGGCGCTGTTCTTCCTTCGCCACAAACCCAAGCCGAAAGAGCATAAGAAGCACGGCCTGAGCGCGCGGGATGCCTTTGGGTTTGGTGTCTTCGCCATGGCGACGAATTTCACCACGATGCCGTTGGTGATCGCCGCGTCGAAGGATGTTTCGGCTAGTGGGGTCTCGGTTATCTGGATGGCCTTGGCACTGTTGTTCCTGCTGGCAGGGGCGTGTTTGCCGGGGTGGGGCCCACTGTTACTTTCTCGTTCCAGGGAAGGCCAGAGGGCCCTGGAGAAGATTGCCCACATCTTCGAGAAGTACAGCAGGTCGCTGGTGGTGGCTGGCTTGCTGCTCGGCGGGGTGATCTTCCTGTCCAAGGGCCTGTTAGGCGTTCTCTAACCTTTTATAATCCGTATTCGACGGGGACGACGCCGTCGTCGGCAGCCTGTTGGAGGGCGGCGGCGTCGGAAATTGCGATCGCGGAGTAGCCGCGAGCAAACTCGGCGAGTTCTTTGTCCAGGGACTTATCATCACCGTAAGTGTCGACGATCTCGTAGACACCCTTAGATTGAGAGTGCGCACGGGCGAGGAGGCTGGCGCAGACGCGGGAGGTGATGAGCATTTCCCGCCCGCTGAGGAGGGAGAGGTCGACGGAGCCCTTCATGTCCCGGAACTGGCGCCAATAGAAATCGATGGGCACTTCTTCGCCTTGTTCGCCATCGAAGCCGCGGATCCATCCCAGGAAGGGATCGGAGTAAGACTGCAGAATGCGCTGGGAGGAGATGACTCGGTAGCCATCCCCGATCGCACCCTCGGGTGCCCCTTCCATGATGGCGGACTGGTCGATGCCACCGTAGGTTTCCAGGACTGACGCTCCGGCTTCCTTGACCTGCAGGAAGAGGGGTTCACCGTTGGGTCCGGTGAGGAGGAAAATGTAGCAGCGGGTGCCCACGGAGCCGACGCCGACGACGCGGAGGGCGTGATCGGCGTATTCGAAGTTATTGAGCAGGTAGCGGATTTCGCTGCCACTGCTGCGCAGGTAGCCACCCCAAATGGATTCGATCTGCTCGGGGGTGGCGTGCTCGGTGTGGCGCATGAGCGGGGGTTGGTCTTGGATGCGGACACGGCCATTTTCTGTGACGAAGGTCAGCTTCTTCAGCGCGGACAACGAGTTCCGCTTGCGGGCTTTCTTCTCCAGCTTCTCCATGCGCTTGCGGGCCTTTTTGTAGTCCAGCTGCTCGGTAATGAAGTCGGTGTCCACGGCAGCGTAAAAGCGGTCAAGTGCGCTCATCCCGGCCAGTCGTGTCAGGGTTTCCCGATAGCTCTTGGAGGTTTCTCGAGCGATCTCTAGGGCTTCGTCTTCGGTGCCTTCGTTGTTGATGGTGGCCAGGTACACCGAGGCGACGAGGCGTTTGAGGTCCCATTCCCAAGGAGCGAAGCCAGCTTCGTCGAAGTCATTGAGGTCGAAGAGCAGTCGGCGTTCCGGGGAGGCGTAGAGGCCGAAGTTGGAGATGTGGGCGTCGCCGCAGCACAGAACCTGCTGGCCACTGTTTGGCACGCGGGACAGGTCAGAGGCCATGATCGCTGCCGTACCACGGTAGAAAGCGAAGGGGGATTCGAGCATGCGGCCAATGCGGACGGGCACCAGGTCTTGGAGGCGAGTGTGATTCTGCTCCTGAATGATCTCGAGGGGGTCTCGACGATCGGTGGGCAGGAGGCTGAGGTCGGGGCGATGGGCGCACATATTTCTAATTGTTGCCCACCCTCCGGGCATTGACTAGGCCCTTTACTTCCCTCGGCAACCCTACTAGGATGTGACCCACATTACATTTTCACTTTCACGCCAAGGAGATTCGCCAGCCACCTCACCCCGGAAGGGAATCCGACACCATGGACCTCAAGCTGCACCCCCGCACCGTCCAGTTCAGCGTGGAACTCGCCCGCGCGTGGCCGCACCTGACCATTCCGCAAGTCACCTCCGCCGCGCTGCAGCTCGCAGAGAACGTCGAACTGGAAAAGATCGAGGGCTTTGAGGCAATGAAAGGCCTGGTCAGCCGCCTGCAGTTGCGCCCGGCGTCGGAGTGGGACTTGTTTGGCTACGCCCCCACCAATGAGGCGGTCCCTATTCGATTGGAGCAGCCCCGGGAGAGCGAGCTCAGCGAGATTGCCTTTGAGGATCATTTCCTTTCTACGCATACTCGTCGCGCGCACAGCGGGGTGGAGCATCTGCCTTCCCACACGGAGGTGGTGAGCTGTTGGCGCAGACGCCTCGGGAGTGCCACCACCCCGAACCTCGACTACGCCGAGTTCACTCAACAAGGCTTCGGGCGGAAGATTCCCCTGCGCCGGGTGGAGATGTTGGGCAACTTGTGGAAGATCGGGGCGGTCGCGACGTGGGAATATGACCACGATGGCGAGACGTCGTGGTGCTACCTGGATCGCCGCCCCGCGACGGGAGAGCGACCCGATCCGGCCATGAACGAATGGAACGCGTGGTATCGCATTCAACTCAACCCGGAGATTGGTCGCGACGTCGTGGTGGAGGTCGCGCGATGCGTGGCGGAGATCTACCTCGGCTACGTGGATAAGGTGTTTGGCACCCCGACCGACGCAGGCACTCAGCGCGGGCCGGAATCCGAGGCAGCCGCCTATATCGCGGTGGAGCGGCTGTGGGTTCCTCCGCGCAGTCGGCGCACGGAGTGGTTCCACAACTACACGGCGCGCGAGCCGATGGCCCCCGGTTTCCGCTGGGAGGCGGTGTTCCGCGCGGCCGAAGCCGTCGAAGACCTGCTGCGTGGCGATACCGCCCCGGTCACCGCCTAGACTTAGGGGCTACCTGAGCCCAAATTAAGTCTAGGAGCGTGCACCAGTTGCGCAAATACACTGCGGCGGAGAAGAACTTGGCCGTCGCGTTCGCCTTCATCGCCGGTTTCGTCGATTCCATCGGCTTCATTTTCCTCGGCGGTGTGTTCCTGTCGTTCATGTCGGGAAACACGACTCGCTTGGCGACGTCCGCGGTCGAGGGCGATGCGGGCTTGGCCTGGTTGGCTGGGTCGGCGGTCGTGTTGTTCTTGTTGGGAGTCATGGAAGGTGCGTTGGTCCGCCGCATCGCGATGCGGCGGGTACCCACCGATCGCGTCCGCGAGGCGGTCCTCGCCAATACTTGCGCACTGTTCACCGTGGCTTCCATCTTTGTGCTTTTCGACGCCCCCACGGCCGCCATCATCTTCGCCTCCGTCGCCATTGGCTCCATGAACAGCATCTTCGAGCGCGCGGGCGAGGTGTCCATTCCCTTGACGTACATGACCGGCACGTTGGTAAAAATGGGTCAGCGTTTCGTCGATGCTTTCTTCGGCGGTACTCATGCCGCGTGGATTGAGCATTTGAAGATGTGGGCGGGGCTGTCCGCCGGAGCTTTGTGCGGGGCGATTGGTTTCCATTACCTCGGCATGGATGCCCTGCTCATCGCGACAGTACTCACCATTGCGATTTCGTTGGTAGCTGTACTTTTGCGGATTCGGGGACGCCGACATGGTTCGGTTGTCCGGGTGAGCGTCGAGCCATATTAGAATCCATTTTCGTGTAGTTTGGCGATTGTGCACCACCGTCCCGCCTTGTCCCTTGTAGCGGCAGCCACCAGCGCCGCGCTGCTGTTGCCCGCAGTCGCTCACGCCCAGAGCTCAGATGAGACGGTGAGGGAGGTGGCCACGCAATCGAGCGAGGACCCGGACTGGTCGGGTCAAAAGCTCCACCAGACGATAGAAACACTGGCCAACCTCGGCTCCTCGCAGTTCAATATTCCCGGGCCGCTAAAGGAAATCAGCCCTGAGTATCCGCTGCCAGTGGATGAGAGCATCCGAGAGGTGCGCATTGTCAACAGGCGCATCGATAGCTTGTCGCATCGCGTCGAACGGTGGACTGTCGCCTCGCCGGCGATGGGACGCAACGTTTCGGTGCAGATCCAGCGCTCGGCGAACCCCTTCGTGCCCGCCCCGATGCTCTACCTGCTCGACGGGGCAGATGCCGAGTACAACTCAGGGTGGGTTGCCAATGGCGGTGTGCCGAACGTGCTCGGGCGAGAAAACGTCACGGTCGTCATGCCGACCCAAGCGCGGGCGTCGCTGTATTCAAATTGGGTAGCCGATGACCCGGAGCTGGGGCGCAATCAGTGGGAGACCTTCCTTACTGAGGAACTTCCCCGCGCCCTGGAGGCCGATCCGTTGTTGCATTTCAATGGCCGTCGGGCCATCGGCGGGTTGTCGATGGGGGCGATCGGCGCCCTCCACCTCGCGAACAACAATCCTGAGATCTACGACGCTGCCATCGGCATTTCCGGCTGCTATTCCACCACGAGTGAGCTGGGGCGGCAGACGATCAATGCACTTGTCAGTACCCGGGGAGGAATCCTCGATAATCTGTGGGGACCGTTTGGGTCCCCGCAGTGGGCGAGCCACGACACCGTCGATAAGCCTGACGGACTGCGGGACATGGCGGTCTACCTGGCCGCTGCCAATGGGGTCATTGGGCAGGAGGACCTCAAGTTCTATGCCGAAGATCCCGCCAGGGCAATCATTGCCGGCACCGCGCTGGAGCGAGGTGTGTTGGATTGCACGCGTGATTTAGACGAGGCGATGCGCGAGCGCGGAATGACCCATCAGGTCGTGGAATACTCCCCGACCGGGGCGCACAATTGGCGCTACTTCAACGAACAGCTCGCTCCGGCGTGGCAGACGATTAGACCGTCGCTGTACTGAGGGTGTGGCGCGGAGCTTCGCCGAAGCGACGTCGATAAGCAGCGGAGAAGCGGCCCAAGTGGGTCACGCCCCAGCGGGTAGCAATCTCGGTGACGGTATGCGTCCCGTGCGGATCACACGCCTGGAGCTCATCGTGGATGACGTCGAGGCGGATGCCGCGCAGATACTCCATCGGCCCGACCCCAAACTCGGTGCGAAAACCAGCTTGCAACGTGCGGATGCTGCAACCTGCGACCACAGCGATCTCCGCTACCGTCCACGCCCGAGCCGGGTCGGCCTCCAGTGCCTCGGCGGCGCGGCGCACCCGGGCCGGAGTGGGGGAAAGCCCAGCGGGCTGGAGTTCGGCGAGCATGAGCGTCAACCCGGAGGCCAACGCCGCCGCCAGATGCCGCCCCACTAGGGGATTGTCCATCAGCCCCTGACCGTCGTGGCGATGGGATAGCAAGCTCGTGGCAATGGCCAGCCACTCCACCCCATAGCCCTGGCGGAGGTCAAGCAGGGTGGGAACCTTGGGCGAGCGCAACCCGGCCTCCTCCAGGTTGTGGCGGAGGTAGTCGCCGTTGAGGCGTAAACCCAGCATGGTCACCTCCCCTCCCCACGCGGGGAAGGCCACGGGAACGTCGGGCGGGCAGACGATGGCGGTGTGGGCGACAGCTTCTTGGCGCCCGTGGGCCGAACGCACCGACATGCGACCCCGCAGGGGGACGTTGATGGCAAAGGATCCGGGATGCTCGGTTTCCACGTGCACGGCGGCACCCCAGTTGAGCTGCACCAGACGCGCATCACCGAGGTCTTGGCTGACCAAATTGGCGCGGCACGCCAAGACCCGCGACTCTGCCCGAACAGTGTGGGGGAAGTAGTTGCGTTCGGTGACCTGGGATATCTCTCGGAAAGTGGCGGCTGAGTGGTTGATTCGCATCATGTTGTGGGGCCGATCCTGGGACGATTCGCAAAGCGGACAAGTGTGCGCTTAATGGATTTCCACCAGTAGTGCTTAGACCTATTCTGCTGAATGTGACCCCCATCATAGCCATGTGACCTCTTCCTCAACAATCACACTTCGAAAGGAGCCCACCACCGTGACCGCCCAAGCACCTGACGGACGCCAACTCCGCAACATCTTCGGACAGTTCGCCAGCGGCGTCACCGTCGTGACTGCCGCCAGCGACGATGGCACTCCGCACGGCGCCACTGTCACCGCATTCACTTCCATTTCACTCGAGCCCCGCCTATGCCAAGTGACCTTGACCCGTACCTCCAAGGCCTGCACCATCCTCAACGACAACAGCTTCGCGGTCAACATCCTGGCCAGCACCCAGAATGACACCGCGCTGCACTTCGCCGGACGCCCCCAATCCGAGCCGATACGCTGGGCCGCCGACAACATCGCCCCTTCCTTGGAAGGCAACCTCGCCACCCTGTGGTGTGCCCCGTGGGCGCAATACGACGGCGGAGACCACGTCATCATCATCGGCGAAATCATCGACGCCGAGATCGCCGAAGACCTCGACCCCCTCCTTTTCTTTCGCTCGACCTTCCACTCCATCGGCCCCACCTCCCACGAGGCCACCTGGAGCTTCAGCGGCGACGACCCCTACACCGGATGGTTCGGCGCCACCGCCGACCTCCGCCCCATCTACTAGATAAGGACTCACGATCATGACCACCGAAGACCGCACCCACGGCGGAACCGTCAACCCCGGCGCGGACGCCGAGGCCAACCACCAAAAGAACTTTGCCACCCGACCCATGACGGGTGATGAGTACATCGAGTCGCTTCGCGACGGCCGCGAAGTCTGGCTCCACGGCGACCGCGTCAACGATGTCACGGAGCACCCCGCCTTCCGCAACTCCATCCGCATGGTTGCCCGCCTCTACGATGCGCTTCATACCGGCCCCGACGTCGACGTCCTCACCACCCCCACCGACACCGGCAATGGCGGCGTGACCATGCCGTTCTTCAAGGCCCCCACCTCGCCAGAGGACCTGCTCAAGGAACGAGACGCCATCGCCGCCTGGGCACGCATGACCTACGGATGGATGGGCCGCAGCCCCGACTACAAGGCCTCCTTCCTCGGCACCTTGCACGCCAATCAAGAGCTCTACCAGCCCTTCGGCGCGAACGCGGAGCGGTGGTACCGCGAGTCCCAGGAGAAGGTCCTCTACTGGAACCACGCCATCATCAACCCGCCGGTTGACCGCCAGCTCCCACCGGACGAGGTCGGCGATGTGTACATGAAGGTGGAGAAGGAAACCGACGCCGGCCTCATCGTCTCCGGTGCGAAGGTTGTTGCCACGGGTTCGGCGATCACCAACTATAACTTCATTGCGCACTACGGACTGCCCATCAAGAAGAAGCAGTTCGCCCTCATCTGCACGGTGCCCATGGATGCTCCTGGCATCAAGCTCATCTCCCGGGCCTCCTATGCCCAAAACGCTGCGGTCACGGGCACGCCCTTCGACTACCCATTGTCCTCGCGCATGGATGAAAACGACGCGATCTTCATCTTTGACAAGGTCCTCGTCCCCTGGGAGAACGTCTTCATGTACGGAGACGTTGACAAGATCAACTCCTTCTTCCCCCAGTCGGGATTCCTCCCCCGCTTCACCTTCCAAGGATGCACCCGCCTCGCGGTCAAACTGGACTTCATCGCCGGGCTGCTCATGAAGGCCCTCGATGCCACCGGCTCCGGCGGGTTCCGCGGAGTTGAGGCCCGAGTCGGCGAGGTCATCGGTTGGCGCAACCTCTTCTGGTCACTGACCGAATCCATGGCCCGTGACCCGGAGGAATGGGTGGACGGCACCTACCTCCCCAAGCTCGAGTACGGGCTGACCTACCGCATGTTCATGATGCAGGGCTATCCCCGAATCAAGGAGATCATCGAGCAGGACGTCGCCTCGGGCCTCATCTACCTGCCGAGCTCCTCGGTTGACTTCCAGACCCCAGAGATTCGCCCCTACCTGGACAAGTACGTCCGCGGCTCCAACGGCATCAGCGCCGTCGAGCGAGTCAAGGTCATGAAGGCCCTGTGGGATTCCATTGGCTCCGAGTTCGGCGGGCGCCACGAACTCTACGAGCGCAACTACTCGGGCAACCACGAAAATGTCAAGCGTGAGCTGCTACTTTCCGCCAACCAGCGCGGAGATTCCGCGAAGATGCGAGGGCTGGCCGAGCAGTTCATGTCCGAGTACGACCTCGACGGGTGGACGGTGCCGGACATGATCTCCGGTGCCGATGTCTACGCCTTCGGGAAGGGCAAGCGTTAAGCCCCGCGGACGTCGAAAAGCAGCCTAGTTGCCGTCCGTGGACAGGGCGGCAACAAAGGCTTCCTGGGGAACAGACACCGAGCCGATGTTCTTCATCCGCTTCTTACCGGCCTTCTGCTTTTCCAGGAGCTTGCGCTTTCGGGAAATATCGCCGCCGTAGCACTTGGCCAGGACGTCCTTGCGCAGCGCGCGGATGTTCTCGCGCGCGATGACCTTGGAACCGATCGCCGCCTGCACGGGGACCTCGAACTGCTGGCGCGGGATGAGTTCCTTGAGCTTGACGGTCATCTTGTTGCCGTACCACTGGGCGTTGTCGCGGTGAACGATCGCCGAGAAGGCGTCGACGGGCTCGCCCTGCAAAAGGATATCCACCTTGACCAGGTCGGCCGTCTGTTCGCCGGACTCCTCGTAGTTGAGGGAGGCGTAGCCCTTGGTGCGGGACTTGAGCATGTCGAAGAAGTCGAAGATGATCTCGCCGAGCGGCATATGGTAGCGCAGCTCAACGCGATCCTCGGAGAGGTAATCCATGTTCTTCATCTCGCCGCGCTTGGACTGGCACAGCTCCATGGTCGTGCCCACGAACTCGCTGGGGACGATGATGGTGACATTGACCGTCGGCTCATACACCTCCTGCAGCTTGCCGCCCGGCCAATCCGAAGGATTGTGGACGCGGTGCTCCGTGCCATCCTCAGCGATGACTCGGTAGTCCACGGAAGGGGACGTGGAGATGAGGTCGAGGTCGAACTCGCGCTCCAAACGGTCGCGGGTGATCTCCATGTGCAGCAGGCCGAGGAAGCCACAACGGAAACCGAAGCCCAGAGCCACGGAGGTCTCGGGCTCCCAGGTCAGGGAAGCGTCATTGAGCTGGAGCTTTTCCAAGGCCTCGCGCAAAGCCGGGAAATCAGACTGGGAAATGGGGAACAGGCCCGAGTAGACCATCGGCTTCGGCTCGGCATAACCCTGCAGGGCCTCGGTCGCGCCCTTATCTGCCCAGGTCACGGTATCGCCGACCTTGGACTGGCGGACATCCTTCACACCCGTGATGAGGTAGCCGACCTCGCCCGGGCCCAAGCCGTCACACTTCTTCGGAGTGGGAGATACGATGCCGATTTCCAGCAACTCGTGCACCGCACTTGAAGACATCATCTTGATGCGCTGGCGCGGCTTGAGGGTGCCGTCCATCATGCGGATATACGTGACGACGCCCCGGTAGGTGTCGTAGACCGAATCAAAAATCATGGCGCGGGCCGGGGCCTCCGGCCCGAATTCGCTGCTGGGAGCCGGGATGAGCTCGCAGACCTTGTCCAGCAACTCCGGCACACCCTGGCCCGTCTTACCCGATACGCGCAGCACATCCTCCGGCTCGCAGCCGATGATGTTGGCAACTTCCAGGGCGTACTTATCCGGATCCGCCGCGGGCAGGTCGATCTTGTTGAGGACCGGAATTATCTCCAGGTCCTTGTCCATCGCCATGTACAAGTTGGCGAGGGTCTGGGCTTCGATGCCCTGAGCGGCGTCGACCAGCAAAATCGCACCCTCACACGCCTCAAGGGCGCGGGATACCTCATAGGTAAAGTCCACGTGACCAGGCGTATCGATCATCTGCATGACGATCTCCTGCCCCTGCAGCGGACCGCTCCGCGGCACCCACGGCAACCGCACGTTCTGGGCCTTGATCGTGATGCCACGTTCGCGCTCAATATCCATGTTGTCCAGATACTGGTCCCGCATGTCACGCGCATCCACGACATCAGAAAGCTGCAGGATGCGGTCAGCGAGCGTCGACTTGCCGTGGTCGATGTGCGCGATGATGCAGAAGTTCCGAATTCGTTCCGGATCGGTGAACGTCTGCTCTGCAAATTTCCTGGTCAACTGAATCCTTATCCGTGATCACATGGCGGTCGGCGAGGCACCCGTGGCGCCTAACCTCACCAGCCTAGTGCCTAGGCGGTTTGGAATCCATGCGAGTGCTGGCCAGTTGCGATCCCAGCGGCCCCGCAGGACCCTGGCCCGAACAACAGTGACCCGTTAGACTGGACAACCATTAGCTATCCACCAGTTTTTCAGGACGGCCCACACCATGAATGACCCGGTCAGCGACGCCCCCGCCACGCAGGACGAGTCCCCGAAGCGACTCGGCGGACGCCTGCGCGACCGACTGCGGCTCATGCTGACCGGATCCACGTCCAGCCCCCTGGAAGCCGGACTCGCCCGCATCAACGACCGGCTCGGTCTGCAGACCAGCTACCAATCCGACGCCGTCCGCGCCACCGCAGCTCGCATCCGCGTCGAGGCCACCGAGCGCATCACCCGCAACATCTACTACGCCCCCGACATGGACGGCCAGGCCGAGCCCGGCGAAGTCGTGTGGGTGTGGGCGCCCTCCGACGGCCCGGATAACCCACCCCGCGAGCGAGCCATGCTCGTCATCAGCCGCGACCGCCACAGCATCCTCGGGCTGCTAATCTCCCCGAACCCCCAACACGACCGCGAAGAATCCTGGATCGACATCGGCGCCGGTGAGTGGGATTCCTCCGGCCGCCAGTGTTGGGTACGGCTAGACCGCGTGCTGGAGGTCTCGGAACTGGGCATCCGCCGGCAGGGCGCCCTGTTTCCGCCGCGGCGCTTCGAACGCATAGCCAATCGGTTGCGCACGCACTACCACTGGGGTTAGGCCTTTTGGCCCAACCCCACACCCCCTGCTAGGCTGCTTCTGTTATTCACTTCCGGGCGCACCGGTCGGGACGGGCAGGACCTTGGGTCCGTTCACTGACAGTACCGGCGCAATCACTTCTATCCCCGGTTGGTGGGTTACTGACACCGAAATCTTCGATCCCAAGAGGTAAAAATCATGGCAAACATCAAGTCCCAGAAGAAGCGCGTCCTCACCAACGAGAAGCGTCGCGTCCGCAACCAGGCTGTTCGCTCCGCCGTCCGCACCGAGATCCGCAAGTTCCGCGAGACCGTTGAGGCTGGCGACAAGGCTGCCGCCGAGACTCAGCTGCGCGTTGCTTCCCGCACCCTGGACAAGGCTGTGACCAAGGGCGTGTTCCACCGCAACAACGCCGCCAACAAGAAGTCCAGCATGGCGCTGGCCTTCAACAAGATGGGTGAGTAATCTCCCCTCTCCGCAGCACAATCCCCTGGCCTTGATGTTTTCGCATCAAGGCCAGGGGATTTTGGGTTGGAGGGGTTGGGCGGATAGGTCTCCGACTACCCCAGGCGGCCTCAAAACCGGCACTTCCTAACAACTCGGCCGGTTTGGGAGGGCGATTGACCCCGGAGTTGTTAGGAAGTGCCGGTTTTGCAGTCCCCCATGCCAGCCGCACTCATCGCATGACATCTGGTGCAGGCGGCAATGTGCGGGCGAATGTCCAACATCTTCCCGTCACGGGGATGAGAGCAGGTCGTGGACCCCATTGATGATGAGCACGGCACCGGCGATGAGGAAGAACACGCCCGCGAGGATATCGATCCACGGTCCCGAGCTCAGCAACTTTCGGCGCATCGCGTTAGTAGATACCAGCAGCGCCATTGACAGCTGCAGGAGGAACGCGGACGACGACAGCAGGACGACCACGCCGATGGCGACCCCAATCGTCGGCGAGGGCGGCAGCAGCGGGGCGATCATCGCAGAGAGAAACAGGACGATCTTGGGGTTGGAGAGGTTGGTGCTCAGGCCTTGCAGGAAAGCGTGCCGCAGCCTGCCCAGCCGGGCCGCCGCCTCCTGCAGGTCCGCGGGCGGGTTCTTTCGGTCCGCGAGCCCGCCGGTGAGCATTCCGCGTCCCATCCACATCAGCCATGCGCCGCCCACGACTTGGACCGCGCCGAGGATAGCCGGGAAGGCGTTGAGCAGGGCAGCCGCCCCGAGCACGGTGAGGGTGCACCAGAAGATGATTCCCACCTGGATGCCGAAGGTGGCGGCCAGCGCGTGTCGGCGCGAGCGGGTGGCCAACCGCGTGATCAGGAAGACATCCGGCCCCGGTGAGGCGGCCCCCACCAGGTTGAGTGCGACGAGCGCCCCCAGTTGAGCCGGGGTCACTCCCCCACGCCGAGGCGCTTGAGCGTGTCCGTCATCTCAAACATCTGGGCCGTCTGCACGGCAGTCGGCTGCCCGGCATGCGGGTCAGCGCCCGCCGCCACGAGGGCGTCGACCACGTCGTCGAACTTCTTGAAGACGGCACCGGACAGCGGAGTCTGTCCCCGGCCATTTCGCTTATCGACGTCCGCCCCCTTCCCCACCAGCCCCGTCA
The DNA here is from genome assembly GCF_030408455.1 of Corynebacterium atrinae. Lineage (NCBI taxonomy): Bacteria > Bacillati > Actinomycetota > Actinomycetes > Mycobacteriales > Corynebacteriaceae > Corynebacterium > Corynebacterium atrinae. The sequence goes on from NZ_CP046977.1 coordinate 1,965,359, forward strand.
CCAGATCCGCATGCCCGTGATAGGCGGCAAACATCAGCAGGCTGTTACCGTCCTCGTTCGACAGATCAGGGTCAACACCCTGGTCAACGTAGTCGAGGAGGGTGAGATCGCCGTTGCGGGCCATATCGAATAGTCGAGTTGCGAACTCGCGGACATCTTCAGGAATGCTGCTCATGGATTCCAATACTAACGCCCCAGTTCCGCGACCCTTCGCACCGCATTCTCGATGGCAAAATTGGGGTCGCCGCCTTGGCCTTTGACCTCCGCATCGAGCTTGGCCATGAGGATCACTGCCTCCGACACTGCCTCCCCCGACCACCGGCGGGCGACCTTCGCGGTCTTCTCCACGACGAACGGGTGCATGCCCAACGACCCCGCCAACGAGCGATAGTCATTCGTCCTCGTCGAGTACAGGCGAGCAATCGCCCCTACCTTGCTGCTCAACGCCGCCGCCAGCGCCACCGGATGCAGGCCCAGCTGCAACGCCCGGCGGGTACTTGCCACCGCCCGGGCCTCCTGCCCACTGACCGCCAGATCGGCGACATCAAAACCAGAGACCTCGGCCACGCCCTCGTAATATGCCCGCACCGCCGCGATCGTGACGTCCCCATCGGTATCGGACACCAACTGCGACACTGCCGACGCCAGCTCCCGCAGGTCCGAGCCAACGCCCTCCAGCACCGCGTGCACCACGTCCGGGGTCGGTCGGATGCCATGATTGCGGAACTCGTTGGTCACCCATGCTTGCCGATCCCTCGGCTTCAGCGGATTGGCCTCATGCACCTCGGCGAGCTTCTTAAACGACGCCACCATCGACTTATTCCGCCCACCGCCAGAGTGCTCGATGATGAGGTGAATGCCCGGCGCTACATCCTTGCACGCGCTCAGCAATATCTCCGCCGGCTCCTTACCCGCCAGCTCAGCCTTCGTGATCACCACCGCCCGGTCCTCCCCAAAAAGAGAAGGGCTCGTGACCTCGATGATCTCCGGGACCGTCACCTCCGAGGCACGCAGCATTGTCGTCTCCAGCTCAGCCCCTTCCGGCAGGCTCGCACGAATCTGCTCAATGATGGTGCGACGAGCGCGTTCAGCAAGGAAGTCATCCTCGCCGAGAATGAGGAAAACATCAGCCACGGACATGCTGTCCATGGTGCCACAACAGGGGCCTAGAAACGGCCGTCAGCCGCATGCTGGGAGCCATCCACATGCAGGCTCACCGGACCATCGCGGTGCGGGAACAACACGGGTATCCCCTCGCGAGTAACCGTTGGCCGGTTCGCTGGCTTTCCTTCTCCGTCCTTCACGATGATCGCTTGAGTGCCCGCCGGAGCGGTGCCGACCTGCTCGACGGTGTCCACCACGTGGACCTCAAAGTCGTCCCACTCCACCTTCGGTGGGAGCTGCGGAGACTGCGCGAAGTAGCAAAACAAAGCCGCTAACGCTCCCAGTGTCTTGAGGGGATGACCCGCGATTACCCCGGCCAGCACCCATCCGTAGCCAAGCAGCACCCACACTGGCGAGGCTGGCACGATTGCATTCGGCAGTTGCGCACACCACTGGGCGACGGTGTGAATCCACCACGTCAACGGTTCGATGAGGTGGAGGACGGGAAACTCAAGGCCGCCGGGGAGTTGAGCTAACCCGACGGCGATGAGCCCGATGACGGTCACGGGTGGGACAACAGAGGCGACGAGAACATTGGCTAGAACGGAGACCAACGAGACCTCACCGGCCATGAGGGCAATGATGGGCATGGTCACCACGTCGGCTGCGACGGCCACTGCCACGGCCCGCACGAGAATGTCCGGGGCACGGGTCCGTGCGAGCGGGCGGTAGATCAGGGGAAAGAGGGCGACGATCCCGGCCGTCGCCGCGACGGACAGCGCGAAGCCATAGGTGACTGCCAGGTCGGGATTCCACAGCAGCAGGCCAATGACGGCCACGCTGAGGCCGTGGATTGGTTCCACTCGGGAAGAACCGAGTACCGCCAGTAGCCCCACCAGACCAGTGACCGAAGCGCGCAACACACTGGGCTCCGTTCCGACCAGGCCGACGAAACCAGCCAACGCCAACAATGCCGCAGCTACTTGCACGCGAGGCCCCATCGTCAGCGCGCGGCAAAACAGGACAGCGGCGGTAGTCACGATCGCGACGTTCGCTCCCGACACCGCCGACAGGTGGCTCAACCCGGTCTCGATGTAGAGCTGACGCTCTTGTGCGTCCTGACCCGAGGTGTCACCGAGCACCATGCCGGGAATAAGCCCTTGGGAGGATTCTCCCACCGTGTTCATTACTGCTTCGCGGAAAGTCTCGCGCACCCTGCCCGCGATGGCCGACATTCCCTCCGGGGATCCGATCACCTTGACCTCTCCGCGGGCTACCTGCATGCCAATTCCGGGACGTCCGCTTTCCCCCAGGGTGAGATCACCCGTGACGTGCGCGCCCGTGACTACTCCCGGGGGAAGTTCGTTCAGGAACACCGGCATCTCCACCGGATAGCCCGGTATGTCGAGTCGAATGAGGTAGCGTCCTCCCTCCACTTCTACGGGTGATGAGCTGACCGTTCCCACGAGGGGCTTCCCAGGTTCCCACCGGTGGGCCTGCCACCGACGCAGTTCAGTGATACCTACCGCAAGCACGCCCAAGGCTCCCACCAGAATCGCTTGGCCTGCTTGCCGCAGCACCACGGCACCCAAGACCACCACGCCTAGCGCCAGGATCACCCACCCCTGATGGACCGCCAGAAGTAAGGCGAGCACGACCGCCCACACGACGACGGCAGCAGGAACGAGGCGGAGTTCGCTCACAAAGTGACCTGGTCTTTGAGCGCCTCGAACTTGGCGGGCCCGATGCCCTTGACGTCGAGGAGCTCTTCTACCGCACCGAATCCTCCGTGCGATTCCCGGTGGGAAATGATCGCCGCCGCGGTCGCTGCCCCGACTCCGGGGAGGGAGGTGAGTTCGGAGGCAGAGGCAGAGTTGAGCGACACTCCCCCAACACCACCCTCACCAGGTCCGGCCGCCGCAGGTTCTCCCACCTTCGGCACGACGATCTGCTGGCCGTCCGTGAGCCGCTGCGCCCGGTTGAGGGAGAACGTGTCGGCGTCCGGGCTGGGGCCGGCGGCGAGCAGGGCGTCGTCGATACGCGATCCTGGCGCCAAGGTGACCAGCCCGGGATGTTCGACCTCCCCCACCACGGAGACCACCAGCTCCGCCTCAGCGGAACTTGTGGATCCCGATGGTCCCACCGCCGGCAGGTCGATCGCGGTGACCGGCTCGGGCTCGCGTAGACCGTGGAACAGCACCCACCCACCGACGAGAACCACCACCACGGCGGCGGCGATTGCCGCCTGCCGCAGGGACATTGACAGGCGGGGCTTGGGGTAGGCGACGTCGAGAAGCTCTTCTTCGCCGGTCGGGCGGGTGAGTTCTTTGAGGCGGTCCACGGTGGAGCTCATGCCCCTCAAACTAGGGCTAGCGGACCCGCCAAGCGAGCGTCAACCGGCAAGTCTGTGGATAACCACGCTGATGTGTCACCTAACGGTGGAGTTATCCTCAGGCCGGGTGGTGAACACCGCGGACACCCCGATTGCTCCAGCTCCAGTGTGGACGGCGAGCGTGGGAACCATCTCCATCGACATGAAGCTGGAGCCTTCAGGGAGCACGGCCTCCAACATCTCTAAAAGGTGCAGGGCGTCGTCGGCAGCGTCATTGTGCTGGATGGCCACGAAGACGGGCGTGCCGTGGGCGTGCTCCACCACGAGCTCGACAAGCTTGGTAAAGGCTTTTGATTGGGTGCGGGTTTTACCGACGAGTTCCAGTCGGCCGTCCGTGATCTGCATGATCGGCTTCGTGGCCAGCAAGGCGGCGGAGAGCACGGCGGTGCCGGCGGAAATGCGGCCGGATTTGCGGATCTCTTCGATGCCGCGCAGGTAAACCCAGGTGGCGGAGCGCCCGAGGGTATCCACCGCGATGTCGTGGCATTCCTCGAGGTCAGCACCCTCACTGGCAACCTTCGCAGCGGCCATCGCCGCGGCACCGATCGCCATGCCCACCGAGCCGGTGTCGATGACGCGGACCGCATCCTCGGGGAAAATAGCCGCCGCTTGGGCTGCCGCGGACCACGTGGAGGAGAGCTCCCGCGACAGGTGCAGGGCGAGAACGCCGTCGTCTCCCCCGCGTTCCAGCTGTCGGGCGTAGGCAGCCACCAATTCCAAGGCAGAGAGACCGGAGGTGGAGGCATCGTTGCCCTCGTCATCGGTCATGACGTGCAAATCAACCACCGTGATTCCGAGCTCGTCGATGACCTCCGGGGGCAGACCGGAGGAAGAATCAGTGACTACTCGTACCGGCATTTATCCCATATTCCATCCGTCTAGGTACCACTGGGCATCGCCGACCGTTTCTGGAGTGAAGGCCGGGGTGGGCGCCTTCTGCGAGCCATTGATGCTGTTGGCGCGGATCTGAAAATCGTCGAGAGCGTCCTGGCTACCCGGAGCGAAACGCGGGCGCGCAGTCAGCTGCGAGCGGAACGTGTTTTTCAGGCCTGAAAGCATGGGGTACATCGAGACATCGAGGCCCAGCAGGTTGGAGGTCAGCGCCGAAATCGTGCCTCCGTGAGCCACGACGAGGACCGCGTTTCCGTCCCAATCGTCATAGCCCTCCATCAATTCGTCGATGACCGGCCGCGCGCGCTCGGCGACGTCGAGGCGGGACTCGCCCCCGGGCGGTGCCCACGAGGCGTCGTGGCGCCACTTGGCGCGCGCCCCCGGCAGCTCCTGGTCGACCTCGACGGAGGATTTACCCTGCCAGCCGCCGAGGTGGGTCTCGCGCAAGCGCGAGTCCTTTTCGACGTCCACGCCCAACTGCTCACCAATGATCATCGCGGTATCAAAAGCGCGGGAAAGATCAGAAGAGAGGATCCGGTTGATGCCCAGATCACCTAATTGTTCGCCTGCGACACGCGCCTGTTCTCGTCCGAGCTCCGACAAGTTGGTGTCGAGCTGGCCCTGCATGCGCCGAGTCGCGTTGTAGTCGGTCTGGCCATGGCGGATCAAGACGAGTCGGCGGGTCATGGGATTAGTTCTCCTCGTCCTCATCGCCCGGAGCTTGCGCTGCCAAGGGGATTTCCTCGATGGAAGAGACGGTGCGGACGTCAACCTCGTCGGACCACTCGCCGGGACGTTCCGGCGGGTCGATCCCCTCGACGTCGATAAGCGGACAATCGCGGTAGAGGCGGTCCAGGCCGTAGAACTCACGCTCCGCGTCGCGCTGGACGTGGATGATGAACTGGCCATAGTCCAGCAGCACCCAGCGGTTTTCGCGATTGCCTTCGCGGCGGATGGGCTCGCGGCCAGCCTCGGTGAGCTTGTCCTCGATCTCCTCCACGATGGAACCAACCTGGCGCTCATTATCAGCCGAGGCCACGACGAAGACATCGCTGATCGCCATCACGTCCGAAACATCTAGAACCGCGATGTTGCGGGCCATTTTCTCGTCGGCCGCGAGGGCAGCGATGGTCGCCAGGCGGCGGGATTCGTCAGAAGCAGTCACTCAGTATCCTCAAATTTGATGCAGTAGATATAGATTATCCCCCAAGTTTCCCACGGATGGGGCCATATGTCCTAGTCGAGTTCTACAAGCAACACCCCACCTAGGGCTGGTAAAGATCGTTCTTCGTGATGTATTGGACCACCCCGTCCGGCACCAAGTACCAGACCGGCCGCCCGTCCGCCGCCCGCTTGCGCACGTCAGTGGAGGAAATCGCCATCGCCGGCACGTCGACCAAGTGCACGCGCGCCTGGTGTTCTTCCGGGAGCATGTCCTCGCTGAGCTCGTAGCCTGGCCGGGTGACGCCGACGAATTCAGCCAGGTCAAACATGCCTTCCCAGTCCCGCCAGGACATGATCGAGCGCAACGCGTCCGCGCCAGTGATGAAGAATAGCTCCGCATCGGGGAATTGGGCCCGCAGGTCTTGCAGGGTGTCGACGGTGTAGGTGTCCCCGCCACGATCAATGTCGACCCGGCTGACCTGAAACCGAGGATTAGAGGCGGTGGCGATGACGGTCATGAGGTATCGATCCTCCGCGGCCGACACCTGCCGATCAGCCTTCTGCCAGGGCTGACCGGTGGGGACGAAGATCACCCGATCAAGGTCGAATTGGGCTGCCACTTCGCTGGCAGCCACCAGGTGACCGTGGTGGATCGGGTCGAAGGTGCCACCCATGACACCAATGCGAGCGCTCATGCACCGCGATTGTACGTGGCAATCCACTCCGCGAAGACGTCCGCAACGTAGGCGTCATGGTCATTACGGTGTTCACCGAGGAAGTAGTCGGCGCAGCAACTAAGGCGAGGAATTCCCGTAGCGGGGACCGGCTACGGGCGGGCCTGCCCCGTACCCTGCAGAATCCACTTGGTCGACGTCAGCTCGGGCAGGGCCATCGGCCCACGGGCGTGGAGCTTTTGGGTGGAAATGCCGATCTCAGCTCCCATGCCGTATTGCTCGCCATCGGTGAAGGCGGTGGAGGCATTGATCATCACGGCTGCAGAATCCACTTGGTCGGCGAACTTCTGCGCAGTGAGGATGTTCGTCGTGGAAATCGCCTCAGTGTGCCCCGTGCTCCAGCGGGCGATGTGGGCAATCGCCCCGTCCACGCCGTCGACCACCTTGGCGGCGATATCCATGGACAGGTACTCATCCGCCCAATCCGCCTCGCCGGCCTCCACCACGTCCGAGGCGCCGAAGGCGGCGAGCTCGGCGACGTCTCCGTGGACGGTGACCCCTGCCTCTTGGAACGCTTCAACAATGCGGAGCTTGGCGGCGTCGGGCAGGGCGGCGTCGATAAGCACCGTTTCGGTGGCATTGCACACCGAACAGCGGCGGGTTTTGCCGTTGATGGCCAGCGCAATGCCCTGCTCGACGTCCGACTCAGCGTCGATGTAGAAGTGGCAATTGCCGGTGCCGGTCTCGATGGCAGGGACGGTTGCGCCGGTGACCACGGCTTCGATGAGGCGGGCGCCGCCACGGGGAATGACGACGTCGACAAGCCCGCGGGCGGTAATGAGATCCTGCACGGAATCGTGGGACTCGCAGGGCAGGAGCTGGACCGCCTCCCGCGGCAGGTCAGCCTCGGCGAGCACGCCCTGCAGGATCTCGACGAGCTGCGCATTGGAATGCTTGGCCGTCTTCGAACCGCGCAGCAGCGCCACGTTGCCGGATTTGAGCGCCAAGCCAAAAGCGTCGACGGTGACATTGGGGCGGGCCTCGTAGACCATTCCCATGACGCCGAGGGGGACGCGGACCTGGCGCATTTGGATGCCGTTGGGCATGACACCCCCGGTGAGGACCTCCCCGATCGGGTCCTTCAAGCTCGCAACCTGGCGCAGCCCGCCGGCGATGCCTTCAATGCGGGCGGCATCCAGCGCCAGCCGATCAATGAGGGACTCACTCAAGCCGGCCGCTCGGCCCTCATCGATGTCGCGGGAATTCGCCGCGATGATCGCATCCGTATTCGCGATGAGCGCATCGGCAGCGGCGAGGAGCAGATCATTTTTCGTAGACGTTGGCAGCTGGGCCACGATGGGGGCAACCGCCTTCGCCGCGCGGGCCTTCGACAGTACTTCTTCTCGTTCGATGCTTCGCTGATCTGTCATGCCCATCGAGTGTAGCGAATCACGCCTAGTAGCCCACCTCGGGATTCACCTCCGTGGGCATCTTCTCCCCCGCCTCGAAAGCCGCGAAATTGCGCACGGCCTGCGACGCCGTCAGCGACCGGACCATCGAAGGCGTGTTGGCCACGTGGGGAGTGATCAGGCAATTGTCCAGCGCCCACAGCGGGTGATCATCGGGCAGCGGCTCGGGGTCCGTGACATCAAGGGCAGCGCCGGCGATGACACCATCCCGCAGGGCCTCGTACAAATCATCCGTCTTGATCAGTGGGCCGCGACCAACATTGACCACCACGGCATTGGGCTTCATCCGCCCAAGCACATCCTTATTCACCAGGCCCCGCGTCTCATCCGTCACCGGGGTCAGCAGCACAAAGTAATCGGCGCGCCCCCACACATCGTCGGCCTCGGACATCGCCAGCGTTTCGTGCGCCCCCTCGATAGCGGATCCGCTGCGATTCACCGCGATGATGTGCGGACGAAACGGCGCTAGCAGTTCCACGAGACGCTTACCGATCCCGCCCGCCCCGAGGATCGCCACCGTTTTATCCTCGAACAACCACTGTTTATTCTTGTCGATCGTGTCCATGACGCTAAACGACGCTGCCGTCACCGCCGTCTTCAGCATGTGCAGCTGGGCCAGCAACAGCGCCATCGTCGACTCTGCAACCGTGTCAGCATAAAGACCAGCGGCATTCGCCCAGCGCGGACCCTTGCGGCCGAACACTCCCGCATCATTGAGTGTTTCGACGCCCGCGAACACCGCCTGCACCACCTGCACGCTCTCCGGCCATGGGTCCGGCACATCCGCTGGCTGGCCGTTGAACACCACCGCCTGCGCTTGGTCGAGCAGCTCGGTGTATTCGTGCCCGGCCGCCTCCAACTCAGTGATGGTATCTGGCCAGGGATGGGGCATGACGGTGAATTTCATGCCCCCACGCTACCTAGATCCGCGAGGCGTAGTTGGACAAATAATCTGCGTGCACAACCGGGCGACGCTGCCCCTCGGGGAGGTCTTCAGTGTGTTTGCCCAGCATGCCCACCAGGGTGTCCGAGTCGTATGCCACCTCGCCGCGGCCGATGATCTGCCCGTCGGGGCCAATGATGTCGAGGATCTCACCGGCCTGGAACTCACCCTCCACCGAGGTGATCCCGACCGCCAACAGCGAGGTGCCACCGGCCGTGACGGCGCGAACTGCACCCGCATCCAGGCGGAGGGTACCGCCGGTGTCGGCGGCGTAGAGCGCCCAGAACTTCCACGCCGACAGGCGATTCTCCCGTGGATGGAAAACAGTACCCACGCTGGCATCCGCCAAGGCGGGTCCAATATTAGCGGCCGAGGTCAACAGCACCGGAACTCCGCCGCGCGAGGCAAGGCGCGCCGCCGAGACTTTCGATGCCATGCCACCCGTGCCCACCAAGCCACCGTCACCCGCGATAACACCCTTGAGGTCGCGACCGGTACGAACCTCGGAGACGAAACGTGCGTCCGGCTCGGCAGGATTGCGGTCAAAGAGCCCGTCGACGTCCGACAGCAGGACAAGAGCATCCGCGGTAGTTAGGTGGGAGACGATGGCAGACAGCCGGTCATTATCGCCGAAGTGCATCTCCGAGGTGGCTACCGTGTCATTCTCGTTGACGATTGGAATTGCCCTCATCTGGCGCAAGCGATCGATGGTGCGCTGGGCGTTGCGGGCGCGATCACGTCGACCAGCATCCGCCGCTGTGAGCAAGATTTGACCGATCGTGCGATCATAACGGGCAAAAGACTGGCCCCATTGGTGGGCGAGGTGGACCTGCCCAACAGCCGCCGCAGCCTGCTTGGTGGCCAGGTCGGTCGGGCGTTGCGCGAGCCCTAGGGGTCCCATTCCAGCGGCGACGGCGCCGGAAGACACCACGATGATGTCCGATCGGCTCATCCGCGCCTGGAGGGCATCAACGATGTGGTTGATTTTGTTTGGGTCAACGGTGAAGTCCTCCCCGGTCAGGGATGAAGATCCAATCTTTACCACGATCCTTTTGGCATTGGCGATGCGTGAGCGCATCTCCGAATCATGCCCAAAGGCCGGACTCTCCCCCGGCGCGGTGGCCGGCCCAGGGAAGGCGACGTCGTCAGCGGTATTCCGGTACGGGGACAGAGGCAATCCGGGAGAAGTCGTCATGTCCAACCACCCTACAGACCGTGCTTAACCCTGCCAGCGCTCACGATCGGCCGTCTGCCCCTCGCCGAAGTCGAGCTCGTCGATAAGACCGCGGCGGGCCTGGGAGGCGCGCTTGCGTTCCGCTGCGGAAATGCGATCATTGCGCAGCAGGCGGGCGTCTTGGCCACGTCCGGCAACAGTCGGATCCATTCCGGCACCAGTCATGGGCTCCCATTCGAAGGAGATGTCACCGATGGTGACGGTGCAGCCTTCGCGGGCACCGGCCTTGAACAGTGCCTTTTCCACGCCGGCCTTTTCCAATCGGTCGGCCAGGTAGCCGATCGCTTCTTCGTTTTCGAAGTCGGTCTGGATGATCCAACGCAAAACCTTGCGTCCGGTGACGATGAAGCCGTCCGGCACCTCCGGATCCGGGTGGACCTCGAAGTCGGTGCGGGGGGCGTCGACGGCGCGGGGGCGGATGATCGTGTGTTCGCTGTCGGCCTTGGCCTTGGGGCGTTCCTTGCGGGCCTGCTGCACGATCTCCAGGAGTTTGTACATCAGGGGATCCAGGCCCTTGCGGGCGACGGCCGAGATGATGAAGACGGGCCAGCCGAATTGCTTCTCCAGGTCTTCCTTGACGAACTCGGCTAGTTCCTGCGCTTCGGGCACGTCGGCCTTGTTGAGCACGATGAGGCGCGGGCGATCCCGGAGATCTCCGAGGCCGGTGTCCTCGTCCAGCTCGGATTGGTACGCGGCCAGCTCCGCTTCCAGCGCCTCGATGTCGCTGGCGGGGTCGCGGCCGGGCTCTAGGGTGGCGGCGTCGACGACGTGGACGAGCACGCTGGTGCGCTCGATGTGGCGCAGGAAGTCGAGGCCGAGGCCCTTGCCTTCCGACGCCCCCGGGATAAGCCCCGGCACGTCGGCAATGGTAAAGGACTCGTGCCCGACGTTGACCACGCCGAGGTTGGGGGCAAGCGTGGTGAAGGGGTAGTCGGCGATCTTCGGCTTCGCCGAGGACAGCACCGAGATCAGCGAGGATTTACCCGCCGAAGGGAAGCCAACGAGGCCGACGTCGGCCATGGACTTCAGTTCCAGGACGATGTCGTGTTCCTCGCCCGGCTCGCCGTTGAGCGCGAAGCCGGGAGCCTTGCGCTTGGCTGACGCCAGCGCGGCGTTGCCCAGGCCACCGTAGCCACCCTGGGCGGCGATGAAGCGGGTGCCGGGGATGGTGAGGTCGGCGAGGGTCTCGCCCTTGGCATCGACGACGACGGTGCCCACCGGCACCTCGAGAACGAGGTCTTCCCCGCGGGCGCCATTGCGGTGCCGCCCGGCACCGTTAGCTCCGCGTCCGGCCTTGAGGTGAGGGCGGAAGTGGAAGTCCAGCAGCGTGTGTACCTGCGGCGACACTTCCAAGATGACGTCGCCGCCGTGCCCGCCGTTGCCGCCGTCGGGCCCGCCGAGGGGTTTGAACTTCTCACGGTGGACTGATGAGCAACCGCTACCGCCGTCGCCGGCGGATAGGTGCAAGACCACGCGATCTACGAAGCGCGACATAGTTGTGGGGAACCCTCCAGTAGGTGTAACAAGTAGCCTCCCACCGTACCATTGACCAGCGCCAACCCCGGAATCGAAAAATCCGCCTCCCCGGCACATGGCTGGGAAAGCGGATCTTCGTGAGACTTAGGCGTTGACGGTCTCGTTTTCAACGATGTTGACCATGCGACGGTTACGCTTGATGCCGAACTGGACTGCGCCAGCCTTCAGGGCGAACAAGGTGTCGTCGCCACCACGGCCGACGTTCTCGCCCGGGTGGAACTTGGTGCCGCGCTGGCGGACCAGGATCTCGCCGGCGCTGACCTGCTGGCCACCGAAACGCTTGACGCCAAGACGCTTGGACTCGGAGTCGCGTCCGTTGCTGGAGCTAGAAGCACCCTTCTTGTGTGCCATTGGTTTTCCCTCCTTGGGGTTTTTACTCGGAAGACTGCAGGCTTACTTGATTCCGGTGACCTTGAGCACGGTCAGCGGCTGGCGATGGCCCATGCGCTTCTTGTACCCGGTCTTGTTCTTGTACTTGAGGATATCGATCTTCGGGCCCTTAGCGTGCTCGACGATCTCTGCGTCGATGCTGACCTTGGCCAGATCATCGGACTTGGACGTGACATTGGCACCGTCGACGAGCAGAACCGGGGTGAGAGCCACGGACGAACCCGGCTCACCCTCGATCTTCTCGACCTTGACGAGGTCACCTTCGGCAACCTTGTACTGCTTGCCGCCGGTCTTGACGATCGCGTACATAGGAGGGTTACCCCTTATCTAAACTCGGCTCAGGCTCCCGTGTGGGCCACCTGAATGGACGTGTATTTCACTTGCGTTTCGGATACGCGGGCACGCCTGGACCTGCAAAGATCCTGACGGCGCAATATCCCCGAAACAGCGACTGTCAAAGACTACCCCGTGGGCCAGCCAAATGACAAACCGCCGTCCGGCCGCCCTAACGAGCGGATGTCCGCCGGGTCACTCGGCGGCGCCCACGAGAGGCACGCTTCGGCGCCTCTTGCTTATCGACGTCCGCCTGAGGGGCCTGCGCAGGGATCTCACTGGTGGTCGTGCGTCGCACGACCCGTCGGCGCCCTCGCGTCCGCCGAACAACCGTGGTCTCCTCGGACTTCTCCTCTTGCTGAGGTGCTTCCTGCTCGGCGACCGCCCGGTTCGGGCGGTTGCTGCGGGTGGTGCGGCGGCGGGACCGGCGGGCGTCGGAACGCTCTTTCTCATCTTCAAGCTGGGCGGCCGGTGCGGTGGAAGCGGAACCTGGGAAGTCCTCCGGCTGCGGGCGACGATCGGAGCGGGAGTTGCCACGCGTCTTGCGACGTCGGCGCGGCGAGGTCTCAAACTCCTCCACGGCCTGCTGGAAGGTCTTTTCTCCCGTGTCCTCGGCGGGCACGTAGGAGGCACCCGACGGCTCCTCCGGATCTTCAGCGTCCGCCAGTTCCACGGCGTCGGACACAATCTTCTCGAAGCTGTCCTCCACCTTCTCCGCCTTGGCGCTGCGGCGGGAACGACGCGAACGCTTCGGCTTCTCCTGCGGCTCGTCTACGACGACGGCGGCAGCCAGCTCCTCGATGGAAGCGTGCTCCTCCTCGTCTTCTTCCTGCATAGCCACGGCAGCTGGGTGACGAGTCGGATCTTGTTCCGGCTTCCGGCGGCGCTCAGCCCGCTTGTCCTCGTGATGATCGTGCGGCTCCTCCACTGGATCCTCGTGCAGGATGATGCCGCGGCCGGCACAATGCTCACACTCGGTAGAGAAGGTCTCCAGCAGGCCAGTGCCCAAGCGCTTGCGGGTCATCTGAACCAGGCCGAGGGACGTGACCTCGGAAACCTGGTGACGCGTGCGATCGCGACCCAGCGCCTCCTTGAGGCGCCGCAGCACGAGCTCCTGGTTCTCCGGCAGGACCATATCGATGAAGTCGACGACGATCATGCCACCCATGTCACGCAGTCGCATCTGCCGGACGATTTCTTCGGCGGCCTCAAGGTTGTTACGCGTGACGGTCTCTTCGAGGTTGCCACCGGAACCGGTGAACTTGCCGGTGTTGACGTCAACGACCGTCATGGCTTCCGTGCGCTCGATGATCAACGTGCCACCCGACGGCAGCCACACCTTCTCCGAGAGGGCCTTCTGGATCTGCTCATCAATACGGTAGTGCTCGAAGGCATCAACCCCGCCGTGTGCGGCCCGGTCATACTTGACCACTCGGTCGAGCAGATCCGGAGCCACGGACTGCACATAAGCGTGAACAGTGTTCCACGCACGGCCACCATCGACGACCAGCTGCGAGAAGTCCTCGTTGTAGAGGTCGCGCACGACCTTGACGAGCATATTCGGCTCTTCGTACATCGTGATCGGCTTCGAGCCCTTGGAATGGGTCTCCTTATCCGCACGGGCGCGGATGTCCTCCCACAGTGAATGCAGGCGATTGACGTCGGCGGCGATCGCCTCCTCCGACACACCCTCAGCTGCGGTACGAATGATCGCCCCGCCCTGGCCGGGCACGACCTTCGTGAGGATCTCCTTCAAACGAGCCCGCTCCGGCCCGGGAAGCTTGCGAGAAATACCCGCGCTGCGGCCACCCGGCACATAAACGAGGTAGCGACCCGCCAGCGAAATCTGCGTGGTCAACCGAGCACCCTTATGGCCGAGCGGATCCTTGCTCACCTGCACGAGCACCTGATCACCAGACTTCAGAGCCTGCTCGATCCGGCGGCTACGCCCACCGAGGCCCGCGGACTTCCAATCGACCTCACCGGCATAGAGCACACCATTGCGGCCCTGCCCGATGTCAATGAAAGCTGCCTCCATGCTCGGCAACACGTTCTGCACCCGTCCGAGGTAGATATTGCCGATCATCGAGGCCTGCGCCTCCGACGTCACGAAATGCTCAACGAGCAGCTCATCCTCCAGCACACCCACCTGGGTAACCAAGCCTGGGCTATCGTGCCGCTCGCGCTCCCGCACGACCATGGTGCGCTCGACCGACTCGCGACGCGCCAAGAACTCCGCCTGCGAGACGATGTGACGCTTCTTCCGCCCCTCCTCGCGCAGCTCAGTGCGGCGGCGGCGCTGCGCCTCTAGGCGAGTGGATCCACGCAGAGCAGTCGGCTCGTCGGGAAGCTCTTCCGCAACTTCAGCGGCTTCTTCAGCCTCGACTACCTCAACCTCTTCGGCCCCGCGACCGCGGCTGGCGCCGCGGCGGCCGCGACGGCGGCGTCGAGAAGCAGCGTTGGAGGTCTCCTCCTCCACAGGCGTCTCCGTTGCGGCACCCGGCGGCATGAAAACGGGCGTGAACTGCTCGACGGCAGAACCCTCAATGCTCTCCGGCGCGGGAGTGATCGCGGGCTCAATGTCCTCCAGCGGCTCCTCGTCGATATGCTCCTCGACGACCGCGGCAAGATCAGCCTCGACCTTCTCCTCGATCTGGTGAATCTCGTTTTCCACATTCTTACGAACGCGAATCCTGATCTTCTCCTCCGGCTCCGCCGGGGCCTCCGGCTCCGGGGTTTCCGGCTTAGTGTCCGGCGCGGCGAGGGCATCCAACAACGCCAGCGCCTCCTCGCGAGAGATCGTGGACTGCGCCACCTTCTTCAGCCCCATCCCATCCAGCGCGGAAATGAGTTCCTTCGAAGTCAAGCTCAGCTGCTTGGCCAAGGCATGGACGCGCACCTTCGCGCCCAGCTGCTCCCGATCGAAATCAGGGAAAGCAAGCGCGGGTGCCTTCTTCGGGGCCTTCTTTACTGCTTTCTTAGCGGCCTTCTTAGTGGTCTTCTTGGTGGTCTTTTTGGCGGTCTTCTTCACCGCTTTGCGAGCTACCCGGCGCTTCTTCGGCGCCTGCTCCTGCTCCGCAGGTTCATTGGACACGGTGGGATCTGTGGAATCAGCCACGAATACTCCTGTAATTGTTGGCCGATCTGTCCCCCGGGCGCTGGCGAATATCATCGCCGCCGCCGCACAGGGGCAAACCGAAAAATCTGTGGTGGTGTGTTCTATTCAGTTGGAACAAACAAGCGTGCCTACAGCACAACCTGTTCGCCATTGTTCCACACCCTGCCAAGAAACTGCGGTACGACCTAGGCTGGGAACATGGCGATGTTAAATACCTCTCACCCATTCGGACTCACCTCTTCGGCGATATTGAGTGCCGGTCTCGGCTTAATCTGCGTCCTCATGCAGCTGCGAATGTGGTGGTGGCTATTGGCAGCCGTCGTAGTTTTCGTCGCCATTTGCCTTTTGGTGGTGCCGCGCAAAGATTGGAATTCGGGCCTGGAATCCAGCCGACTCCCGCTCAATTTCAAGGGTTCATGGAAAAACAACCTCGTATTCTTCCTCCCCTTCCCCATGATCGCCTTCTCCGGCATCTTCTTCGAGGTCCTCCCGACCACTCTCGCCATCGCCGTGACCTTCTTCGCAATTGCCGGGTCGATGTTCCTCTCCTTGCGGTCCGCTGGTAGCCGCACCCAACAAGAAGCCACGTTGCTCATCCGCGAAACCCTCGCCGACACCACCCCCGCCTATGCCACCTCCGAGCGCCTCGGCGTCGCCGCCCACCACCGACCGATCCTCGAAGCCCTGCTCACAATCGGCGCCGTCGATGGAATACGCGTCCGGGTGTGGAAGATCGCCGAGATCACGGGCCAGACCAACGAGCAGGTCAAGGAGGAAGCCACCGAGCTCTACCGCGCGGGGCTCGTCGGCGTCTCCACTTTCGATTCCGGCGACGACATCTCCCGTCACCTGGTTGACCTGACCAAAGTCGGCGTTCGAGTGATCGAAGAGGCCGGCCTACTCAGGGTCTAGCCGCCGGGCTGTTCCTCACTCGCCCGGAGAACCTGGGGCCGAAACCTTCGAAATCCGTGATCGCGACGCCCTTCTCTCGACTTTTAGCCGATTTTTCGCCCGCTGTTCAAACGCGACCTGCGGATTCCCACCCCGCGAAGCGTTCAGGTCGCGAACAGGCCGTCGCGATCACGACCCCTCCCGACCGGAAGCCCAATTCCCGCCCGCCGCTCAAACGCGACCTGCGGATTCCCACCCCGCGAAGCGTTCAGGTCGCGAACAGGCCGTCGCGATCACGACCCCTCCCGACCTGAAGCCCAATTTCCGCCCGCCGCTCAAACGCGACCTGCGGATTCCCACCCCGCGAAGCGCTCAGGTCGCAATCAACCCGTCGCGATCACCCGTACTCAACCCCGCGGGCGCGAAAAAGCCCCTCCGAAGAGGGGCTAGTAGCACGCAAGCTAGGCAGGCTTAGAGGTTCGGGAACCAGATGGCGATTTCGCGCTCGGCGGATTCCGGGGAGTCGGAGCCGTGGACGACGTTTTCGCCGACAGTCAGGGCGAAGTCGCCGCGGATGGTGCCCGGGGTGGCCTTGGAGACGGGGTCGGTGCCGCCGGCCAGCTGACGCCATGCCTCGATGGCGCGCTCTCCTTCGACGATGCCGGCGACGAGCGGAGCGGAGGTGATGAAGTTGACGAGCTCTCCGAAGAAAGGCTTGTCGGCGTGCTCGGCGTAGTGCTGCTCGGCGGTGGTGCGGTCGGCGACGCGCAGGTCCATGGCGGCGAGCTTGAGGCCCTTGCGCTCGATGCGGGCGATGATCTCGCCGACGTGGCCGTTGTTGACGCCGTCCGGCTTGATGAGGATGAGAGTGCGTTCAGTCATGGTTGGCTACTCTACCGGAGGGGTGTTCTTACCGCGATGTGCTGGCCTATTAAGTTATTCCTTCAGCTCTTGGACGGCTTCGCGCGCGGTTTCTGGGGTGGAACCGCGGAACCACATTTGTACCTGGCGGACGGCTGCGCCTTCGTCACCCCGGTCGAGCATTGGCTGCAGGATCGCCTTCTTCTTTTCGTCTAGCGTGATCGTTTCCGGCTGAGAAACTGCTGCTGTCGATTTCAACCCAAGGACGAGGAATATTCCGGCGGCCAGGAGCGATACGACTGCTAGGAAGTTGGCGTAGGCGAGGAAGTCAGAGCCGGCCATCTTGGGAGAGCCGTCGATGAGTTGGACAACGATGGCTACTAGGCAGAAGGTGGCAGCAAGGGCGAGGTAAACGGCGCGCATGGGCCTCATCTTAACCCAGGGGTGACTTTGCGGACGTGCCCACAAATGCCGCGTAAAATGGCTCTATGTCTGATGCTAATCCGAACCCTCAGGAGCTGAACCTCGCTCCTTCTCCCCCACATTGTCCCGATGGTGCGAAGGTCGAGATCATCACTGCCCGCGAGGTGCCACTGGGTGGTCCCCGTGCGATGACAGTACGTCGTACATTGCCGCAAAAGCAGCGCAGCCTCATTGGGGCGTGGTGTTTCATGGATCATTACGGCCCTGATGACGTGTCTGCTTCGGGCGGCATGGATGTCGCACCGCATCCACATACGGGCCTGCAGACGGTGTCGTGGTTGTTCGAAGGCACGATTTCCCACCACGATTCGGGAGGCAATCACGCGGTGGTTTTCCCCGGTGAGGTCAATCTCATGACAGCAGGGGCGGGAATTTGCCATTCGGAGGTGTCGACGCAGGAGACGACGACGTTGCATGGGGTGCAGTTGTGGACTGCGCTGCCGGAGGCGCACCGGCATGGGCCGCGCCGTTTTGACCATCATGCGCCGGAGACGATCGAGTTTGAGGGCGGGCAGGCGCTGGTGTTCCTCGGCACGCTCTTCGGCGATACCTCGCCGGTTACCACGTTTACGCCGTTGGTCGGCGCCGAGATCCGTCTCGCTGCGGGCGCGACGGTCGGCTTCGACGTCGATGTCAGCTTCGAGCATGGTTTGCTTGTCGACGCCGGCGAGGTCGAGTTAGAAGGCGTTCCCGTCGCCCGCGGCGAGTTGGCGTACACGGGTACCGGGGAAACGCATCTGCGCATCCGCAATACGGGTGATACGCCTGCGCGGATGGTGTTCATCGGTGGTGAGCCCTTCACTGAAAACATCCTCATGTGGTGGAACTTCATCGGCCGCGAGTACGAGGAGATTGAGCAATTCCGCGAGCAGTGGCAGGCGCAGGACGAGCGCTTCGGTCACACCTACGGATACATTGGCCACCACGCAGACGGCTTGTCGTGGTTGCCTGCCCCCGAATTGCCCCATTCCCGAATTAGGCCCCGCATCAATCCAGACTCGGTTGCCCGACCAGAGGAGAGAATCTAATGAACACGTCCGTTACTCAAGAGACTGACCGCCGCCGTTTTGTCATCACCGATGACGGGGAGACTGCGGGGTCGTCGCACTACCGGGATCATGATGCCGAGCGCATCTTCTTCCACACCGAGATCGATGAGGCGTTCGGTGGGCGCGGCCTGGCTGGCATCATCACCTCGGAAGCCTTGGCCACGTCGGTTGCCGAGGGTTTCTCTATCGTCGCTGTCTGCCCGTTTGTGCTCAAGTGGTTGCAGACCGAAGAGCATGACATCGAGTGGCGCAAGCCCACCCCGGCTGACCTGACGTGGCTGCAGGAGCACCTTCGATGAGTCATTCGGCCCCGTACCTGGACAAGTTCTATCCAGAGATCTATCGCGAATTGGGGGATGTGACCCGGAAGCTGCGGGAGCTGTTCCCCGAGGTGGATCTGCCCATTGGTCTCATCGAGCTGGTCAACATCCGCGTCAGCCAACTCAATGGTTGTGCCACCTGTCTGTCCATTCACGTCCCGGCGGCCCGGAGGGCTGGTGTGGAGGAGTTCAAGCTCGACACGTTGAGTGCGTGGCGGATGGTCAAGGAGTTCAGCCCGCAGGAGCGCGCGGCCTTGGAGTTGGCGGAGGCACTCACGTTGCTACCCCAGGATCGTGAGATTAGCCTCGCCGCCGTCGAGGCCTGTGAGGTGTTCGCGGAGGAACAGGTTGCCGCCCTGGAGTGGGCGATCATCATGATCAACGCGTTCAACCGGGTGTCTATTGCTTCTGGGCACCCGGTGATTAGGCCGCGGAAGCACTAGAGGTGCTGGGTGGTCAGCAGCCCGCGCTTCATCCTTTCGATGAGGGTGGAGCGCAGGTGAAGGAGGTACCACCACACGATGATGAAGATGATGGCGATGATGCCCACTGAGGGGTGAATAAACACGCCTGCCAGGAGCAACACCTGCAGCGCGAGGTTAACGGGCAGAGCCCACGGCAAGCGCTGCAGGAATGCCATGATGAGGTGGGCGGCACCGAGTGCGGTGATAGCGACCCAGTTGAAGGTGGTCCAATAGGCGCCGTCATCGACGCGCAGGATGACAGTCAGGGCTAGCCAGATGGTTATCGCTTCAAGGACCAGCGTGCCCGCCATGACCCCGCGGATTCCCTTCATCGGGTCCTTGGCGGGTTCGTGGCCTGGGCCGAGGGGGCCGAACTCCGGGTTGCTCATGCGGGGTCCTTTCCAAACAAGGTGCGGGCCTCGCCTGCGGTGACGACGGAGCCGGTGATAACCACGCCCGCCCCGGACTGAATGTCGGCGTCTTCGGCGAGTTCGACTGCCAGGGCGTAGGCACCGGGGAGGGTGTCGTCGACGTGGACGCGCTCCTCGCCGAAGATCTCGCGCGCGATGTCGGCGAGGTCGTAGGCGTCCAATGCGCGGGGGCTGGAGTTTTGGGTAACCACGATCTCGGAGAGGTAGGGCTCTAGTGCTTCGAGAATGCCGCGGGCATCTTTATCCCCCAGGACACCGACGACGCCGACGAGGCGGTTGAAGTTGAAGTCACGCTCCAGCGCCTGCCCGAGGGCGCGGGCGCCATGGGGGTTGTGGGCGGCGTCGATAAACGTCGAGGGCGATGTCCGCACCCGCTCAAGTCGACCTGGAGAGGTGACCTGCGCGAAGCCGTTGCGCACGGAGGCGATGTCGAGGGTACGTCCGGCCCCGGCGCCAAAGAAGGCTTCGACGGCGGCGAGCGCGACGGCCGCATTGCGAGCCTGGTGCTCCCCGGACAGCGGCAGGAAAATATCCTCGTATTCGCCCGCCAACCCACGGAGGGTGAGTTGCTGGCCGCCGACGGCGACCGTCGAAGAGACGACGCCGAACTCGACGCCTGCGCGCGCCACGGAGGCGTCGGCAAGCACTGCTTGTTCAAGGATGGCGCGCATGGCGGCGGGGTCCTGCTCGGCGACGATGGCGACGTTATCGGGCGGGGTGAGCAGGTCATCGAGGTCCCACCGGGCCTTGATGATGCCGGCCTTTTCCGCCGCGATCTCCTCGATCGTGTCGCCGAGGTAGTCGGTGTGGTCGAGGCCAATGGGCATGATCACGGCGACGTCAGATTGGATGACATTGGTGGCATCCCAGCGCCCGCCCATGCCCACCTCGACGACGGCGACGTCGATCGGCGTGTCCGCAAACGCGGTGTACGCCAACGCGACGAGAACCTCGAACTTCGACATCCGGCCGAGGCGCTCATCGACCATTTCGACGAAGGGCTTGATCTCGTTCCACGTGCGGACGAAATCTCGGGGGTGAATCGGGGCGCCATCGATCGCGATTCGCTCGGTCACCAGCTGCAGGTGGGGGCTGGTGGTGCGCCCGGTGCGGCGGTGGAAGGCGCGCAGCAGCGACTCAATCATCCGTGCCGTCGACGTCTTGCCATTGGTGCCGGCGACGTGGATGGCTGGGTAGGAATTCTGCGGGGACCCCAAAAGGTCCATGAGCATCTCGATGCGCTCCAGCGACGGGTCGATCTTGGTCTCTGGCCAGCGGGTATCCAGCTCGGCGTCGGCCAGCATCAGCTCGGCGAGGTCCTGCGGGGTGACCTCCACCGTTGCCGGCTTTTCGACGTCCCCGAGCTCAATGTTGAGCTTTAATCCCTGGTCCGTCACTTCGACGGCGTCGTTAAGGACGTCCAAGTCTTCCAAGTCTTCATCGTCGGCAGCGTTGGCGAGGATCTCTTCGCGCTCTTCTTCGTTGCTCATTTCAGGGCCTCCAAGCGGGCGGTGATGCGTTCGACTTCTTCCTGGGCAACGTGCTGACGAGTGCGGATCCTATCGACGACGGCGTCCGGGGCCTTCGACAAGAACGCCTCGTTGCCGAGTTTCTTAGCGGTACCCTCCAACTCCTTGTGCGCGGCGGCCAAGTCCTTCTCCAGTCGCTTGCGCTCCGCGACGACATCGACGGTGCCGGAGGTATCCAACGCGACGGTGATCGTCGCCTGCGACAGGCGCAGCTCCAGGGAGGCTGACTCCGCGAAGTCTTCGCCCGGAGCCTCGACCTTGGCCAAGGAGCGCACTGCGGTCTCCAGGGATTCCAGGTCGGCGGCGGCAAAATCAAGGGCGGCCGGTACCTTCTGCGAGGGCTTGACACCCTGGTCAGAGCGGAAACGGCGAATCTCGGTAATGAGCTTTTCCGCATCCGCGATACGGC
This sequence comes from Corynebacterium atrinae, assembly GCF_030408455.1. Lineage (NCBI taxonomy): Bacteria > Bacillati > Actinomycetota > Actinomycetes > Mycobacteriales > Corynebacteriaceae > Corynebacterium > Corynebacterium atrinae. The sequence goes on from NZ_CP046977.1 coordinate 1,987,044, forward strand.
GAGCTGCCACCTCATCCGTCGCCGCCCCGAGGTTCGTTTCCTCGACCGTGGGCCAGGAGGCCAAGACGATGGACTCCTGCTCCGTCAAGGCCTTCCACAACACCTCGGTAACGAATGGCATGGCTGGGTGGAGCAAGCGCAGGACGACGTCGAGGACGCGGCCGAGGACCAGCTGGGTGTTGCGGCCTTCCTGGCTGAAGCCCTCGCGCGGGATCTGGGTCTTGGCAATCTCCAAGTACCAGTCACAGAACTCATCCCACGTGAAGTGGTACAACTCCTCATTCGCCTTGGCGAACTGGTAGTTGTCGAAGTAGCCGTCCACCTGCCCGCGCACCTGCTCCAGGCGATCGAGGATCCAGCGATCGGCGTCGGTGAGCTCCTCGCGCGGGGGCAGCTCGCCCACTTCGGCGCCGTTCATGAGGGCGAACTTGGTCGCGTTGAACAGCTTCGTGGCGAAGTTGCGGGAGGACTGGGCGGCATCCTCGCCGACCGGCAAATCGACGCCCGGGTTGGCGCCGCGGGCCAGGGTGAATCGGAGGGCATCCGCACCGAAACGCTCGACCCAATCCATCGGGTCAATGCCGTTGCCCAGGGACTTGGACATCTTGCGGCCAAACTCGTCGCGCACGAGGCCGTGGAGGAAGAGGTTGTCGAAGGGGACTTCCGGGCGTCCGTCGCGGCCCTCCCCCAGGATGTCCGGGGTGATGGTGGACGCAAACGTGCCAAACATCATCATGCGGGCGACCCAGAAGAAGAGGATGTCATACGCGGTGACCAAGACGGTCGTGGGGTAGAACTTCTCCAGCTCCGGGGTCTTCTCCGGCCAGCCCATGGTGGAGAACGGCCAAAGTGCGGAAGAGAACCACGTGTCGAGGACATCCGGGTCCTGCTCATACCCTTCCGGGGCCTGTTCGTCCGGGCCGACGCAGACAACCTCGCCGTTGGGGCCGTACCAGATCGGGATGCGGTGGCCCCACCACAACTGGCGAGAAATCGTCCAATCGTGCATGTTGTCCACCCAGTCGAAGTACCGCGGCTCCATGCTCTGCGGGTGGATCACGGTGTCGCCTTCGCGGATGGCATCTCCAGCCATCTGGGCCAACTCGTCGACCTTGACGAACCACTGCAGGGACAGGCGCGGCTCAATCGGCTCGCCGGAACGCTCCGAGTGGCCGACGGAGTGGACGTAGGGGCGGATCTCCTTGACGATGCGACCTTGCTCGGCGAGAGCCTCGCGCACGGCGACGCGCGCCTCCTCGCGGCTGAGCCCATCGAACTGAGTGCCCGTGTCGCAGATATGGCCGGTCTTGTCCATGATCGACGGCATATCAAGATTGTGGCGCTGGCCGAGGGCGTGGTCATTGGGATCATGAGCCGGGGTGATCTTCACGGCACCGGAGCCGAACTCCGGGTCCACGTAGTCGTCGGCTACGACGACCAGCGACAGATCCGAGCGGAAGGGGTGCGGAAGGGTCTGCCCGACGAGGTCCGCGTAGCGGGCATCGTCCGGGTGCACGGCCACAGCGACGTCGCCAAGCATTGTTTCCAACCGGGTGGTGGCGACGACGATGTGCGGCTCATCATCATTCATGGAGCCATAGCGGAAGGAGACGAGCTCGCCCTCGACGTCCTGGTACACGACCTCGATGTCGGAGACGGCCGTCTCGAGGACCGGGGACCAGTTGACCAGGCGGTTGGCGCGGTAAATGAGGCCGCGGTCGAAGAGTTCCTTGAAGATCGTCTGGACGGCGCGCGACAAGCCCTCGTCGAGGGTGAAGCGCTCGCGGGACCAATCGACGGAATCGCCGATCGCCCGCATCTGATCCGTGATCGTGCCGCCGAACTGCTCCTTCCACTCCCAAACCTTGGCAATGAACTCCTCGCGGCCGTAGTCGTAGCGATCCTTGCCCTCGGTCTCCTTGAGCATCGCCTCGACCTTGGTCTGCGTCGCGATACCCGCATGGTCCATGCCTGGAAGCCACAGGACTTCAAAGCCCTCCATCCGCTTGCGGCGCACCAAGCTATCCATGAGAGTGTGGTCCAGCGCGTGCCCCATATGCAGCTGACCAGTCACATTGGGCGGCGGCAGGACAATCGAATAGGCCGGCTTCTCCGAAGCGGGATCAGCGGTGAAATAACCAGCATCCACCCACCCTTGGTAGAGATCGGACTCCACCGCCTGGGGATCCCACGATTTCGGAAGCGCGCCGCTGCGGTCTTGGCCCATTGTTTGCCCCATAGTTTGCTCAGTCACGCGCCCCATCTTAGCGTTCAGGCCACACGGCTCGGCCCACGCCTGACCGGTTTAGAATGAGCAGGTGAATTCGACCTCCCGCCTTCTGTGGATCGCAGGACTGCCTGCCGCTGTCCCTGCTCGCGACCGCGCCCAGCATCTGGCGCAGCGCAGTGCCCCCGGAGCCAGCCTCTTCGCGGTAGGCACGGTCGTGGATACGGTGCTATCCAACTCGTTGAACCAAGAGGACTGGGAAGCGCTCTATGGGGCGGCCGATCAGGGTGCCGTGCTGGACAACCTCTTCCTTCCCTTGCTCATCAGCTTCTTCGCGGTAGCCCTCGCGCCACTATGCTTCTGGCTGATCCTGCGATACCTGCCCGAGAAGCCAAGCCTGATCGCCGCGCTGGCGCTGCTGGTGTTGTCGGTGGTCGCGCCGCTAGTCCTGGGCTTTCCCCTCCTCGCGAGTGCGGCATGGGTGGGGTTCGTGGTTCTTCTCACCTATAGCGGCTGGGCCCACCTGATGCTGTGGACTTCCCTGCGAGCGGTGCGCGAGATCCCCGACTCCCTGAGACACAGCATGGCCTACCTGCCCCTGCTGCTTGTCGCCTTCCTGTTTTTCTTCTTCAACTCGAACCTCTGGCAGCTGGGCACGGCCTGGAACGTCAATCAAGCCCTGACGGTGGCGCTGCTGCTTTGGACGGTCGGCGCAGTCGTCTGCGTGGTCACGGTCAACCGCCACACCCAGCTCGTGCTGGAGGAAGTCGAAAGAAAGCTGCCCTTCCGCATCAAGCTCAACATCCGGTGGAACGCCGCCACGGTGTACCTGGCTCAGGCGAGCTTCTTCGGAATGCTCGTGTTCGTCGGTTTCCTCATCCTCGGGCTGACGGCGGTCCCCCAGGCCACCATCGCACTGTGGACCGGCGCCCCGGCGGTCCTGGTCAAACTCGGGCCGCTGGCGATCTCCGGCACGCTAGTGAAGGTGAGCTGGGTGCTCGGCGGATTCGCCAGCCTCTACATGGCCACCACCGCCGCGGGTGACCGGGAACGTCAAGCCGAACACCTAGGCCCCGTCGTCGACGAGCTTGGCAGCGCGCTCCGCGAGACGTTCGATCACCGCGATTGAGCCCTGCGGGTGTTGAGATGGATTTTCTTGCAGGTCACCTGTGGACTAATCCGCACCTCTCCCGGCCAGGGAGACGTTAGCGAGAACGGAAATCCCCTGGGAGGGGACGTCGATGCGGATGGAGGCGATGCCGTCGGGGTCGATGGTGACGGTCTCCTCAACCTCCGGCCATATATCGCTGTGCTCCACGGGAACCTGGGTGAGGTCGGCGACGTCTTTCAGAGCCACATCGAAGGGGACGAGGACCTCGGCGATCAGCGCCAGGTCACCCGGGGTATCGCGGGAGGCATCCAACGCGGAGTATTCCACGAAGCGGAACCAGCCAACGTTGTGTGCCGCCCGATAGCGGCGGGTGATGCGGATCGTGCCCGAAGAATCGGGACGGGTGCCGGGGGCAACCAACGGATCGAAGCTAACTCCTCGACCGCCGTCGCGTTCCCGGAAGACCCCGACCCCGCGGGAAAGCCGATCGCGCAGCAAATACCCGGATGTCGGATCAACGGCGATAGCCAGACCCACCGCAGTGGAAGCAGTGGGTAGCGGCGAGCGGTGCACACGACGCCCAAACCGCTCCCGCAGTAGGCGCGGCACCAACGGCAGCGAGGAGGCTCCGCCGACCAAGTAGACTCCGGCGACGTCCGTGTCGGTCAGTGATTCCGACGACCCGACCAGGGGGCGAATCGCGTCAAGGGTGCGCTCGACCAGCGGGGTCACGGCGTCATAAAACTCCGGCACCCCGACGACAATGTCCTCGTAGCTGATTTCCAACACGAGGCGACGCGACTGCGGCTTGAGCTGCTCCTTGGCGGTGCGGGCCTCGTCGAGTAGGCGGCGGCGGGCGCGACGACCGAAGGCATCGGCATCGCGCCCCGCGATACCCAGCGCCATGTCTGCCAGGATCTCATCAAAATCATCGCCGCCCAGGTGGCTGATACCCAGCGAATTCTCGACGTCGTGCTGGTGCCCATCGATGCGCACCAAGGTGGCATCGAAGGTGCCTCCGCCCAGGTCGTACACGATGACGCTCGAGCGCTTCGCGGTCAGCGTCCGGGCGTGGCGATGAGAATATTCGAAGGCCGCGGCACTGGGTTCGTTGACCAAACCGAGGACGTTCGCGCCCGCGCGGGTGAAGGCATCGAGGGTGAGCAGGCGCTGCGCGGAACGAGAGTTCGCGGGGACGCCGAGCATAATTTCAATATCGGAGGTGTCATCTAACGCTGCCTGATACTCCCGCAGCGCCTCGATGACCCCGGTGGCGAAGGTGCACAGCACTTCCCCCAGGGGCCGTGACTCATCACCGAGGTCCACCGGAGTATCAGCGGTGACATCGGGAGAACCGAGCAGGCGCTTGAAGGAACGGGCCAACGTGGGGTAGTCCCGGGACACGGCTGACCAGCCGGCCAACAGTCGATCACCGTCGAGGGCGACGACGGAAGGAATGTGATCCTGGGCGTCGCCGTTGGCGTCCATGAAGTTGACCAGCGGGTAGTTCCCACGGTCTACCGCGGCGACGACGGTGCGGGTTGTGCCGAAATCAATCCCAAAACGCATGAACCTGACCCTACTCCACAGCGAAAACCTCACCCGGACCGACAAGCTGGGGTCCGGGTGAGGCTGACAGACGAATTACTTTTTCTACTTCAACAGGCTAGCGACAGCCTCGCGCTCGGCCTTGAGCTCCTCGACGTTAGCGGCGATGCGCTCACGCTGGAAGTCATTGAGGTCGAGGCCCTGGACGATCTCCCAGTGGCCGTCACGCGCAACCGTCGGGAAACCGGCGACGAGGCCCTCATCGATGCCGTAGGAACCATCGGAGACGACTGCGGCGGACACCCACCGTTCGCTGCCCTGAATCCAATCACGCATGTGATCGACGGCAGCAGAAGCAGCAGAAGCGGCGGAGGAAGAGCCGCGAACCTCAATGATCTCGGCGCCGCGGTTGGCCACGCGCGGGATGAACTCGTTGACGTACCAGTCGTGGTCAATCAGGTCGATGACCTTTTCACCGTTGAGGGTGGCAAACGTCAGGTCCGGGAACTGGGTGGCGGAGTGGTTACCCCACACCGCGACGTTGTCGAAGTCCGTGGTGGCTACGCCGAGCTTGGCGGCCAGCTGAGACAGCGCACGGTTGTGGTCCAAGCGCATGAGGGCGGTAAAGCGGTCGGTCGGAACGTCCGGGGCGGACTGCTGCGCGATCAGAGCGTTGGTGTTGGCAGGGTTGCCCACGACGAGGACACGAATGTCATCGGCGGCATGGTCGTTGATGGCTGCGCCCTGTGGTGCGAAGATCTTGCCATTGTTGGCGAGCAGGTCAGCCCGCTCCTCACCCCTACCGCGCGGCTTAGCCCCAACAAGGAAAGCGGCACTGGCACCGTCGAAAGCCTCCTCAGCCTTATCCGTGATCTGAATGTTGTGCAGCAACGGGAAGGCAGAGTCGGACAGCTCCATGGCAACACCCTCGGCCTTGCCGACGGCCTGAGGGATCTCGAGGAGGGAGAGCTCAATGGGGGTGGCGTCGCCATAGACGTCACCGGCGGCGATACGCCACAGCAACGAGTAGGCGATGTTACCGGCGGCACCGGTGACGACGATCTTCTTGGGGGACACAGTCATCGAGGATTCCTTTCGTGCGGAAAATGCACTAGCGCCGACCAGTCTACCGACATTGCCCTTCCCGGCCTGCCACCCCCGAAAAGGGATAGGCGGCTGCGGGAACCTACGCATTGACCTGCCCGCATGTCGCGTTTCAGGGGAGGGCATTGGGGAAGGTTGCGAATTCATAACACTGGCCGCCCATTTCGGGCACGATGGACCTCTGAAAGGACATCAGACCAATGTCTGGTTATAAGCGCTATCCACAGCAGAATCACCAGTAGCACCACAGCCCCGAGCACTCGAACCACAATTTCAAGAAATCCCAGCGAAAGGCCACATCGGCATGCACATCAACGACATAGCAGCAGAGGAATCAAGCCCCCGTGGGCTTGACGGCGCGTTTGACAGCCAGCTTGTTGATGCCGCGACCGTCGATATGGTCATCGACATCGCCCTTCAGCAGTTCGCAAAAGAGGGTTTCCAGGAAACCAAGCTGGATTCCATCGCCAAGAAGTCAGGCATGTCCAAGCGGATGATCCACTATCACTTTGGTGATAAGAAAGGCCTCTACCGGCGCTGCATCGTCGAGGCCTTCGATCGGATTCACCCCACCGCGCAGGACGTTGATATCGACTCGAGCGTGCCGGTGGAGGGGGTAACCAAACTCGTCAATGCCGTGTACTCGAAGATGTCCACCAACCCGGAATCAGTGCGAGTGTTATCGCTGGAGTGCTTGCATGATGTGCTCAATGTCACCGAGCTATCAACGATGGCTAAGCACTCCGAGGTCTTACTCCTCTTGGACAAACTCCTCATGATTGGCCAAGATTCCGGGGCCTTCCGGCCTGGTATCTCCGCCGATGACCTCTTTTACCTGCTGTGGTCGCTGACGTTTTTCCGCGTCAGCCACCGCGACTTCATGGTGAGCATCTTCGACGTTGATACGACGAGCGAGGACAATACTGCCGGGATTCGCCGACTAACGGTCGATTCGATCCTCGCGTTTTTGACCTCGAACCTGTCCAACAACGGACACGACAGCTACCTCGTCTCTGACCGGGTCAGCGACGAGGAGCAGTCCTCAGGCTTGGGTGTCTACGACACCGAATAGCCCGAGGTGTCTAAGCAGTCTCCTGTTTGTCCACCAACACGAGTTCCGGCTCTGCCTCCCCGCGGACGACGTCGGCGGTGATGACTACCTGGTCGATGTCCTCCCGATCGGGAATGTCGAACATGATGGGCACCAGCAGTTCCTCCATGATGGCGCGAAGGCCTCGGGCTCCGGTCCCCCGTTCCAAGGCCAGCTCGGCGATGACTTCCATGGCGCCGGGCGCGAAGACGAGGCGAACATCGTCCATCTCGAAGAGGCGCTCGTACTGCTTGACCAGGGAGTTTCTCGGCTCGGTGAGCACCTTGACCAGGGAGGAGGCGTCGAGGTTGTCCACGGTAGCCACGACGGGCAAGCGACCGATGAACTCGGGGATGAGGCCGAACTTGACCAGATCTTCGGGGCGGACCTGGGAAAACATGTCCTGCGACTCGCGGTCGGAGGCGGATTCGATCTCTGCGCCGAAGCCGATCCCCTTCTTGCCCACTCGCTCGGACACGACCTTCTCAAGTCCGGCGAAGGCACCAGCGACGATGAAGAGAATGTTGGAGGTATCGAGCTGGATGAACTCCTGGTTCGGATGCTTGCGCCCGCCCTGCGGCGGGATCGACGCGACAGTGCCTTCGAGGATCTTGAGCAGTGCCTGCTGCACGCCCTCGCCGGAGACGTCGCGCGTGATAGACGGATTGTCGGACTTGCGGGAAATCTTGTCCACTTCGTCAACGTAAATGATGCCGCGCTGGGCACGCTGCACATCAAAGTCGGCGGCCTGGAGGAGCTTGAGCAGGATGTTTTCCACGTCCTCGCCTACGTAGCCGGCCTCGGTGAGGGAGGTGGCGTCGGCGATGGCGAAGGGCACATCCAGCATTCGGGCCAGGGTTTGGGCTAGATAAGTCTTGCCAGATCCGGTCGGGCCGAGGAGGAGGATGTTGGACTTGGCGATCTCCACCTCGTCCTTCTTCGACTTCCGCTTGGACATTGAAGCGCTCGCGCCGCCGTTGTCATCGCTGCGGATTCGCTTGTAATGGTTGTACACGGCGACAGCGAGGATGCGCTTGGCTTTGTCCTGGCCAATCACGTAATTGTCCAGGAAGGAGGAGATCTGCGACGGGCGTGGGAGCTTGTCTTCCTTCTTCTCCGCGGCTTCCTGGGCACCGAGCTCTTCTTCGATGATCTCGTTGCACAGCTCGATGCACTCGTCGCAAATGTAGACCCCACCGCCGGCGATGAGTTTCTTCACTTGCTTCTGGCTTTTCCCGCAGAAGGAGCACTTGAGCAGGTCGGCGCTTTCTTGCATGTGTGCCATATCGGTCGTTGGTCTCGCTTCGCTGTAGGCAGAGGTGAGCTAAGTTCTACCCACTCTAGTAGCCCGGTCAAACCGTGTCGGGTGCCTCGCCCAAAAGGCCTTCAGCCAGCGCAAAATCAGCCTCGGTGACCGCTCGGACGGACTCCACGGACTCCCCTTCGGCGCATTCCACCAGCGTCAGGCCCTCGATTGGATCGACAGTGAAGACGGCGTAGTTGGTGACGATGAGGTCGACGCACGTGGCCCCGGTGAGCGGCAGGAGGCAGGCCCGCAAGATCTTGGACTCGCCCATTTTGGTGGTGTGATCCATCATCACAATGATCTGCTTGGCGCCATGCACGAGGTCCATCGCTCCACCCATCCCCTTGACCATTTTCCCGGGGATCATCCAGTTGGCGAGGTCACCATACTGGGAGACTTCCATGGCGCCGAGGACGGCGACGTCGATGGCGCGGGAGCGGATCATGGCGAAGGAATCGGAGGAAGAAAAATAGGACCCTCCTTCGGTGATGGTGATGGTTTCCTTGCCGGCGTTGATGAGTTCGGGGTCTACTGCGGCGTCGGCGGGGTAGGGCCCCACGCCGAGGATTCCATTTTCGGAGTGCAGCACCACTTCCAGTCCGTCGGGCAGGTATCCGGGGATGAGGGTGGGCATGCCGATCCCGAGGTTGACGTATTGGCCGTTGCGCAATTCCGTGGCCACGCGCGCCGCCATCTGTTGCTTGCTCCAGGTCATGGTTAGCTCACCGTCCTGTTTTCAATGCCGGTTTCTTGGGGCCCGACCTCAACGACGCGGTCGACGTAGATGCCGGGCAGGTCGACTCGCTCGGGGTCGATGACGTCGACGAGGTGCTCGACCTGGGCGATGGTGATGCGCCCGCTCATCGCGGCGTCGGGGTTGAAGTTCATGGCCGTCTTGTTGAACACGAGGTTGCCGTAGCGGTCCCCCTGGTGGGCGTGGACTAAAGCGAAATCGGCCCGGATCGATTCCTCGAGCACGTAGACCTGGCCGTCAAAGACCCTGGTTTCCTTCGGTTCGGAGTAGACAGCGACGCTGCCGTCGGCGTAGTAGCGCTGCGGGAGTCCGCCTTCGGCGACTTGCGTGCCGACGCCCGCGGTGGTGTAGAAGGCGGGAATCCCCGCGCCACCGGCGCGGAGGCGTTCGGCGAGGGTGCCTTGTGGGGTGAACTCGACGGTGAGTTCGCCGGCCAGGTATTGGCGGGCGTATTCCTTGTTCGAGCCGAGGTAGGAGCCGATGGAGGTGGAAATCCGCTTGTCGGCGAGCAACAACCCCAACCCGAAGCCATCGGTGCCGAGGTTGTTCGAGATGACCGTGAGGTCGCTCGCACCTTGGGCACGGAGGGCGTCGATAAGCCGGGCGGGGATGCCGACCAGCCCGAAGCCGCCGACGGCGATGGAGGCGCCGTCGGGGATGTCGGCGACGGCGGCGTCGATGGAGGGGAGGGTCTTGTCAAGCATGAGCCAGACTGTACACTGGCGTTCACGAACTGCACAAGCGTTCACTATGCGACCAGAAAGGAATCTCGGATATGGAAACTCCCAACGTCCAATCCTTGGTCCGCGGCCTCTCGGTCATCCGCACCTTCAACGCCGACCGGCCCCGCCAGACCCTCGCCCAGGTAGCCGAAGCCACCGGCCTAGCCCGTGCCACCGCCCGCCGCTTCCTCCACACCTTGGTCACCGTCGGCTACGCCGGAACCGATGGCAACGAATTTTGGCTCACCCCCCGCGTCCTCGAACTCGGCTACAGCTACATGTCTGGCCTGGGGCTGCCCGCCATCGCTCAGCCCCGCCTCGAAGAGCTTTCCCGGCACGTCGGAGAATCCAGCTCGCTGTCCGTGCTCGATGGTTCGGACGTGGTCTACGTCAACCGTGTGCCGGTGCGCCGAATTATGACCGTCTCGATCACCATTGGCACCCGCTTCCCTGCGTACGCGACCTCCATGGGCCGCGTCATCCTCGCGGGGATGACGGAGGAGGAGCTCAATGCCTACCTCGCCGCGGTTGACTTGCGGGCACTCACCCCCGCCACGCTTATCGACGCCGCCGAGCTCCGCGCCGAACTCCAACGCGTGCGCGAGCAGGGTTGGGCCATCGTCGACCAGGAACTCGAACCAGGTCTGCGGTCGCTGGCCGCCCCCGTCTACTCCCCGCAGGGGAGGGTCGTCGCCGCCGTGAACATCTCCACGCAGACGGTGGTTCACGACCTGGAGGAACTCCACCGCACCTTCCTACCCGCGCTCATCGATACCGCCGAACACATCACCGCCGACCTCGCCGCCACCGAACTGTTCTAGAAAGGCCTCCTCCACGTGTCTCCCACCTCCCCCTCCGACATCGTCCTCTGCTCCCCGCTGCGCACCCCCGTCGGCGGCTACGGCGGCGCCCTCGCTCACGTTCCGGTCCAGGACTTGGCCGCCATCGTGGTCACAGCCATTGTCGAACGCACTGGCCTTCGCCCGGAGGACATCGATGACATCATCCTCGGTCAGGCCTCCCCCGCCGGTTCCGCCCCCGCCCTGGGTCGCGTGGTCGCCCTCGACGCCGGGCTCGGCGATTCCGTCTCCGGCATGCAGCTCGACCGGCGCTGCGGTTCCGGCCTGCAGGCCGTCGCCACCGCTGCCGCGCACATCGCCGCCGGGGCCGCCGACCTCATCATCGCCGGTGGCGCGGAATCCATGTCCCGGGCCGAATACTCCGTCACCCCCGACATCCGCTGGGGAGTACGCGGCGGCGACCTCGTCCTGCGCGATCGACTCGCCGAGGGCCGAGAATCCGCTGGTGGCAAGCACCACCCCATCCCCGGCGGCATGATCGAGACTGCCGAGAACCTTCGCCGCGCCTTTCGTATCAGCCGCGAAGCCCAGGACGAGATGGCGGTGGCCTCCCATGCCCGCGCCGTCGCGGCTCAGGGCAGCATGCTTTTCGACGCCGAGATCGTCCCCGTCGCCGTCCCCCAACGCAAGGGGGAGCCCGTGGTGGTGAGCAAAGATGAACACCCCCGACCCGACACCTCCCTGGAGAAATTGGAGAAACTGCGCCCGGTGCTTGGCCGCTCGGATGCTGAGGCGACCGTGACCGCCGGCAACGCCTCTGGCCAAAACGACGGGGCCGCGGCGATGATCGTCACCACCCGCGCCAAGGCTGCTGAACTTGGCCTCGAGCCCATGCTCGTGCTGCGTGGATGGGCCGTCGCCGGTGTCGCCCCGGAGGCGATGGGCATCGGCCCCGTCCCCGCCACCGCCAAGGTGCTCTCCCGCCTCGGCCTCACGCTCGACGACATCGACCTCATCGAACTCAACGAGGCCTTCGCCGCCCAAGCCCTCTCCGTCCTAGCCGAGTGGGGAATCCCAGCCGACGATCCCCGACTTAACCCGCTCGGATCCGGCATTTCCCTCGGCCACCCGGTGGGCGCCACCGGCGCCCGCATGCTAGTTACCATGGCCCACAACATGTCCCGCAACCCCGACGCTCGCACCGGCCTGGTCACCATGTGCATTGGTGGCGGACAGGGCCTGGCCGCGGTCGTCGATAAGCCCTAGAGGAGAACATCATGCCTATCCTGCACTCTGTCGAATTTGGCTCCGGCCCGGAGACGATCGTCTTTATCGGCTCGCTCGGCTCCACCACCGACATGTGGCTGCCCCAGCTCGACGAACTCTCCACCACTCACCGCGTCATTGCCGTCGATCATCGCGGACACGGCCGCTCCCCCGTCCTCGTTGGCCCCTGCACGGTGGCCGACATGGCCGATGACGTGCTGGAAACGCTGAACTCCCGCGGCGTCGAGAAGTTCTCTGTCGTGGGACTCTCACTCGGCGGCGCCATCGCCCAATACCTCGCGGCGACCTGCTCGCGCGTGAACAAGGCCGTGTTCATGTGCACTGCCGCCAAGTTCGGCACCTCCGAATCCTGGCTCGAGCGCGCCGCCGCCGTCCGCGAGAACGGCCTGCCCTCGATCGCCGGAGCCATCGTCGACCGCTGGTTCTCCCCCGGATTCCTTCAGACCAAGCCCGCCACCACGGACTTCTTCTTCCGCATGATCACCGCCACCTCCGACGAGGGCTACATCGCCGCCTGCGAAGCCCTCGCCGAGTGGGACTTCCGCTCCCGCCTCGGGGAGATCGCTGTCCCCGCTATGACCATTGCCGGAGCCGACGACCCCTCCACCCCGCCGGCCATCCTGCAAGAGATCGCCGATGGCGTCAGCGGCCCCGCGCGCGTGGAAGTCCTCTCCCCTGCCGCCCACGTCCCCACCGTGGAACGCCCCTCCGAGGTGAACCAGTTGCTCAAGGAGTTCCTGAGCTAATGATCGGCGCCATCGAACGCCCACAGCTGAGTCGACCGACGCTCCGCGAGATCGCCCGCGATCTGGGGCCGCAAGAATTCGGCAACGGGCTCGTGGCGCTTCTCTTTTCCGCCTCCGGGCCGATCGCCGTCATCCTGGCGGCGGCGGCCTCCGGCAACCTCTCCCCCGCGCAAACCAGCTCCTGGATCTTCGGCGCGTTCCTCGGCAACGGCTTGCTCACCCTCTTCCTCACCTGGTCTTACCGCAGCCCCCAGGCGTACTTCTGGACCATCCCCGGCACCATCATCGTCGGCGACGCCCTCACCCGCCTCACATTTTCCGAGGTCGTCGGCGCCTACTTAGTCACCGGCGTCCTCGTCTTCCTCCTCGGCTGGAGCGGACTCATCGGCCGCCTCATGGCCTGGCTCCCCGCCACTATCGTCATGGCCATGGTCGCCGGAATCTTCCTACGCTTCGGCCTCGAACTGGTCTACGCGCTTATCGACGCCCCCCTCATCGCCCTCCCCATGGTCCTCGTCTTTCTCCTCCTCACCGCCCTCCCCCGGGCAGCCGCCGTCGCGCCACCAGTCGCGGTGGCCGCCGTCGTAGGCACCATCACGGTCCTCCTGCTCGGCGAACTCTCCCCAGGCGCCCTCGACAACGGCATCATCGCCTCACCGCTCCTCACCACCCCCACCTTCTCCTTCGCCGCGATGGCCGAACTCGTCATCCCCCTCACCATCACCGTCGTCATCGTCCAAAACGGCCAAGGTACCGCCGTCCTCCGCGCAGCCGGCCACCGCCCCGGCGTCAACCTCGCCGCCGCCGCCTCTGGACTCTGGTCCCTCCCCCTCGGCCTCCTCGGCACCACCTCCACCTGCCTCACCGGCCCCACCAACGCCCTCATCGTCTCCAGCCCCCACAAAGAACGCCACTACACCGCCGCCATGGTCACCGCCGTCGGTGCCATCCTCGTCGGCCTCATCTCCCCCGCCTTCGTCGGCTTCATGCTGGCCATGCCAGCCTCCTTCATCGCCGCCCTCGCCGGCGTCGCCATGCTCATCCCCCTCCGCAACGCCTTCCTCGCAGGCTTCAAAGGAAGCTTCTCGACGGGCGCCCTCGTCTGCTTCCTCATCACCGTCTCTGAACTCACCCTGTTGGGCATCACTGCGCCGTTCTGGGGGCTCGTGTTCGGAGGGGTGGTGGGGTGGCTGTTGGATCGGGGTTAGTCGAAGTAGCGAGTGCCATCGGGCAGACTTGAACCATGCCTGACAAACTCGAAGCCTCACGTCCCGCTCCTGACATGGAAATGGGCCGCGAGGTAAGCCCGATCATCACCCAGATGTTGGGAGACGGTCGATCATTGATTGAACCGACGACGACCATTTGGACGGCAGCGGCGGCCGAAGAGCTTCGTGCGCGGATAGAGGACAATCCGATCTCCGGCAAAGATCGCACCCAGTGGCAAAAACTTGCCCTGCAGCTCGACGGTGCCTCCCGGGAAGTTGTTCTCTTGGCGGCCGAAATTGTCTTTTTGCGCGAGCATGGGCTGCGCTCGGCTCTACCTCAAACTAGGCGAGACCACGTTAACCAAGTACTGTCCCAGCTGGATCCTCCTCCTCCGATCCCCGAAGCAATGTCCTCATGGCTCGACCGCCCTGCCGGAATTGCCGGGTTCGAACCAGGACCCTGGTATAACAGCGATTTGTGGCGCCACCTCATTTGGGTGTCCACCTTCGTGCGCGAATGGAACAAGCTATCTGACGTAAAGAGGGAGGCGGCGACTGCTGATCCATGGGAGCTGCAGCGAACCATGCTCTCCTCCGGAGTTGACAGACCCACCATCCGCAATGTGCTGCAGTTCCTCGCGCGCCCATCTACCTTTGAGCCGATTTCCTCAGCCTCGATGAAGAAGAAGATTCGTGATGCAATTGCCGATCGAATCGGTGGCGCTTCGGGTAGCGACCCTGAATCGATTGATCGCGATCTCCTGGCCATCCGCGCTGCCTTAGCCCCCGAAATCAAGGAACCGTTCCACTTCTGGACTCCCGGAGTGCGCGAACTATGGGACTCACCCCAAACAAACCCCACCACTAATGAGCTGGCGGAGCCCCGCCCGCGCCACTACTGGCTTTATTCTCCTGGACCTCAGGCATCGAAATGGGAGGAGTTCTCTTCCGACGGCATCATGGCCGTTGGGTGGGAGAAGCTCGGTGACCTCGCCGATTACCCGAGCCAGGAAGCGATTCGCCGAGCCCTCGACGATGGTGAAACTGGCGTATCGAGAACCAACGATGCCCTCGCCTTGTGGCAGTTCCAGAATGACATCGCCGTCGGTGACATCATCTACGCCAAACGCGGACGGCAAGAAATTGTCGGCAGGGGCGAGGTAACTTCCGATGCTCGATATGAAGAGGATGAGGCCTCCTACCCACACATCCGATCAGTGAAGTGGACCCATAGCGGCTTGTGGGCACACCCCGGCAATGCGTCTACAAAGACGCTCACTGACATCACAGCCAAACAGGACTACGTCGAGATGCTGGAGGAACTGATCACCGGAGAGGATGAGCCGGAGCTGCCGAATACTCCGGACTCAGTTCCGACCTACGATCAGGCAGCCTTCCTGCAAGAGGTCTATCTTTCCGAAGAACGCTACGAACGCTTGCGCTCCCTACTGACCCGGAAGAAAAACGTCATCCTCGCAGGACCACCCGGCGTGGGCAAAACCTTTGCCGCGAAGCGCTTGGCCTACTCAGTGATGGGTGTGAAAGACCAGAGCCGGGTCCAGATGGTTCAATTCCATCAGAGCTACTCATACGAGGACTTCGTAATGGGCTACAGCCCCACAGAGGTGGGTGGCTTCACGCTGGCGGAAGGACCATTCTATCGATTCTGCGAGAAAGCCCGGGCTGATGACACCACGCGTCCGTACTTCTTCATCATCGACGAGGTCAACCGCGGGAATATCTCCAAGATTTTCGGTGAGCTACTCATGCTTATTGAAGCCGACAAGCGCGGTCAGGATATTCGCCTGCTGTACAAGAACGAGAGATTCTCCGTGCCCGCCAACGTCCACATCATCGGGATGATGAATACAGCCGACCGGAGCCTGGCGGTGCTTGACTACGCCTTACGCCGTCGATTCGGATTCTTTGAGATGCCACCGGGATTCACCTCAGACGGTTTCGTCAATTGGCAACGCTCCGTCAATAGCCCGATACTCGACCGCCTCGTCGAGGCTGTCATTGACCTCAACAAGGTCATTTCCGCTGACCCAGCATTAGGCCAAGGTTTCGCTATCGGGCACAGCTTCATGTCCAGCTCTGCATCAGGGGACCTCGACGATGACTGGCTCCAGTCCGTCGTAGAGGATGAGCTCATCCCATTAATTGACGAATATTGGTTCGACGAACCGACCAAGGCAGAAGAGTGGTCGGGCATTCTTCGAGCTGCACTCTGATGGCTTCTAGCTCAGTTTCCATCCGCAACGTGTACGTGATGATGGCGTATGCCTTTCGGGCAATCCGTAGTGAAGGTCATGCCTCGATGGCAGCTGAACCATTCGAGCATCTTCATGATTTGTTCTCGGAGATCCTCGTGCGTGGTGTCGGATCCCAGGTCAAGCGCGGAATCCACCGCGACTATCTGCACCTCAGCGACGAACTACCCACTGTTCGCGGTCGGATCGACATCGCTGGGACGGTCGCCACTCGTTCTGCAGTCAAAGGACGACTGGTGTGCGAGTTTGATGAGTACAGATCCGATACTCCGCACAACCAGGCGCTGAAATCCATCATCGTGTTCCTCATCCGGCATGGGGATGTTGACCAACCCCGCCGAGACGCACTACGTCGACTCCTGCCCTACCTGGATGAGGTCAGTCTCGTCGCTCCCAGATCAATCCGGTGGGAAGCACTCACCTACCACCGAGCTAATGCCAACTATCGTTTGCTCCTGGGAGTATGTGAACTCGTAGTTCGGGGACTTCTACCAACGAATGACCCCGGATCTACCAAACTCGCTTCGTGGATCTCGGATGAAGCGATGAATAGGTTGTATGAGCGGTTTCTGCTTGAGTACTACGCGTTCCACCATCCGGAGCTCTCTCCCAGCGCGCCGTCTGTCGCCTGGGACTACGACGACGAGCGCGCGCTCGGAGCCGAGCAGCTGCCAACGATGTATACCGATGTCACACTCCGCAATGGACAGCACACCCTCATCATCGACGCGAAGTTTTACAGCCAGTCAATGCAGATGGGTAGGTGGAACAAGGCAACAGTGCACTCATCCCACCTCTATCAAATGCTGAGCTATGTGAAGAATTCGGATGTGGATCGCGATGGCTCAGTTAGCGGACTCGTACTCTACGCGCGTACCGACGCTGTTCAGCAGCCTGATCTTGACATCACTGTTCAAGGAAATCGCATTGGAGCGCAGACTCTCGACCTCAATCGGCCGTGGGAACATCTCGCGACTCAGCTGGAGCACGTGCTCACCTGGCTCGAGAAGTAGTACTTCCCGCCGGGCTACATCTGCACAACCACACGCGCCGCACCCGAACCATCGGCGAAAGCCGCAGGCAATTCCTCCAGCGTGATCGGCCCGCCGAGGATCTGGTCCCACGGCAGCACATCGCCACAGGAGTCCAAGAAGTCCAGAGCCTCTGCCAGATGGCGCGGCTCGTAGTTGTGCACTCCGGTGACCGTGCGCCAGCCTCGCACGAGCCATTCTGGGTCGAGGGCGATGCTGGGGACGGGGGCGACGGTACCGGCGAGGACCGCGGTGCCGCCGATGTCGAGGGAGTTGACGCATTCCTCCGCTGCGGAGGCGGCGCCGGAGAATTCGAGGGCGACGTCAACGAGGTGCTGGGTACCGGGGGCAACGAGGTCGTCGGCAAGCTCACGGAGGTAGTCCCTTTCGGCGATTCGGCAGTCCGAGGCGATGATCCGCTCCGCTCCCCTGGCGCGCGCCGCCACCAACGCGATGGTGCCGAGCATGCCAATGCCGGTGACCAGCACCGTTCGGCCCTGTAGATCGCCGGCCTTCTCGAGGACCGCCACGACGGTGGCGACGGCGCAGCCGGCGGTGGAAGCGACGGCGTCGGAAAGCGAATCGGGAACGCGCTCGATGGCCTGCCCGGCGCGCAGGAGGATGTGGGTGGCGTAGGTGCCGGACAGAGGCCATTCTCCGTTGAGTGATTCGTGGCCGACTTTGAGCACGTGCGCGCATTTGGCGCTCAGCCCGCGCGTGCAGTTGCGGCATGCGCCGCACGAGGCGGTGACGGCGAAAACGACTCGCTCGCCACGCTCGAAACCGGCGCGGCGGCTGTCCACGACGATGCCGACGCCTTCATGCCCGAGGACGGATGGGCATGCTGCTTGTCGACGCCCTGACACTGTATGTCGGTCCGATCCGCAGATCGTTGCGGTGGTCACTCGCACGAGCACGTCGCCTGGTCCGGGCTCGGGCAGTGGGATGTCTACCAAGCTGAACGTCTGGCCGCCCTCCCATACCTGGGCTCGGGCGTGCATTAGATTTCTTCCAGAAGGTGCGGCAGGTCGGCGGCGGAGGCCAGGACGTGATCGGCGTTGAGCTCGGCGAAGTCCTCGCGGTCTAGGTGGCCGGTGAGCACCCCGACGGACGTCACGCTAGCTCGTTGGGCGGAAACGATGTCGGCGGAGGTGTCGCCAAGGCTGATGACTTCGGTGGGGTCAGTCACTCCCAGGTCGGCCATGACCTTGCCAATGAGGAAGGGCTCCGGGCGGCCGGCCTCCACTTCGTCGCCTGCGGCGGTGGCATCGACGTCGAGAGTCATGGTCCCGAGGATGAGGTCGACGATCTCGCGACTAAATCCGGTGGTCAGCCCGATGCGGATGCCGCGAGCGCGCAGGGTGGCGAACATGTCCTCAACCCCGGGCAGCGCGACCGGAGGATTTTCGGTGTAGGTGCGGCGCAGCTCCGCCATAAACCACTCCCAGGATTCCTCGACGAGTTCATCGGTGGGCTCGATGCCGCCTACCTGCAGGAGCTGGGCGATCGCCCACTTCTTCTCCGTTCCCATGTACTTCCGGAACTGCTCGTCGGTGTACCTGGCACCGCGCGTTTCGGTGGCTTCGCGCAGGACTCGGTACACCTCATCGCGGTCGTCGATAGTGGTGTGGGCCATGTCGAAAATGGCGGTGGTGATCAAGGGAACTCCTGGGGAATTGTTAGCGGACAGTGGTGCGCAGCCACATGGACAGCGCTTCAACGATGAGGACGACGCCGACCATGAGCAGCAAAATCATGGTCACCACATCGAATTGGTTGATTCGGGAGGCGTTGAGCAGGAGGAAGCCCACTCCGCCGGCGCCGACCACGCCGAGCAACGTCGCGGAGCGGATGTTCGTATCCAGCAGGTACATCGTGTGCGCGACAAATGAGGGGGCCGCCTGGCGCAGCGTGGCGGAAAAGAAGATCTGCGCCTCGGTGGCCCCGGCGGTACGCAGCGCATCCTGCACGTCGACGTCGGTCTCCTCAAGGGAGTCGGCCACCAGCTTGGACAACAGCCCAACGGCGCCCACTGCCAAGGCCAGGGTGCCTGCCACACCGCCGAGGCCGGTGATGACGACGAAGATGATGGCCAGGATGAGCTCGGGGATGCCGCGGATGATGACGATGAAGACTCGGAAAACGCTGTGCACATAGCGGTTGGCCACGACGTTTCGGGCGGCGAGCACGCCAATGGGCAGAGCGAGGATGGCGCCTAGGAGGGTCGCCGCAAGTGCGATCTGCACGGTCACCATCAGCTCTTCCAGGATTGTGCCCCAGACTCCCCCGGCCGACGGCGGGAAGAACAACGCCAGGGTTTGCGGCAGGTTAAGCAGCCCGGACCACAGTGTCGACCAGGTGACATCGACGCGGGCCAGCGACAGCACCGCCAGGGCGCCGATGAGGGCGATGGCCCCGAAGCGGCGGAGGCGTTCAGTGCTCCACGGCGGGGTGAGCGTGACGTCGTTGCTGCCAGTCACCCGGCCTCGGTTGAGCATCCGATCGACCCAGGTACCGCCGACGACCGCGCCACCGGACTTGTTCATGATCGCGGCGCGGATCGCCCCGGACAGCAACTCGATGACAATGCACAAGCCCAGGACAATGAGCGCGAGGGCCATGCCCCGCTGGTAATCAAGAACGCGCAGAGAGTCGGAAATGGCCAGGCCGATACCGCCCACCCCGACGTAACCGAGCAACACTGAGGTGCGCAGGTTGATGTCAAAACGGTGCAATCCAGTGGCGATCATTTGTGGAGTGAGGGCCTGCGTGATGGCCGACATGATTTGCTGCTGGCGCGTCGCGCCGGCGGACTCGAGTGACTCGCGGGGGCCGTCGTCAAGCTCTTCGATGGCATCGGCGTAGAGCTTGGCGATCATCCCCACCGAATGAATGCCCATCGCCAGGATGCCTGCCGTGGCGCCGAGGCCGAACATGCGGAGGAAGACGATGGCCAACACAAGGTCCGGGATGGCGCGGGCCAAGACGATGAGGGTACGCGCGACAGCCTGAGACGTGCGGCCGCGGGTCGTGGGCCGAGCGGCGGCGAGTGCCACGGGGATCGACAGCGCGACGGACAGGGCGGTGGCCAGAAAAACGATGGCAAGGGTTTCTGCGACCAGGGACAGCGTCTCCCCCAGCGGCGGGAAATCGAGGGGGAACATCCGCTTGCTGAAGCTGATCGCATTGCTGAGGGAATCCGCGATCGTCGCAAAGCTGATTCCGAGGGAATGGATAGACCAGGCTCCGGCGCTGACGAGGGCCAACAGCACGAATGTGGCAGCAAGTGAGGCGGGACGCGTCCGAGTGGCGAGGCTAGTCACTCCCCACCTCCACTGACTCCTTGCCGAGACCCGCCACGCTGGAGTAGATCCGAGATGCCTCCTCTGCGCTTAGCCCCGTCGTCGGCTGATCCAGCACGACCCGGCCGCTACGCAACCCAATGATGCGATCAGCGAAATCGATCGCCAGCTGCACCTGATGCAGCGACGCAATGACCGTGAGATTGTCCTCAGCCGATATTTGCTGCAGCAACGTAATGATCTCCAGGGAGGAAACCGGATCGAGGGAGGCAACGGGTTCGTCGGCAAGCAAAATCTTGGGATTTTGCATGAGGGCGCGCGCAATCGCGACCCGCTGCTGCTGCCCGCCCGACAACGTATCCGCCCGCTGGTAGGCGCGATCGGCCAGGCCGACTCGATCCAGCTTTTCCAAAGCTTCTCGACGCACGCGTTTCGGGTACATCATCAAGCTCAAGCGTGGACCCGGCAAAGAACCCAAACGGCCAGTGCACACATTCTCCAACACCGACATCGGACCCACCAGATTGAAATGCTGGAAAATGACGCCCACATCGCGCCTCAACTCCCTTAGGCCTGGGGATTTGAGGCTATTAACCTCCTGGCCAAGGACGCGAATGTGGCCAGACGTCGGTGTATGCAGGCGATTGATATGGCGAAGGAGAGTGGACTTGCCCGAACCCGACAAACCCAACAACACCGTGATGGCACCAGTCCGGAAACCAAGGGTCACATCGTCCAAACCCTTGACTCCACCGCCGAAATCCTTGGTCACGTTATCCATTTGCACGGCATAGATGGAGTCAACTTCGCGCTGGATCGCGGAGAGTGAATTCACGGCGCTAACCCACGTTCTTGCAGGCAGGAGCATCCGTGGCCACGCAGATCTCACGAATCGGATTGAAATCGGCATCAGAGACCGGAACGTAGCCATACTCCGTCTCCTCCGGCAGCCCGCACTCCTCCTCGGATGCGCAGATTCCCGCCGCCACCAGGTCCTTCTTGTTCGCCTTATCCCGCAAGACCTCGACGATCTTGGTGGCCAGCTCTTCGTTGACGGTGTCGCGGTTGATAGCGATCGGATCCTCCGTAATCGGGTCCGACTCCCACACCGCTCTTAGCTCCCCGGCTGCGACTTGGCCGGAGTTGGTAAGCGTGGTGAGCATGGCATCGTGTGCAAAAGCCGCATCACAATTGCCTGACTCCAGTGACAACAGCGACGCGTCATGGCCGCCGGCCAACACCGACGTGAGATCAGTGCTGAGGTCAATGCCCTCATCTTTGAGGCCCTTCATGGGCACGAGGTAGCCGGACGTAGAAGCCTGATCGACAAAACACACGGTCTTGCCCCTGAGATCGTCAATGGACTGAATGTCCGAGTCGGCCTTCACGTAGGCGAGGGAAGTGTAAGCGGGCGGCTCATTGGGATCATTGGTCGGGGCAACAATCGGTTCCAGGTTCACGCCCGAATCCTTGGCGATGACATAAGAAAACGGCCCGAAGGACGCAATGTCCACCTGCCCGGCGCGCATCCCCTCGATGACCGCGGCGTAGTCAGATGCGTTCTGAAACTTCACCTTCGCGCCCGTCTCCTGCTCAATGAGCGCGGTGATATTGCCGAAGGATTGTTCTAGGCTGGCTGAGGACTCTGCCGGAACGGCGGCGAAGGTGAGGGTGGTGTCCTCAGCGTTGCTTGTGTTGCATGCCGTCAGGATGGATGCGGAGAGGGCTGCTGCCGCGGCTGCGGAGATTCTGCCGCTGCGCAAGAGGGTGGTGGTCATGGGAGGGCCTTTCTGAGGGTTTTCGGTGCTTTGACCTCATTTTGGGGCCGGATGGATAACTTGTCTAGTCGAGCCGGAAAAGTTCATGTACAAGAAACCTTGCGTACGCCAACCGGTTAGAAGCCCTCCACATTGCCGCCCTCCAGGACGAGCTCCGCGATACCAAAAGACAAGGTCATGCCAATGCCCGAGGTCACCACCGCGACGGTGGTACGGGGGTCCGGCCGCTCAAGCACCAGATTGGTGGCGGGACTGTCGGCATAGCGACCAAGCCAGCGCTGCTTCACCTTCGGACGCTCGAGCCCCAATAGGGCACTCGCCTTATCGAGCAGCAACTGCGCCACATCTTCATCAATGAACGGTTCAGGACTCAAGCTGTAGGCGTGGGAATCACCAACGAGGAGCCCCTGATCAATACCTGTCACCATGAGATTGGCAATGCAGCTGACCAGCTCCGGTTCCCGGCGCCCCAACTCAGCCTTCAATGCCGGCACGCTGGGCATGGCAGCAAAACCGTCATAGCGCGCCAACGACGTGCCAGTGAGCATGCCCAGACCCTGCGGAATGCGGCTCGGCCGCTCAATGAGACTCATGGCCAGAGTGCAGACGCGTACCTCGTGGGACTCCGCCAGCCCAGGAAACAACTCCATGAGGCGATATCCTGGGCATACCACGAGCTGAGCGGCCCGGAAGTCGCCACGGCTGGTGGCGACGACCCCCTCCCCGGCGGCGGATACGTGAGTGTTCCAGGTAAATTCAACGCCCTGCTTACTCAGCCAGGCCGCCAGCTTTGGCGCTACCTCACGGGGATTGACACGAACGTCGAGGGGGAGATGGGCACCGCCCAGGGCTTGCAGGTCGGGGCTACCGATGGCTTGGGCAACGCCTTTCGGACTGAGGATCGTGACTTCTTCTTCACCCCTGTGCTGGGCAAACTCTTGGAGGACATGTAGTTCCAGCTCCGTGGTGGCGGGGATATAGGTGCCTGATTGCTCAGCCCAGAATCCGACCTCACCTGCGGCATGGAGCCATCCGGCGCGCGCACTGCGCCCGACTTCCTGGACGAGGTCCGCTTGGCCCGTAAAACACGCATGGCCGAAGTTCTGAATGGAAGAGCCGACGGGGCGGTCAGCGCTATCAATGACGTGGACGGACATGCCCTTGCAGTGGGCTTGGTAAGCAGTGGCGAGCCCGATAATGCCAGCGCCGACAACAATAAGATCAGGGAAAGTCATGCTCCGATCTTGACTCATCCATAGGCGCCGCTGCCATACCTGCCTAGACAAGTTATTCCGCTGTTCACTTTTTGTTCATTCCCCTCCCGTCCTGGCCTGACTTCTACCTAGGCATGGGGCGGCGGATGCGACTAGTGTGTGAGCCATACACCCATAAAGCGGAGTTCTTGTTCAGATAAGAGAATCGGCCGACATACCAGCGGGAGGCCCACGCGAATGCAGCAATACGAGGAAATCGCGGCGCACCTCCGAAGCGCGATCCGTGATGGAAACCTACAACCGGGCGAGCCCATCCCCTCCGAATCGGAACTGTGCCGCCAATTCGACTCCGCCCGTGGAACCGTCCGCCAAGCGGTGGCGCTCCTCCGCTCCGAAGGAATGATCTCCTCCGGTCAGGGCCGCCGATCCCGAGTACTCAAAGCCGTACCCACCCAGTCCTTTGACAACGTCTTCTCCTTCAGCCAGTGGTGCCACAACTCCGGAATTGAGCCCGGCCAGCGCACCCAGTGGGTAACCAAGAGGCCAGCCGATGCGCACTTGGCTGCGGAACTAGAAACCCCCGACCACTCCCCCATCGTCTCTGTCTTGCGATTACGACTGATGGACGGGGTACCCGCGCTCGTTGAGAGGCTCAATTACCCCCTGTGGATCGGCCAGCAGGTACTCAACTTTGATACTGACTCCGGCTCTATCTACCAGCACCTCGTAGACAGTGGCGTCGACATCGCCACGGCCACCAGAACTATCGACGCCGTGCCCGCAGACACCGAAGATGCTGCCTTACTGGGAGTCGAAGAGGGCACACCGCTACTCCGCGTGCGCCGACGTGCCTTCACCACCGAAGGACAGCCGATCGAATCCTCCGATGACCGCTACCTCCATAGCCTGGCCTCCTTCACCATCAACACCACCCGCAACTCCCCCTCCGGCCTATCGATGATCACCCACTAAGCCCGCTTCAGCGACGGCATGACCCGCGCCAATGCCCGGGCTACCAGCTCCACCACCTCTTCCGGCTTACTAGTCCGGATCATTACCAACCCCATGTTCTGAATCGTCTTCTCCCGCTGCCGTTCCCTCCGAATGACATCCTCGGTGGCACCGAAGGAGACCCCGTCGTATTTCACCTGCCCATCAATCTCCACTGCGATCCAGTTGTTGATGAGCAGGTCAAGGAGGAAGTTCTGCCCAGTTGCGGGATCAGTCACCTTGGCCTGGGTTTCGATGGATACCACACCCTCAAGATTGGCCTCCACGAGGAGGAAGCGCGCGTGAGATTCCAACGGGCTCCCAGATTTTTCATCAGAAAGCTCGATTACCCTCTCCACCGATGCCTTCCCCGCAAAGCGCGGACTGGGCAGCATGTGCCTCCTTAACGTTGCCTTCGTCAGCTCCGACCACTTGGCCCTCGCCGAATCCGTGGCCACGACACCCTCCAGCTCCCCGTTCCACGAAGCAATATCGCGAAGGGTTCGCATCACCGACGTCACTCGGACACCCCGCAACTCTCGTACATCATCGGGCGAAAGATGCGCCGAATGATAGACCCAACCAGCCGGCCACGTCGACCGCCCACCCGGCCGTTTGTCATCGGTATAGAGGAGATCAACCGTCGGGTCCCGCCAATTGTGGAGCGCGATTCCCCACAGCCGAGCCGCCGCTCTACCAGCGACGACTGCGGTATCCACCGACATTCCCACCGCCGCAGCCTGGACCGTTGGCCTCACCCACGGCGCTAGCTCATCGTAGGAGCTCCGAGGCATTGCAACCTCTGCTGTGAGGAATTTGTAGGAGGCGAGCGACTCCCAGAACTCCGTGTCGCTGATGGCCATGTTCCGCTTATTGATCAATCCGAATTCCTGCTGCCAGTTCTTCATGCGGCCAGTGTCGGCGATTCGACAGCGTCCTGCTTGCCGACGCCGCCGGGGCTAGGGAATCTGTGGACAGCACCGGATCGCGCCGGAGGTTATCCACATCCGGGTCGGGTAGCCATTGCGGCGGATGGCGGATTTGAGGTAGCGGAAGGCTCGCGTCGGAAGGAGGGGGTCGGGATCAGGCGTGATCGCGACGCGAATGGCCCGAAATCTGCGAAAATTGGGGTGATCGCGACGCCCTCCTCACGACCGGAAGCAGGACGGAAGCAGGTCGGAAGCAGGAGTGCAGCGAAACCGCCCAGCTCATAGACCCACCATCGCCTCCACGCTCACGTCCAGCCAGGAACCAGCGGGCATACCAGCCAATAGCACCTGCGGATCAGCCGCCGTGACAACCGCGACCAGATCCAGCCCGCCCACCACCTGCCACACAGCGGCGGTTGGCCACGACTGCACGTAATCACGGACGCGCGAAAGGCGGTCGGCGCGGACTTCCGGATCGATGCCTGCGGGGAATCCAATGGAGATACGGATGAGCCAGGTGGACTTCATGAGCGGGTGAAGTGGTTGATTTTGTCCCAGTCTGGCTCTAGTCCCAGGCCGGGGCCGTCGGGAAGCGTGACCTTGCCATCGGCGTAGACCAGGTCTTCGGTGGTGTAGGACTCCTTGAGCAGCATGGGGCCGAAGAGTTCGGAGCCGTAGGAAATGGCTTTGGTGGAGCAGGCGAAGTGGAGGGAGGCGGCGGTACCGAAGGGGCCTTCGAGGGAGGTGGCGCCGTGGCAGGCGAGGCCGGCGGCTTCGGCAATCGCGGCGGTCTTTTTGGATTCGAGGAGGCCACCAAGTTTGGTGGTTTTGATGGCGATGACGTCGGCGGCTTCGGCACGGACCACGGCGAGGGCGTCGGCTGGGGAACAGACGGATTCGTCGGCCATGACGGGTACGCCGATTCGTTGGGTGATTTCGCGGAGGGTGGCGAGATCGTGGGCGGGGGTGGGTTGCTCGAAGAGTTCGAGGCCGGCGTCGGCAAGCTGGGGCAGGTATTTGAGGGAGGTGATGCGGTCCCAACGGGCGTTGACGTCAATGCGCAAACCGACCCGGCCCTCCAGCGCGCGAGCTAGTGCGACGATGCGGCGGGTGTCTTCCGCAGGGTCGCCGGAACCCATCTTGAGCTTGAATGATGAGTGACCGTGGGAGGCGATGCGTTCTTCGACCTCCGCGACTGCCTCGTCGAGCGGGAGAACTCCGAGGGCCCAGGTGACGTCGATGTCGTCGCGAACGCGGCCGCCGAGCAGGTCACGGACGGGGATACCGAGGGCGCGAGCCCAGGCGTCGTGCATGGCAATGTCGCAGGCAGCCTTGGCAAAGCGCATGTTGGCCACCGAACGTTCGAAGTCGGCCATGATGCCAGCGAGGTCGTTGACATCGCGGCCAATCATGATGGGGGCCAGCTCGCCGTCGATGATCACCTTCATGGTTTCCGCGTTTTCGCCGCCCCACCAGGCTCCACCTGGGACGACGCCTTCTCCGAAGCCGGTTACTCCCCCGTCCAGGACGACGGAGACTAGCAAGATGGGCTGCGTCGTGGCGGTGTACGTGGCGAATCCGTGCGGTCGGATGAGGGGGACGTCGAGAAGCCGGGTGTCAACCCGGGTGATGGTCAGATCTGACACTGCGAACTCCTTTAGTAATGGGAAATGCCCCACGGCCCCATTATCGGGGACGTGGGGCAAGAGTGGAGAAAGACTAGTCTTCCTTGTCCAGAGCGAAGGGGTAGACGACGACGTTGTAGCCGGTCTCGGGGTCCGTGGTCGGGGTGAGGATGAGCTCCGGCTTCACGGCGGTGGCGACGTCATTCTCCACCCAATCGCCGCCTTCGAAGTAGAGCTGGGTGGTGATCTCGCGGTAGCCCGGGGACTTCACACGCAGGTGAAGGTGGGCGGGGCGCCAAGGGTGGCCACCGTAGGATTCGATGAACCAGCCGGTCGGGCCGTCGGTCGGGATCTGGTACGGAGCAGGCTGGATGGTCTTGATTTCGAACTCGCCGTTCTCATTGCTGACGAAGGTAGCGCGGAGGTTCCACTCGGGGATCCCGGGGGCGAACTGGGAGTAGTAGCCCTCCTCGTCGGCGTGCCAGAGCTCGATGGTGGCGCCGCCGAGACCGTTGCCGGAAATATCGGTGACCTGGCCTTTAAAGATGAGCGGCTGCGCGGCCTTGTCCTGCTCGCGCATGGGGATCTCGGCCTTCCACGGCAGCTCCGGGGAGTTGGGGACGTAGTAGGGGCCCTCAATGGAGCCCTTCGTGCCGGTGTAATCGTTGCGGTTGTAGTTGATTTCTTCGATCTCGTGCTCGACGAAGACGTCCAGCCACAGGGGCCACTCGCCGTACTCGCCAACCTGGATCATCCAGTTCTTGAGCACGCGGTATTCGTCGTAGGTGACTTCGTGCTTGTGGGCGACCTCAGCGATGGCGGCGAGGAGGTCGGTGTAAATGGCGTTGGCGCGGTCCTTGGAGGTGTCCGACTTGACGGCCTCCCCCTTGAACTTGTCGGTGGCGGCGTTGCCGGAGCCCTTGGCGGTGGGGTCGCCCTCGGTTCCGGAAAGGTTTTCAAAAGACATGCGGGGTGTCTCCTAACGGGATGTGGGTTTCTTCATGGCTGGCGGAAGTTGACGAAGCCAGCGAGAGTGGTGCAATCGCTGGAATGTCACCACTGTGTCCCACTTCACGGGGCGATGGCAAGGGGAAGTTTCCGGCAGGCATCGACCCCGCGAGCCCCGCCGATCCGCTTTAATTTCATCCCCGCAGGTCAGGGCCGCAGAGAGAACGAACCTATCAAAAGTCGCCCACCCCACCCTGGCGAAAGCCTAGGTAACCCCCTCATGAAGAACCGCCCTTTCGGGGGTAGATCAGCGCGCCAAACTTACCCCCACATTCCTCGAAAGCCCCTGCACAAGCACCTCAAACGCCCTGTCCAGGGCCTCGCCGACCAATAGCCACATGGCCAGGGTACGAGCGCCGGCAACCCCGACCACTCCCCAAAATTCCCCTAGGTCCCACAAAGTGCTCCCGAAAACACCGTTTGCGCAGCACCTCCCCTATCACGTCGGCAAGGCAGACGAACTCGCATGCCACCCCCTGAACCACTCCTAGGGCATCCCCTGGGGCGCCCGCCTGAATAACCGGCAACTATGAGCAGCAACTCATCCTCGCACACCGTCCCCAAGCACAGGAGCTGACCACCATGACCGCCATGACCACCACCAGCATCGCCCGCGAGATCCTCACTCGCGCTCTAGAGAACCGACCAGAGGAAGGCATCGTCCGAGTCAACCGCGAAGTCTTCACCGACCAAGAGCTCTTCGACCTGGAGATGAAGTACATCTTCGAGGGCAACTGGCTCTTCCTGGCCCACGATTCGCAGATCCCCGAGGTCGGCGACTACTTCACCACCAACATCGGCCGCCAGCCGGTCGTGATCACGCGCGGCAAGGATGGCGAGCTCAATTGCCTCATCAACGCCTGTTCACACCGCGGCGCGATGTTGTGCCGCAAGAAGGTGGACAATCGCACGACCATCACGTGCCCTTTCCACGGGTGGACCTTCTCCAATGACGGCACCCTGCTCAAGGTCAAGGATGAGAAGGACGGTGGATACCCCGAGAATTTCAACACGGAAGGGTCTCACAATCTGCGCCGGGTCCCGAAGTTCGAGTCCTACCGGGGCTTCCTGTTCGCTTCCCTCAACGCCGATGTGGTTCCGCTGGAGGAGCACCTGGGCGATGCCCGCGTCATCCTCGATATGCTCGTTGACCAGTCCCCGGAGGGCCTGGAGGTGCTCAAGGGATCCTCGACCTACACCTACGACGGCAACTGGAAGCTGCAGGCCGAGAACGGCGCGGACGGCTACCACGTCTCCTCGACACACTGGAACTACGCCGCTACCACCTCCAGGCGCAGCACCGGCGAGTCGAAGAATGAGACCAAGGCGATGGACGCCGGCAAATGGGGCGAGCAGGGCGGCGGGTACTTCTCCTTCCCCAATGGCCACCTGTTGTTGTGGACGGACTGGGCCAACCCGGAGGATCGCCCCCTCTACGATCGCCTGGACACCTTGAAGGAGCTGCATGGCGAGGCCCGCGGCAACTTCATGGTCGGTGCCTCGCGCAACCTGTGCCTGTACCCCAACGTCTACATCATGGATCAGTTCTCCACGCAGATCCGCCGCCTCGAGCCGAAGGGCGTCGACCAGACCGAGGTCACCATTTGGTGTATCGCTCCGAAGGGTGAGTCGGATAAGGCGCGCGAGGCCCGCATCCGCCAGTACGAGGACTTCTTCAACGCCACCGGCATGGCAACCCCGGATGATCTCGAGGAATTCCGCTCCTGTCAGAAGACCTACCTGGCCACGTCCTTCCCCTGGAACGACATGACTCGTGGCCTCCACCAGCAGGTGCCCGGCCTCAATGACAAGGCTCGCGAGCTCGGGCTCACCTCCGTGTTGTCCTCCGGCGCTCGCACGGAGGACGAGGGCCTCTACCCCATTCAGCACGGCTATTGGGAGGAGGTCATGCTCCGGGCCGTCGACGCTGAAGACACCGCGAAGAACAAGTTCGTCCAGGACGATGAGCATTCTTCCGCCGCCACCGTCGCATTTGCCCAGCGTCGCGCTGCCGCCAAGGCAGCAGCATCCTCCGCTGCCCCCGCTTCTCGACGCCGCCGTCGCTCCCGCGCCTAACCTCCCGACACCGAAAAGGAACCGAAGAACATGTCTACCGACATCACCCGCACCGAGATCGAGGACTTCCTCTACCTCGAGAATCGCCTACTCGATGACCGCAAGTTCGAAGAGTGGCTCGAGTGCTACCACGAGGACGTCGATTATTGGATGCCCGCCTGGGACGTCGACGACACCCTCACGCAGGACCCGAAGAAGGAGATCTCCCTCATCTACTACCCCAACCGGGGCGGTCTGGAAGACCGGGTGTTCCGCATCCGGACGGAGCGGTCGTCTGCGACATCGATCCCGGAACCGCGGACCGGCCACTATCTCACCAACCTGGAGATACTCGATCGTCGAGAAGCAGAGGTGGAGGTTCGCTACAACTGGATTTCCTACTACTACCGCTACCAGACGACGGACCACTACTTCGGGACGACGTGGCTGACCATCGACACCAGCGGCCCCGAGCTGAAGATCCGCAAGAAGAAGATCGTGCTCAAGAACGACTTCATTCACCACGTCGTCGACATTTACCAACTCTAAGGAGCCCGCCATGAGCCACCAGATCGCCCTGGCCTTCGAGGACGGCATCACCCGTTTCATCGAGTGCAACGACGACCAAACCCTCGCCGACGCTGCGTACCAGGCCCGCATCAACATCCCCTTCGATTGCCGCGACGGCGCCTGCGGAACGTGCAAATCCTTCTGCGAATCCGGCGACTACGACGAGGGCGAGTACATCGACGACGCCCTGACCGAGGAGGAAGCCGCCGAGGGCTACATCCTCACCTGCCAGACCAAGCCGCACACGGACATGGTCGTGCAGATCGCGACGACATCGGTGCTGGCCAAGACCGGGGCATCGACGCTGGTGGGCACCATCACGGAGCTGGAGCGGTTGTCGGAGTCCACGGTGAAGTTCGCCGTGCAGATCGAGGATCGCGAGTCCTTGCAGTACCTGCCTGGCCAGTACATGAACATCGCGCCGCCGAACGCGGATTGGCACCGCTCCTACTCGTTTTCTTCGGGGCCGTCGGAGGACATCGTCACCTTCTTGGTCAAGCTAACCCGGGGCGGCATGATGAGTGAATACCTCACCGATACCTCGCGGGTCGGCGACACACTCAACCTCACCGGCCCGATGGGCTCCTTCTTCCTGCGCGAGCCGGTCAACCCGATTCTCCTGCTCGCCGGCGGCACCGGACTGGCCCCGGTCATGTCCATCCTGGAAAAACTCACCGAGGACGAGCTTCTCGACGTCCCCGTGCGGCTCATCTACGGCGCCACCTTCGACCACGACCTCGTCGAATTGGACAAGCTCGACGCCTTCCGCGATCGCCTCCCCGACTTTGACTACTTCACCGTCGTCTCCGACCCGGAGTCGAACAACGAGCGCAAGGGCTACGTCACGCAGCACATGACCGACGAGGAGCACCTCCACGACGGCGAAGCCGATGTCTACCTGTGCGGCCCTCCGCCCATGGTCGAGGCCGTGCGCACCTTCCTCAATGACCAACCCAACCCGCCGGGCAGCTTCTACTACGAGAAGTTCAGCTCCGCCGCCGGAACTCCCAGTGCCCCCACCTCGGAGGTCACCCGCAGCGAGAAGGATGGCTTCGAATCGGTATCCGTCTCAGCGCCGGGGATTGAGACCGGCGAGATCCACCGCGCCAAGGCGGATTCCGAGTCCCAATTCAACGCCCGACTGGCCCTCGAACTCGGCGTCATCGAGCTCGTGATCAACCTGCTCGACGAGGAAGACTTCGCGGAGTTCCGCCAGCTGGCCGAGCGCGCCAATTCCTTCATCGACGGCGATCGGATCACCGACTCCGCCGCCTACATCGCGGCCAACAACGACTATCACCGCTTCCTCTTCGGCCGCGCCGGCAACGACGCGATGCTCCAGTCCTACACCAACCTCAACACCGTCGCGGCGATGGACGAGGCCTTGGCCGACGCCGATTTCATCGAACCCGGCATCGCGCAGGAACACCTCGACATCATCGACGCCATCGAGGCCAAGGACATGCTCCGGGTCCGTGAGCTGCTGGTCAGCCACAACCATCACGCCATTTCCACCATGCACAAAGCGATCGAGACATCATGAGTGCCCCCGAGTTCATCACCCCGAATCGCTTTCAGGGGCAGAACGTCCTCATCACCGGCGCTGCGCAGGGCATCGGCCAGGCCGTCGCCCACCGCATCGCCCACGAGAATGGTTCGCTCTTCCTCGTCGATCGTTCCGAGCTCGTCCACGACGTCGCCGCCGAGCTGGCGGAGGTGACCGACGGCATCGTCGGGTCCGCGGTAGCGGACCTGGAGACCTGGGAGGGAGCTGCGGCGATGGTCGACGCGGGCGTCGAGAAGCTCGGTTCCATCGACACTGCCATCAACAACGTCGGCGGCACGATCTGGGCCAAGCCCTTCGAGCACTACACCCCCGAGGAAATTGAGAGGGAGATCCGCCGCTCCCTGTTCACCACTTTGTGGTCAGTGCGGGCCGAACTACCAGCGCTTATCGACGCCCCCGTCCCCGGCACCATCGTCAACATCTCCAGCGTGGCCACCCGAGGCGTCAACCGCGTCCCCTACGCGGCCGCCAAAGGCGGCGTCAACGCCCTGGTCAGCGCGTTGGCCCTCGAAGCCGCTGACAAGGGCATCCGGGTCGTCGGCACCGCCCCCGGCGGCACCTTGGCCCCAGCACGAAAAGTCCAGCGCGGACCCCTCCCGGAGGACGAGCAAAGCAAACAGTGGTACCAGGAAATCGTCGACCAGACGATCGAATCCTCCCTGTTCAAACGCTACGGCACCCTCGCCGAACAAGCCGCCCCCATCGTCTTCCTCGCCTCACGGGAAGCAAGTTACATCACCGGCACGATTCTGCCAGTAGCCGGTGGCGACCAGGGATGATCACCACAGGAGGGTGTTAGCGTGGGTACCGTGTTCACCACCCACAACTTAGGGAGCCAAGCGACAACCGCGCCCATGCTTCGCTCGATGATCGACGAGGTCACCGAACTGGAATCCGGCGGCGGCCTCATCTTCATGCTCACCGGGCCCGCCGGTTCCGGTAAATCCTCGCTGGTCCGCGAAATCGGCCGCTCCCTGCCAGGCTGGGCCGGAATCCGCGTCTCTGCCCTGTCCTGGCAGGCAGGCGATTCCGGCGCGCTGGTTCGGCACATCATTGCCCGAGGTGGCGGCTCCGACAGCTTGCTTGACCTGGTCGATCAGGAAGGAGCCGCCACCGCCATCGTCATCGACGACGCCCACTGGGCCGACGCCGCCTCCCTCCAGGAACTCATCTCCACCACCCGCCGCCTCCAGCGCGGGCGCCTCGCCCTCATCATGACCGCCTCCGACGCCGCAGACGGCAGCGCCGACCTGCCCATGGCCCAACTCCGCGAGCTCGCCGACCAATCCGTCATGATCCCCCCACTCGACGTCGGGGACGTCGCTGCCCTCGCCCTCTCCGTCGTCGGCGCCCACCTCTCCCCCCTCACCGCCTCCGAACTCCGCGACATCACCGGCGGACGCCCCGGCCGCATCCGCGAAGTTCTCCAAGCCGCCCCCGCCGACCACTGGCGCCTGTCCAACCCCCAAATCCCCATCCCCGCCCCCTGGCGTGCCGCACTCGACCGCCGCACCCGCAACCTGTCGATCGATGCGGTGCTTCGCGCCGTCGCCATCCTCCCCGGCACCGGCCGCGGACAACCCGACTTCATCCGCTTCCTCGCCGACGACCTCAACGGATCGCTTCTCGACGCCGCCGTCAACAACAATCTCCTCGAAATCGTCCCCAACACCGGCACGTCCATCGTCCAATTCGTCCACCCCACCGACCGCGCCGTCATCCGTGCCACCACCGGCCCCGCCGAGGTGACCCGCCTCCACCGCCGTGCCGCCCGCTACCACCACGCAGCCAACAACCTCGACGCCGCCCTCATTCACGAAGCACTAGGCACCGAAGGCAGCAACGAAGGCGTAGGCCAGCAACTATCCGAACGCGCCGAACAACTCGCCGCCGCCGGCGAATGGCTCAGCGCCGCCGAACTATTCTCCCTCGCCT
Organism: Corynebacterium atrinae; assembly: GCF_030408455.1. NCBI lineage: Bacteria > Bacillati > Actinomycetota > Actinomycetes > Mycobacteriales > Corynebacteriaceae > Corynebacterium > Corynebacterium atrinae. The sequence continues at coordinate 2,021,224 of NZ_CP046977.1, forward strand.
CCAGAGTCGCCTCTGCCCCCGACGTCTCCCACGACCAACACCTCAACTCCATCGAATCACTCATCGCCGCCGCCGACATCCCCCGCGCCCGCCTCCACGCCGGTGCCCTCTCCCGCGTCTCCCGCGACGTCAAAGTCGATTCCATGCGCGCCTACCTTGCCCTCCACGAAGGACGTCGCTCCGAATCCACCAGCCTCATTGACCGCGCTTGGGACACCCTCGAAGAAACGCGCTCCACAGACGCCGCCATGCGCACCCGCGTCGCCTCCCGCAAAGTCCTCATCCACCTCGCCAACTGGGAACCCCAAAAAGTCGTCGACTGGGCAGCCATCACCGACGACTGGGCCCCCGAAGGCTCCCCCATGCGCATCGAAGCGCAATACATCGCCATGATCGGCACGAGCGCCCTCACCCGCACCATCCCACCCGACGTTCCCCTCCCCGGAGAAACCCCCACCCAAGCCCAACGCCGCAACATGGCCGCCGGCTGGATCTCCCTCGTCCACGACGACCCCGTCTCCGCCCGCCAATACCTCCAATTCAACTCCGGAGGCGAAGGCTCCGAACGCATCTCCCTATGGATGGACGGCTGGCTCGCCCGCACCCTCTTCCTCCTCGGCGAATACCGCGAAGCAGAACGCGTCGTCGAACGCGGCCTCGCCCGCGCCGAACGCTTCGGTATCAAATTCCTCGAACCACTCCTCCTCTGGACCGGCGCCTCCATCGCCGCCTTCCGAGGCGACCGCGAACTCGCCCGCTCCTACGTCAACCGCCTCACCTTCAGCCACGACACCTTCGTCATCCAACGCATCCCCTCAGCCATGTGCCGCATGCTCATCGCCTCCATCGAAGGCGACAACGCCGGAGTCAACCGCGCCGGCGAAACCCTCGTCAACATCGGCCGCGAAACCGATACCAGCCACCCCGGCTTCTGGCCCTGGGAAGACGTTTGGGGCCAACAACTCGTCCTCGCCGGCCGCATCGACGAAGCGGACGCCATCGTCACCGCCGCCGAAGAAAAGGCCGCCTCCTCCGGCATCACCTCCCTCACCGCCAAACTCGCCGTCCCCCGCGCCGGCATCCTCATGGCCCGCGGCGACATCGACGGCGGCATCCGGCGCTTCGAAGAAGCCGTCGAACTCATCGACTCACTCGCCATGCCCTCCTACCAATCCCGCATCCTCTACGAATACGGCCGAGTCCTCCGCCGACTCGGTCGCCGACGCCAAGCCGACGAAATCTTCGCCCGCGCCGGAGAAGTCTTCGCCGCAATGGGCGCCACCGAATTCGTCGAGCGCTGCAACCGCGAACGCCGCGCCGGTGGCCTAGGTACCCGCACGACCGGCGCCGGTGGCCTCACCCCCCAAGAAGAAGAAATCGCCAAAATGGTCGCCGACGGCGCCACCAACCGCGAAGTCGCCCGCGAGCTCTTCCTCTCCGCCAAAACCGTCGAGTACCACCTCACCCGCGTATACCGAAAGCTCGGCGTGCGCACCCGTACCGAGCTGCCGCGCGTCCTCGACGAGCTCTAGGTCGCGCTTGGTCTTTTGGGGTTCGTGGTGACCTAAGGACTCTCGACGGCCAGTTCCGGCGCTACCGTCACCACGAACCCCAAAAATGCAGGGCAACCAGCCTCGAAGTCGCCCGACTCACGGTTCGTGGTGACACAAGAATCCACGCGGGGTCGAACCAGCGCCAGCGTCACCACGAACCCCAAAAGGCACAGGTAAGCAGCCACCGGAACAATCCGACTGAGGGTTCGTGGTGACCTAAGAACCCCGACGGCCAGTTCCGGCCCTACCGTCACCACGAACCCCAAAAAGTTCCAGGTAGGCGGCCGAGGAATAGACCCCATCGAGTGCCCGCGGTGACCTCGGGAAGAACGTGGGCGTCGATAAGCAAAAAAGAGGGGCCCCGAAGGGCCCCTAACCACGCAACTACCTAGCCGTTGAGCTTGCGGTAATCGAAGACGGTGTCGATGATGCCGTATTCCTTGGCCTCCGGGGCGGTGAGGATCTTGTCGCGATCGGTGTCGATGCGGATCTGCTCCGGGGTGCGGTCGGTGTGGCGGGCAAGGGTCGTCTCCATGAGGCGGCGCATGCGCTCGATCTCAGCAGCCTGAATCTCGAGGTCAGAGACCTGACCCTGGGTTCCTTGGGTGGCGGGCTGGTGGATGAGCACGCGGGCGTTCGGCAGGGCGGCGCGCTTGCCGGGGGCACCGGCCGCGAGCAGCACGGCCGCGGCGGAAGCGGCCTGGCCGAGGCAGACGGTCTGGACGTCGGGGCGGACGTACTGCATGGTGTCGTAAATCGCCATCAGGGCAGTGAAGGATCCGCCGGGCGAGTTGATGTACATGGTGATGTCGCGGTCGGGGTCGAGGCCCTCGAGGACGAGCAGCTGCGCCATGATGTCGTTCGCGGAAGTGTCGTCGACCTGGGTGCCCAGGAAGATGATGCGCTCCTCGAAGAGCTTGGCGTAGGGGTTGGTCTCTTTAGTGCCGTAGGCGGACTGCTCGATGAAGGAAGGCAGGACGTAGCGCGACTGGGGCATCTGGAATCCGTTGTTCATGTTGTGTCTCCTTAAATTCCCTAGTTGCTGATCGAGCCCTGTGCGTGGCTGACCACGTGGTCTACGAGCCCGTATTCCTTGGCCTGCTCGGCAGTGAACCAGCGGTCACGGTCGGAGTCCTTGGTGATCTGCTCGAAGGTTTGGCCGGTGTGCTCGGCGATGAGCTCGGCCATTTCGCGCTTGGTGGCGGCGAACTGTTCTGCCTGGATGGCGATGTCGGCGGCGGTTCCTCCGACGCCGGCGGAGGGCTGGTGCATCATGATGCGAGCGTGCGGGAGGGCGAAGCGCTTGCCCTTGGTGCCACCGGAGAGCAGGAACTGCCCCATGGAGGCGGCAAGGCCCATGCCGTAGGTGGCGATGTCGCACGGGGAGTACTTCATCGTGTCGTAGATGGCCATGCCGGCGGTGACGGAACCGCCGGGCGAGTTGATGTAAAGGGAGATGTCGCGGGTCGGATCCTCGGCGCTGAGAAGGAGGATCTGGGCGCAGAGCTTGTTGGCGATTTCGTCGTCCACCTGCTGCCCGAGGAAGATAATCCGCTCGCGCAGTAGTCGCTCGTACACCGAGTCACCCAGGTTCATACCTGCCCCGGGGGAGGTCATCGTGATCTGGTCAGTCATGTTAGTCAAACTCCTGTAGTTCTCGTTTGTGTCTCTAGATTACAAGCGCGGTCGGGCAAACCGCCTCTCTGTTCGCTATCAGCGTTCGATGGCTGTTGCTTGACGACGAACGCCCCGCTCACCGCTTGCAGCGGTGGCGAGGCGTGGGCCGGGGGTTGAGGATTTAGTCTTCTGACTCGGCCTCAACGTCGTCGGTGGCGTTGTCTTCTTCACCGAAGTACTGGGTGACGTCGACGTCGTTGCCCTGGTCATCCTTGACGGAGACCCGGCAGATGGCGGCGGCGAGTGCCTTGCCACGGCGCACGTCGGCGAAGAGGTTAGCGATCTGGCCGGACTGCTGCAGCTGGCCGACGAACTGGGAGGGGTCCATGCCGTAGGACTGGGCGGTGAACAGGATGTGGTCGGTGAGCTCCTGCTGGGAGACCTCCGGCTCTTCCTGCTCAGCGAGGGTGTCCAGGAACAGCTGGGTGCGGACGGCGTTCTCGGCGTCGTCGTGGACCTGCTTGTCGAACTCCTCGCGGGTGGTGCCCTGGGACTTCAGGACCTCGTTGAGGGCATCCTCATCGTGGGCCATCTGGCCGAGGAGGGAGTGCAGCTGGTTGTGCACCTGCTCGTCGACGATGGACTCCGGCAGGGCGAAATCGGTCTTGGCGAGGGCGGCCTTGAGGACCTCGTCGCGGATGGCGGCGGCCTGCTCGCCCTTCTTGGAATCCTCGACCTGGGACTTGATGGACTCGCGCAGCTCGTCGGCGGTGTCGAACTCGGAAGCCATCTGAGCGAACTCGTCGTCGAACTCGGGGAGCTTGCGCTCCTTGGTCTGCTGGACGTGGACAGCCACGGTGGCTTCCTTGTCCTTGTGCTCACCGGCGACGATGGTGGTGGTGAACTCGGCATCCTCGTCGGACTTCAGCCCGCGCAGGGCGGTATCGAGGCCGTCGATGAGGTCACCCTGGCCGATCTCGTAGGACAGGCCCTCGGTGGTGGCTTCGTCGACGATCTCGCCGTCGACGGTGGCCTTGAGGTCGATGATGGCGAAGTCGCCGGTCTTGAGCTTGCGGTTGGTGTCGCTCAGCTCACCGAAGCGGCCACGGAGGCGGTCGATCTCTTCTTCAACGGCTTCGTCGTTGACCTCGATGGCCGGAACCTCGACGGCAAGCTCAGAGAAGTCAGGGACCTCGATCTCGGGGCGGACGTCCACCTCAGCGACGAACTCGACGAAGTCATTGTCTTCGATCTTGGTGATGTCGACGCTCGGCTGACCCAGCACGACGAGGTCATTTTCCTCGCAGGCGGCCTGGTAGCGGGACGGAAGCATGTCGTTGACGACCTGCTCGAGGATCGGACCGCGACCATAGCGGGCGTCGATAAGCTGGCGCGGAGCCTTGCCCTTACGGAAGCCCGGGAGGGTGACCTGCTGTGCGATGGCAGCGTAGGCCTGGTCGATCTCCGGGGTCAGCTCCTCGAAAGGAACATTGACGGTGAGCTTGACGCGGGTGTCGCTCAACTTCTCGACGGAACTCTTCACGAAGAACTCTCCTGGTTTCACATTGAAGGTAAAAGATATATGAGGCCACCACAGTGACCCCCTACGTCGGGGCGACAGGATTTGAACCTGCGACCCCCTGCTCCCAAAGCAGGTGCGCTACCAAGCTGCGCCACGCCCCGTAGGTGATACCGAAGTTTAACTACTCCGCTCCAAGCGAGCATACATTGGGGTAGCCAAACGAGATCCGCCCCGCTAGCCGGACGGGAACGACACAACCCCCGACCGGCGATCATGCCAGGTCAGGGGTTGATTTACGTGGAGGGAATGACGGGAATCGAACCCGCGTCTTCAGCTTGGAAGGCTGAGGTATTAGCCACTATACGACATTCCCCTGCGTGCGCTGGACTAGTTTAACCCATCCGCACCCGTTCGCGAAAACTGGAACTTTGTGCGCAGGTTGTGCGTTGTATGGGAGACAACTACTTACAGACCGGAGTGATTTTCCTTGGAACCTCTACTTATCCTCGCGATCATTGGTGGCGGCTTGTACTACCTGTCCACCCGTTCCACCAAGCAGAAGACGGCCGAGATTGAGACCGTCAAGCTGGAGGATGCCCAGGCAGACGCCCGACGCTGGATCGAGCGCCTCGGCTCCCAGGTGCTCACCATCGCTGGCAACGATACTGCGTCCACACAGGCGATTGCTGATGCTTCTGAGCGCTACAACGCCGCCGCCTCGGCGATTTCCACCGCGACGACGGTGCGCCAGGCGGAGCTGGCCCGCGAGTCAGCTCTCGAGGGCTTGCATTACATGAATGCCGCCCGCGAGATTATGGGCATGACCCCCGGGCCGGAATTGCCGCCTCTGGAGGGCCAGCGCAATGCCGGCAAGGTGACGGAGCGACGCACGATCGAGCAGGACGGCCAGGTTCTCACGGCCTCGCCAGTTGCTACCGATGAGACCCCGAACTACTACCCCGGCGGCAACGTTGCTGGTCGTCCGGTGCCGGCTGGTTGGTACTCGCGCCCGTGGTGGGCGGATGCCATGGCTACCGGCATGTGGACTGCGGCGTCGATGATGATGTTCTCGGCGATGTTCTCGGGCATGGCTGGTGTGAACTACGGGGCCAACGAGTTCGCCAGCGGCGCCGGTGACGGCACCGAAGCAGCCGATATGGGTGACATGGGCGACGCCGGAGACATGGGAGATATGGGAGACATGGGAGGTGGCGATTTCGGCGGCGGTGACGCCGGCGGAGGCTTCTTCGATGGCGGCTTCGACTTCGATTTCTAGCACTTAAGCCACAAAAGACCGGCCCTGGGAACCCAGCCCACGGGCCGGTTTTGCATGTCACGGGCTAGAAATAGCCACATGAAAGCTCTTTCATGTCGGTTTCATGGTCTCTTCACACCAGCGGGCAACCATGGTGTTCATGACAAACACACCTTCCGCGCCATTCACCGCTTTTCGACGCCGCGTCATCGGCTGGTTCATCGCGTTGGTGGCGATCACGCTCATCGCGCTTATCCTCACCACTCGTACGGTCTTGCAGTCCGGGGTTGCTGAGTCCGCGAATGAGGATGTGGCACAGGAGATCGAGGAGTTCTTCACTTTCACCAACGAGGGCCTCGATCCGGAGACCGCCGCGCCTTTCGATTCTCCTGATCGGCTGCTTCAGGTGTTTCTCTCGCGGCAGATTCCTCATCCGGACGAGGCGCTCGTTGGCGTGGTCGATGGACAGCTGATGCAGACGGACCTCGGTCCGCGACCGCTGTTGGCTGGGGAGCCGCTAGTGGAGGCCGCTACTTCTTCCCCGCAGACTTCGGGTGTCTTCCAGGATGAGCAGCGCGGCGCAGTTCATTGGGGCAGGGTCGCGATCGCTGGCACGGAAAGCTCGCTCGTGGTCGCTCGCTTCACCGATACGGATACTGCGGCGGTCAACGCGACCCTCCGCGCGATGTTGTTCACCGGTCTCGGCGCCTTGGTCCTCGCCTCCGCGTTAGCGTGGGTGGTTGCCCGGCGGATCCACGACGAGGCAGTTTTCGCCCTTCACCAGCGTATCGACGCCGCCGATGCCGCCCACCGCGGCATCCTCACCCGTGCATCCCGCCAGTCGGAGCCAAGCTCGGCGGTGCTGGCGGCGCTGGCGGGCATTCCGCCGGGTGTGCGCGGTGACCACGGCGCCACGGCGCCGGTGGCTGCGGAGGTGGTGGTCGGGGACGTCGTCACGCGAATTCCCGAAGCCTGCTTGGTGGGACCACTGCCGAAAGCCACTCTCGCGGTGGATCGGGAGCTGGTCGCGCTGGCGTTGAGCGAGTGTGCCCGCTTCTTCGATGCTCCGCCCGAGGTCAGCGCGAGTATCCACGATGCGCAGCTGCGGATTAGCCTGAGTGGCCCGGCGCGCCTGGAGCCGGGGGCCCTGGAGGGCTTGTTTGAATGGCAACCTGCAGATCACGACGGCGGGGAGCTGGCCGGGGTGCTGCTGCGCGCGGTAACGGACCACCACGGCGGCCGCGCTTGGGCTGAGTCTCCATCCGGGGCGGGGATCTCCCTCGGGGTGGACTTGCCGCTGGTGAAGGTGGCGTCATGAGCCTTCGTATCGCTACTACCCCTCCCCCGCCGTTAGCCACGGCCAAAACGTCCTGGAGGCGTCCGGCGTTCACGGCCACCAACGTGGCCAAGATCGTCGCCGCGTTGCTCATCATGGGGCTCGTCGTTGTTCCGTTGCCGGATCAGGTCAGCGGCGACGCCCGCGCGACCCTCGTCGTGTTCTCCTCGGCGGTGTGGTTCTGGGTGTTTTCGAAAGTCTCGGATACGTTCGTGGCCCTTGGTGCGGCCAGCATCGTCGTCTTGTTGGGCATCATCGACGTGGAGGATATGTTCGCCCCGCTGGGCGATGACACCGTCTGGTTGCTCATCGGCGCGTTCATTATTGCCTCGGCGGTGACCTCAACGGGGCTGGCGGTCCGCGCGGCGGTGTGGCTCAGCGTGGGGATCTCTTCTCCGCGGACGTTGTTGCATCTGCTCACACTCGCGACGGTGTGCACCGCGTTTGCGGTTCCGGCGACCAGCGGTCGGGCCGCACTTATCTTGCCGGTGTTCTTGGCTCTGGGCCCGGTGCTGCCCGCGTGGTACCGCCGAGTGCTGGCCATCGCGCTGCCCGGAGTCGTGTTGTTCTCGGCGGTGGCCTCGCTCATTGGAGCCGGTGCTCACCTCATCACCGATCAAATTCTCACTGGTTCGGGGATGTCCGGGTTCAGTTTCAGTCGCTGGCTTGTGTTGGGTTTGCCGTTCGCGCTGGTCACTTCGCACCTGGCGGCGGAGATTACTTATCTGGCGCTGAGTACGTCTGCGCAGCGCCAAAGCACTCTCCGCATTACCCGCGAGGGTCTCTCCGACACGGTGGAGCTGCGCCCGAGGCTCAACTCCGCCGAGACCCGTGCCCTGTCGATCCTGGGTGTGTCCATTGCATTGTGGTTTAGCGAGGACATTCACGGCATACCACCGGCGATGGTCGCCGTGCTGGGAGCGTTGCTCATTACGTCGCCCTACCTCGGCACGGAGGATCTTGGTGCGACGGTGAAAAAGGTGCCCTGGGCTCTGTTGCTGTTCATGACCGCAACCATTGCCATTAGCCACGCGCTGTCTGCATCCGGAGCTGCCAAGGTACTGGCTACGGGCTTAACGGGCAATACGCCCGGTTGGCTATTCGTCCTGCTGGTCATCGCGGTATCGACAGCGGCGCACCTGGTTATTCAGTCCCGTTCGGCTCGCTCCGCGGTGCTGGTACCGATCGTCATCGCTATCGCCCCGTCGCTTGGGATGAGCGCGGTCGCCATTGCCTTCATTTCCACGGCCGCCGCCGGGTTCTGCCACACTTTGCCCGCCTCAGCTAAGCCGCTCGCGATCTTCCGCGGCGAGGAGGGCCACCCGAATTACGACACCGCCGACCTTATGCGCATCTCCGCGCTCCTCGCACCGATGCACCTGGCGGTTACCGCCTTGTTCGCTTTCCTCATTTGGCCGATCCTCGGCCTTCCCCTCTTCCTTTAGGAGCTCACATCATGACTATGTACCTGCCCGAACGCGTCCTCGTCTCGCCTTCTGGTTTCAAGGAGTCCCTGTCGGCTGTCGAAGTCGCTGATTCCATCGCCGCCGGCGTCCGCCGCGTCCTGCCCGGCGTCCGCGTCGACCTCTACCCCGTCCCTGATGGCGGTGAGGGCACCATCGAGATCCTCGCTGCCCGCCCCGGCACCGTCCTGCACACCGCGAAGGTGATGGGGCCGGTGGGTAAGAAAGTCACCGCGACGTGGCTGGAGTTTCCGGAGGAATCGGTCGCCGTCATTGAGATGGCGTCCGCCGCCGGCCTGAGCCTCGTGCCGCGGGATCTGCGCGATCCTACCTCCACGACAACCTATGGTGTCGGCCAGCTCATCACCACTATCCTCGATCACGGGGTCGACCGGATCGTCGTCGGTTGCGGCGACTCCGGCACCTCCGACGGCGGGGCGGGAGCGCTCAGCGCCCTCGGCGCGCGCATCCTCGACGACGATGGCGTGGACATCAAGCGCGGTGGCGCGGGATTGGCCCAGGCGGTGAGCATCGATACCAGTGGTCTGCACCCCCGGCTTGCCGACGTCGAAATCACCCTCGCCTGCAACATCCACAACGTGCTCACGGGGTCGACGGGCGTCGCCGAGGTTTTCGGGCCCCAAAAAGGGGCAAGTAAGAAGCAGGTCAAGCAGCTAGGAAAGGCCCTGCACCGCTGGGCGGATCTGTTGACGTCGACTTTCGAACCTGAGGCCGACCTGCACCTCGGGGCCGGATCAGGCGCATCGGGTGGGCTCGGCGCCGGGCTCATGGCCTTGGGCGCCACCGCCCGGGATCGCTTCGAAGTGCTCCTCGGCGACCTCCCCTCCCCGGCGAACCTCGACGAGCTCGTCGCTTCCGCAGACCTCGTCATCACGGCCGAAGGTGCCATCGACTTCCAGACGCCGCGCGGCAAAGTCCCCGCCGAAGTCGCCCGCCGTGCACAAACCACCGGCGTCCCGGTTCTTGCGCTGGCTGGCTCGCTGGGCAAGGGTGCGCCGCAGGTTCACGACGTCGGCATCGGTGCGATCCAGTCGATCATGACCGTGCCGATGGCACTCGAGGATGCCGTCCGGGACGGACGGCAATTGCTTATCGACGCCGCCGAGCGCGCCCTCCGCCTGCTGATGCTGGGGTGCGCGGTGTCGGGACGTCGAGAAGAATCGGTGCGACAGCGCTACGCTGCCTAGTCCTCCGGGAGTTCCGGGGCGATGCCAGTGCGCTCGTAGTCCACGAGGATGTCGATGCGACGCTGGTGGCGCTCCGCGTTCGACCATTCCTGATCCAGGAAGGCGTCGACGATCGCGAGGACCTCTTCCTCGGAGTGCATGCGGCCACCAATGCCGATGAGCTGGGCGTTATTGTGCTCGCGGGCCAGGCGGGCAGTCTCCGGCGACCAGGCCAGGGCGCAACGAGCCCCCTTGACCTTGTTGGCGGCGATCTGCTCGCCATTGCCCGAACCGCCGAGGACAATGCCCAGGGAACCCGGGTCGTTAACGGTGCGGGAGGCGGCCTCAATGCAGAAGGCCGGGTAGTCATCGTCCGGGTCGTAGGTGTGGGCGCCACAATCGATGACGTCGTGGCCCTGTTTAGTCAGGTGGGCGGCAATGATGTTCTTCATATCAAAACCGGCGTGGTCAGCTCCAAGGTAAACGCGCATGCGGTTGATCTTACCTGGCGACCGCATGCAGTCGTTCGCTAACCGCAACCGTGACTTTCTCCCCCACCGCATGGCGTGCGGGACCGAACTCGCGGGCGGTGATTTCCTCCCCAGATGCCGAGCTGCGCAGGAGGTAGCGGGTGGAATGCCCGGAGTATTCGATGGCCGCCACCACCGCTTCAACACCAAGCTCACCGTCCTCGACGACCCGCACTTGTTCGGGGCGCACCACGACCAGGACCTCGCCGGTGGGCAACGACGAAGGCGTGGGAAAGGTGCCGAACACAGAGGTGACGGTGTGCCCGTCGTTCACACCCCGCAGGAGCGAACACGTACCGACGAACTCAGCTACCCACGCCGTGGCGGGCCGCGAGTAGACCTCCTCCGGGGTTCCGCATTGGATGATGCGTCCGGCGTTGATGATGGCGACCCGGTCGGCGGTGGATAGGGCCTCGTCCTGATCGTGGGTGACCAGTAGGCCCGTGGCCCCGCGTGCTGCCAAGATCCCGCGAATCTCACTGCGCAGACGCACGCGAAGAGCAGCGTCGAGGGCCGAGAAAGGCTCGTCGAGGAGCACCAAGTCTGGGTTTGGGGCGAGCGCCCGGGCGAGAGACACCCGCTGGGCCTGTCCCCCGGAGAGTTCGTCGGGGCGACGGTGGGCGAGCTCGGGGATGCCGACGACGTCGAGAAGCTCAGTGACCCGCTCCGGGACGGAGCGGCGGCGCCGCCCCAGGCCGAAGCCGACGTTGGCGGCGACGTCGAGATGCGGAAACAAGGAGGGGTCCTGAGGGACGAGGCCGATGTTGCGGTGCTCGGGCGCCACGCCGGTCGGGCCATCGACGACGCGCCGCCCCGCCAGATCGACCGTGCCGGCGGTGGCGGGCATGAGACCGGCAAGGACGCGCAGCAATGTCGACTTGCCGCAACCGCTCGGGCCGAGCACGGCGAGGAGTTCGCCCTCGGGTACGTCAAGGTTGACCTCGTGCAGCACCGTGGCGTCGGATCCGGGGTAGCGGGCTGATAGGCCGGAGACGGTCAAAGCGGACGTCATCGGGTTCCTCCAGGATTACGGGCGAGCACCAGAGCCGGAATGCTGGCTGCGGCGATGAGCATGAGGGCATAAGGCGCAGCGGCGCCATAGGCAGAAATGTCTGAGAGCTGCCACAGGCGAGTAGCCAGGGTATCCACTCCGGTGGGGCGCATCATCAGCGTGGCCGGTAGTTCTTTCATGACGGTCAGTGCCACGAGCATGGCCCCCGACGCGATTCCCGGCCACGCCAGCTTTCCGGTGACGTCGGTCCACGTCCGCAGGGGCGAGCGACCCAAGGTGCGCGCGGCATCTTCCAAGGACGGCGGAACCTGGGCCACCGATGTACGCACCGACCCCATCGCCTTGGGCACGTACAGGATGCCGTAGGCCATGACGAGCAAGCCCACGGTTTGGTAGAGCGAGGGCACGACGGCCAAAGCAAGGTAGACCATCGAGAGGCCGAGGACGATGCCGGGTAGGCCGTGACCGAGAAAGGTGGCCGATTCCAATCCGGCGACGAGCTTGGTGCGGCGGCGAGCAGCCAGAATGCCCACGGGCAGAGCGAGGATGGTGGCTACCAACGCGCCCGCAAAACCGAGGAACACCGTGGTACGGGCCGCCGCCAGCAAGCGGGCAACGTCGACTTCGCGGCCAGCTACGCTCAGCGACAACTGGTAGAGCAGCACCGCGATGGGCACCCCAACCGCGGCGATAAGGATGGTGCCCATCCCGACGCAGGTGGCCAGCTGCCCGCGCCAACTCAAGTGGACGCGTGGGGTGGCGTTGACGCGGACTTTTAGCGCAGCGACGGGCCGGCGCAGGGCGCGCTCGGCGGCCACGACCAGCAGCGCCATGAAGACGAGAAGCAAGGAGAGCACCATCGCCAGCTCCCGATTGAAGGAACCGGAGAAGGCCGCCTGCACCGCGGGCGTCAGCGAGGGATAGCGCATGACGGCGACCACGCCGAACTCGGAGATGGTGTACAACGCTACGAGCAGTGCTCCGGCCCCCGCTGCGGGGGCGATCTGCGGCAGTGTCATGGACAAAAACGCCCGGACGGGACCCAATCCCAGGGTGCGGGCCACATCCTCCACCGCGGTATCGGCCCGACGCAGGGCAGCCGCGACGGGCAGAGTGACATAGGGCGAAGAGACCAACACGAGCACGAGGACCGAACCCCAGTAGCCACGCAGCGGCATGACACTGACCCAGGACATACCCGCCACGTAGGAGGGGATGGCCAGCGGCAGGGAGGCCGCGACCCACCACCACCGGCGCCCGATGAGATTGGTGCGCACCAGGGCGAAAGCGCTGGGCACACCGACCAGCAAGGTTCCCACGGTCGCCCCCGCCGTTAACAACAGCGTATTGACGGTGAGGGTGACGGTGCGGGGACGCAGGAGGGCGTCGATAATGCGATCATTCGGGGCGGCGATGGCCTCGCTGAGCAGGAAGATCAGCGGGGTCGCCACCACTCCCACGCTCAGCAGCGCCAGCGTCACCAGCACCGGGTAGGAGGAGACGGAGAAACGCCGAAGAGGCCGACGTGCGGGTGCACGTCGGCCGCTCAGGCTAGAACGGTTGATCAATTGACAGTCAGACCGGCCTCATCGATCAGTGCGGCAGATTCTTCCACCGTGCCCAACTTGGACAGATCCACGTCGGGAACCTTGAGCGAGCTCAGCGGCGGAACGCCTGCGGGGCCTTCGACGCCCTCAACGAGCGGGTATTCGAAAGTCTTCTCTGCGAAGTACTTCTGCCCCTCAGCGGAGAGCAGGAACTCCACGAACTCCTTCGCATCCTCGCGGCCCTCGCCGTTCTTGAGAATGCCGACGCCCGTGGCATTAACGAGGGCGGCCAAGTCACCGTCGGCGCCGAACTTGATCTGGGCGCGCAGGTTATCCGCGCCCTTCTCGGCGGCCTCGGCGTACCAGTAATAGTGGTTGATCAGGCCGAGCTCGACTTCGCCTGCCTCGACTGCCTTAAGTAGATCGCCGTTCTTGGCATAAGTCTTGGGCTCGTTATCAGCCAGCTTCTGCAGCCACTCGCGGGTGGCGTCCTCGCCGTCGGTGACACGCATGGCGGTGACGAACGCAAGGAAGGACGCATTCGTCGGGGCGACGCCCAGCTTGCCCTTCCACTTTGGGTCCACCATCTCAGCGACGGTGTCGGGGGCGTCCGCTTCCTCGACCGCTTCCTTGTCATATGCCACGACGCGTGCGCGCCCGGTCACGCCGACCCATTCCTTGTCCTCGGAGGCAAAGCCCGCCGGGACCTTCTTCAAGGATTCCTCGGGAACCTTGGTCAGCATTCCCTTGTCCTGGAGCAGACCAAGTGCGCCGGCCTCCTGGGAGAAGAACACGTGCGCCGGAGAAGCGTCACCCTCGGTGAGCAGCAACTGGGCCTGCTCGGAGGTGCTGCCATAACGCACGTCGACGTCGATGCCGGATTCCTTCTCGAAATCGGCGATCAGCGGCGCAACGAGATCCTCGCTGCGGCCCGAGTAGATGACCAGCGGGCCATCGGCGGCGGCGGCCGAGGTCTCCCCGGCACCAGTCGTGGCAGAGGTGCTGGAAGAATCGCCGGAGCCGCAAGCGACGAGGCCTGCAGCCAAGCCGCACACAGCGACGGCCGTAGCGGCGAGACGGGTGCTAAAGCGCATGTAAAACCCCTTGTAGGATGAGGAAACTGAGGAAGAGATCAGCCCACTGTAAGAAACCAGAGGTTAGCTTAACCTAAGCAAATTTCCACTGCCACAACGGGCAGCGCCGATTACCCCCGCGCCGCCCCCAAAACCAACCTTAACCCGCTTAGACCTGCGGACCTTCGGTCCGCGACCGCTTGATTTCGAAGAAGTAGGGGTACTGGGCGAGACGGACGGCGGCGTCGAAAAGCTCGCCGGCTTCCTCGCCGGTGGGGACGCGGGTGATCACGGGACCGAAGAAGGCGGTGTCGCCGAGCTTGATCACGGGGGTGCCCACGTCGTCGCCGACCTGGTCCATCGCGCTTTGGTGGAACTCGCGCAGCTGCTCATCGACTTGATCTGAGTTGGCGACGGTGGCGTAGGTAGCGTTGAGTCCAGCCTCCTTCAAGGCAGCTTCGATGATCTCGTCGTAGGCGCCGTAGCCCTTCTTTCCACCCTGCTTTTGGGTGTGGATCATGGTGCCCATGATGGTGTACAGCTCGTCGAGCTTGGCGGGTTCTTCCATGGCGACTTTGGCAAAGACGCGGGCGGGGCCCCAGGCGGCTTCCATTGCGGCGGCGTAGGAGGGGTCGAGATCGCGGCCGTCGTTGAGCACGGCGAGGGACATGGGGATCCAGGTGACGGAGATGTCACGGACCTTTTCTACTTCCTTGATCCAGCGGGAGGTTTGCCAGCAGAAAGGACAGGTAGCGTCGAACCAAAAAGAAACTGTGTTAGTTGTCATACTCGCCAGGATAGGAGCGGATTAGGCTGGGCGCTAAGACACGCTTGCATGAGCGCTTGCATTTGATCTAGTTTTGTCCGTCGACGTCGAAGGAGACGCATTCATGACCTCCACGAACCTCACTAGAGAAGAAGCCGCGCACCGGGCCCGGCTGCTCACAGTGGACAATTATGACATTGCTTTGGACCTGACCCAGTCCGATACGGAGTTTTCCTCCCTGGCTACCGTCGAGTTCACGGTGCGGGAGCCGGGTTCCACCTTCATCGATTTGCGGGCCAAGCGCATCGATGGGGTGTACCTGGATGGGAAGAATATTCGCTCCGAGGCCCTGACCTTGGATAAGAACGGCTACGACGAGACTTTCGGCATTGCGCTGAATAATCTCACCGTCGGCCGCCACGTCCTTCGCGTCAACGCGCAGTGCCTTTATTCCCGCACCGGTGAGGGCTTGCACCGCTTCGTTGACCCGGCCGATAGCCAGGTCTACCTGTACACCCAGTTCGAAACGGCGGATGCCAAGCGCGTGTTCGCCTGCTTCGACCAGCCGGATCTCAAGGCCACCTATAGCTTGTCGGTGACTACTCCCAGTGCGTGGAAGGTCATCTCCAACGCGCCGCAGCGCACCACGATGCAGGAGGACTCGGCGGTGCATACGTCCCGCATCGATTACCCCCTGTCGACGTATCTCGTCGCCATCTGCGCCGGCCGCTACCACGAGGTTCGTTCCACGTGGAAGGGGCAGCTGACCCACCATGCGGAGACCCCCGCGAGCGAGCCGACGGAGCTGGAGGTGCCCATGAGCATCTTCTGTCGCCGTTCCATCGCCCCGCACTTGGACGCCGACCGCCTGTTCAAGGAGACGAAGCAGGGTTTCGATTTCTACCACGAGCACTTTGGCATGGCGTACCCCTTTGGCAAGTACGACCAGATCTTCTGCCCCGAATACAACATGGGCGCCATGGAAAACGCCGGTGCTGTAACCATCCGCGACGAGTACGTGTTCACGTCCAAGGCCACGCACTACCGCTACGAGCGCCGCGCCGACACCATCCTTCACGAGCTCGCCCACATGTGGTTCGGCGACTTGGTCACCATGCGGTGGTGGGATGACCTGTGGCTCAATGAGTCCTTCGCCACCTGGGCCGCCGCCATCTCCCAGGCCGAGGCCACCGAGTACGACACGGCATGGGTGACCTTCGCTAATGTCGAGAAATCCTGGGCCTACCAGCAGGATCAGCTGCCTTCCACGCACCCGATTCTTGCCGATGCCACCGACATCGAGACCGTCGAGCAGAACTTTGACGGCATCACCTATGCCAAGGGCGCGAGCGTGCTCAAGCAGCTCCAGGCTTACGTCGGCCGCGAGGAGTTCCTCGCCGGCGTCCGCCGTCATTTCGCCGACCATGCCTGGGGCAACGCCACCTTCGATGACCTGCTGGCCGCCCTGCAGACCGCCTCGGGCCGCGATCTCTCCGGCTGGGCCGACCAGTGGCTCAAGACCACGGGCATTAACCAGCTCACCCCCGTCTTCGAGGTCTCCGACGACGGCCGCTACACCTCCTTCACCGTCGAACAATCCGGCGCCGAGCCCGGCGCGGGTGAGCTGCGGACCCATCGCATTGCCGTCGGTCTCTACTCGCTTATCGACGGCCGCGTCTCCCGCACCCACCGCGTCGAGCTCGACGTCACCGGCGCGTCGACTCCCGTCGACGAGCTCGTCGGCCTGTCGGCCGCCGATGTGGTGCTAGTTAATGACGACGACCTCACTTACTGCCTCATGCAGCTCGACGAGGCCTCGCTGAAGTTCGTGGTCGACAACATCGATAAGTTCGACGACCCCATGGCCCGCACCCTCTGCTGGTCCGCCGCCTGGGAAGCCACCCGCGCCGGCGTGATGAAGGCCCGTGATTTCATCCGCCTCGTCGCCTTGGGCGCCCCCGCGGAGACCGAGTTGGCTGTCCTCGAGCGCATCCTCGCCCAGGCCTCCACCGCCCTGCGCAGCTACGCTGATCCCACCTGGGCCGAGAGCCAAGGCCGCGACCTGCTCGCCGACACCCTCCTCGCCGGCGTCCGCGAATCCGGCGCCGACATGTCGTTGGTATTCGAGCACGCCCTGGCCAAGGCACCACTCAACGACGTCACCGCCGACTACCTGCAGAAGGTGCTCGTCGAATCCGAGGATGCCGAGCTGCGCTGGCTCGCATTGGCTGCGCTGATCGCCTACGGGGCGATCGCGGACGTCGATAAGCAGATTGGTGAGCAGCGATCCAAGGATCGCAGCGCCACCGGCGAACAGGCGGCACTGCGCGCGGCAGCCGCCGTGAACACCGTCGAGGTCAAGCGCGGCGTGTTCGACGACGTCGTCGCGGGTCAGCTGTCCAACCTGGCCGCCCGCCACAAGTTGGAGGGCCTGAGCTACCCCGGCTCCGCCGCGGCCCGCGCTCCCCTCGCTGAACCCTACTTCGACGTCGCCGAAGACGTGTGGCAGCGGCTATCCACCGAGATGGCTCTGCAGGCGATCGTCGGGCTCTACCCGTCCTGGGACATCAGCTCCGAGGGCTTGGCCCGAGCCGACCGCTTCCTCGAGCGTGACCTGCCCTCCGGCCTGCGCCGCGCGGTGTCCGAGGAACGCTCCCGGGTAGAGCGAGCGCTGCGGAATCGCGGCGTCGACGCCAGTTAGCTGCAAGGGAGGTGCAGATGAAGAAGCTTTCATCTGCACCTCACTGACGTTTCACGACACGGCTGAACAATAGGAACAGCAGACATTCCACCACGAGAAGGACGTGCAACCATGAGCAGCTTCAGCCGCTTCGCACCACTCATCGCGATCCTGGGTCTTCTGTTCCTCGTCGGGCTCGTCGGAGCCGCCTTAGCCAACAAGGACCAGGGCCCGCGCATCGACTCCACCCGAGCGACCATCACCATGCAAGCACCGACCCTCGAACCCACGTCGACGCCTCCCGCTTCCGACGACGGCGCCGAGGGCCCGTTCGAATCAGCGACGGAGCCGTTGCCAGTGCCAGCTCCCGCACCGGTGCCCGCTCCCGCTCCTCTTCCTGCTCCTCTTCCTGCTCCGGCCCCGCAGGCCCCGCAGGCACCGCTCAACGTCCAGAACTACGACGACGATGACGATGACGACGGCGGGGACGACGACTAACCATGCGCCCGCCCAGAATCGCATGGAAGGAGATCCGCCACGTCGCGGCATCTCTGAGGTGGCGAATCGTCATATGGATTGCCGCCGTGGTGGTGGTGACTCTCATCAGCGTCATCTTCATTGCCCGCTCTCTCATGCTCTCGGAGTCCTCGGACAGCGCCAACACCGCAGTAGAGCAAGAGATCGGCGAGTTCCTCCGATTCGTTGATGAGGGGCAAGACCCCACCACCAACACCACGTTTGAGTCCCCTGCGCAGCTCATTGAGCTATACCTCTCCCGCCAGATTCCCGACGATAATGAGGCGATAGTCGGCCTCACTGATGGGCGACTGATTCAGATGGATCTCAGCTCACTCAGCGGTTCACACCCCGCCCCACTGGTTCCCTCCGAACCATTGGTCCACGAAGTTTTCGACTCAGCTCTGGCCTCGGGAATCTACGACGACCCCGAACGCGGTCGCGCTCACTGGGGTCGGATTTCCTTCTTCACCGGCGAGGACCAGCCAATCTCGCACTTTGCCGTGGTGTACTTTACCGCCGAGGCTCGGGCCGCAGTGGCCTCTCAGGTGCGGATGCTCAGCCTCATTGGCGTCGGCGGCGTGGTGGCCGCGATCCTCATCGGGTGGCTTATCGCCGGGCAGATCATCGCCCCGCTTCGCCGGGTCCGCGAGGTCGCCGCCGCGATCAACAACACCGACCTCACCCAGCGCGTCCCCGTCGAGGGCCACGATGAAACTGCCCAACTGGCCACCACTTTTAACAAGATGCTCAACCGCATCGAGACCGCCTACAAAGACCAACGGCAGTTTGTCGACGACGCCGGCCACGAACTCCGCACTCCCATCACGGTGGTGCGTGGGCAGCTGGAGCTTTTGGAGGCATCCCCGCCCGCTGAACAAACCCGCTCGATCGAGCTGGCCACCGCGGAACTGGACCGCATGTCCCGCATGGTCAATGACCTCCTTACCCTCGCCGTCGCCGACTCCGGTGCCTTCCTCCGCCTCGCCGACTGCGACGTCGCCGAACTCGCCATCGACATCGAAGACAAAGCCACCATCCTCAGCGATCGCATCTCGCTTATCGACGTCGCCGAGGGCACCGTCGTCCTCGACGAACAGCGCGTCACCGAGGCCATACTCGAGCTCTACGGCAATGCCCTCCGCTACAGCGAAGGACTCATCGACCTCGTTTCCGAATACTCCGGTTCCGGCGCCGACCGCATCTTCCGCATCTGGGTCCGCGACCGGGGGCCCGGAATACCCCCCGCTCAACAAGAGCGACTGTTCAGCCGTTTCACCCGCGGCTCCCACCCCAGCACGACCCGCCCGGGCGGCGCTGGCCTCGGGCTTTCGATAGTCCACGCCATCGGCGAAGCCCACGGCGGGCGTGCCTTCGTCGAATCCACCGTCGGGGTGGGCTCAGTTTTCGGCCTCGAGATCCCCGCCCCAGAAGAAGGAGAACTCCCATGAGCAGGATCCTCATCGCTGAAGACGACCGCGGCATCGCCGACTTCATCCACCGAGGTCTCACCGCCGCTGGCTATGCCTGCGACGTCGTCGACTCCGGTCCCGCGGCGTTCGGCATGGCGCGGTCCGGTGACTTCGATCTGATGATTTTGGACCTCGGCTTGCCACACATGGACGGCGCCGACGTCCTCGAACAGCTGCGGATACTGCGGGTCACCCTGCCCATCATTGTCCTCACCGCCCGCACCAAAATTGAAGATCGCATCCGCTCCCTGGAGGGCGGCGCGGACGACTACATGCCCAAGCCGTTTCAATTCGCCGAGCTCCTCGCCCGGGTGCGGCTGCGCCTGGCAGACAAGGTCGGTGACGCCGGCAACGGAGGATTCCAGCTCACCCGCGGCGACCTCATCCTCGACCTGCGCACTCAACGAGTCCAAGTGGGTTCGACGTGGAAGGACCTTTCCCGACGCGAGGTGGGGCTCCTCGAGACGTTCATGCGACATCCCGGCCAGATCCTTTCCCGTGCCCAACTGCTGAGCATGGTGTGGGGCATGGACTTCGACCCCGGCTCCAACGTCGTGGACGTCTACATTCGGACGCTGCGCAAGAAGATTGGCGCAGAGAAGGTGGAGACGATTCGTGGCTCCGGGTATCGCTTGTGCTGAAGCCAAAGAATCAATCGGGTGCCAAAATTCTCTAGAATCTAAGGTAGTACCTAGCGTTTCCGCAGGTCGCTGGAAATCGGTTGATGGATTCTAGAGAATTTTGGCAGGGCACACCCGGTGGGAGCTAATCCGACGCCGCCGTTGTATCCGTAATCACGCGAATCTGGGTGACGTCCGAGCGCAGGGCATCCTCGGAAAACTCGATCTTGACGCCATCTGCTGTTTCGGCCACGCGGGAGATGCGCAGCAACGGCAGGTTCCGGGAGATGCGCAGCTTATCCTGCTCCCACCCGGAGGCGATGCCAGGATTGATGGTTTCCGATTTCCGCGCCGGATGCAGATTCCACTTGTTACGGAGGAGTGCATAGAGGGACTCGGAAAGATCCTCCTCGAGGAGACCCGGAACGAGCGCGGCCGGAAAATAAGAGATTTCAATGAACATGGGCGTGCCGTCGACATGGCGCAGTCGGCTGACACGGAAGACGGGCTCGCCCACTTCCAGGTCTAGGGAACAGGCAACGGCTGGCGACGCCGATTCTTCCGTGGCTTCCAAGATCGTCGAGGTGACTGTCAGCCCCCGCTCCCGCAGCTGAGGCATGAGGCCATCAATGCAGGTGAGGTCCAGGACCGGGGGAATCCCTCGCACGAAGGTGCCACCTGTGCGCCCCCGGCGGCGGTCGATGAGCCCCTCTAATTGCAGAATGTCCAATGCGTGGCGCACAGTCATGCGGGCCACCCCAAACTCGTCGACAAGTTCTCGCTCTGCGGGGAGGCGATCGCCCGGCAGCAACTCGCCGCGTTCGATGCGACCTCGAAGCTGGTCTGCGATCATCACGTACGCGGGGGGACGTTTGGAGGGGATGTTCACTAGGCCTATATTAGCTAATTCATATCCTCTAACGCATATGGGGGTTCATTTATATTACCTTCAGGGTGCCCAACTCCCCCACCTCGTCTTTCCTGCCCCTGCCTAGCGCTCCACCGCCCGTGCCGCCTCCAGGGCGACATCGATGTCCGCGAGGAGATCCTCAATGTCTTCGATTCCAACGGAGATGCGCACTAGATCGCGCGGCACCTCCAACTGCGAGCCCGTGGCCGATTGATGGGTCATCGTCGCGGGATGTTCGAGGAGGGATTCCACCCCTCCGAGGGACTCAGCCAGACAGATGAGGGTGGTGTTGACGCAGAAGGCGCGGGCGGCGTCCTCAGAGTGGAAGCGCACCGAGATCATGCCGCCGAAACGCTTCATCTGGGCTTTGGCTACCTCGTGTCCCGGGTGGGAGGGCAAACCCGGGTAGAGGACGCTGGCCACGACGTCGGCCGCCTCCAGGTGCGCGGCCACGGCTTCGGCGTTGTCACAGTGGCGATCCATGCGAACGGCCAGGGTTTTGATGCCGCGAGCGGTGAGGTAGGCGTCGAAGACGGAGGGGACGGGGCCTACGCCACCCTGGAACCACAACAGCTGCTCGTCGAGGGTGGGGTCGTTGGTGACCACCGCTCCCCCGACGACATCGGAATGCCCGCCGAGGTACTTCGTCGTGGAATGCAACACGTGGTCCGCGCCCAGGGCAAGGGGTTGCTGCAGGTAGGGGGAGGCGAAGGTGTTGTCCACTACCAAAGCGGCGTCGCCCTTAATGGAGGCTACGGCGGCAATATCGGTGACCGAGAGCGCCGGGTTGGAGGGCGTTTCTAGCCAGATGAGCTTGGTGTTGTCCTGCACGGCGGCTTCGACGGCGGCAACGTCGGTGGTGTCAACGACGGTGTATTCCACCCCCCACGCTCCGTAAGCTTCGTCGATGAGACGCCAGGTTCCGCCGTAGGCATCGTGGCCGAGGATGAGGTGGTCACCGGGGCGAAGGAGAATGCGCAGGATGACGTCGGTGGCGGCCATGCCGGAGGAGAATGCTCGGCAATGGCTGGCCCCTTCGAGCGCGGCGATGGTCTTTTCAAGGGCGTCAATGGTGGGGTTGCCGCAGCGGGTGTATTCGAAGCCGCCGCGAAGTTCATTGAGGCCGTTCTGGGCGAAGGTAGTCGACGCATAGATCGGAGTGTTGATGGAGCCGTAGAGGCCATCGGGGTCGTAGCCGGCGTGGATCGAGGCGGTTGAGAAACCGTTGTTCATGTCGGTTCTTCCCTCTCAGTAGTGGTCGACGGGGCGGACAAACTTGTCGCAACTATAGACCAAGCGGTTCATTTCGAGCGAACCTGCCACCGCACTTATATTCACACCCCTCCACGCGCTACCCTCGTAGGCGTATGAACATGGAAACAACAAGGCAGACCTTAAACACCTGGTGGAGCGAGCCGGCGACGCAATCATGGCTGATTGAGAAGCCGTTACACATCCTCCTCACCCTCCTCGTGGCTTCGGTGGCGCATTGGCTACTTCGGCGGCTCATCGACCGGCTGGCCCGGCATAACGCCACGACCAAGATCTCGTTGCCAAAGATCGCGGGTACGCTCACTCGCCGTCCGCGAGAGGAGGCGGATTCCAGCGCCCAGGCCGAAGCCCTGCGCCAGACACAGGAAGCGCGGCGCGTTACCCGCATCCGCACCCTGTCTGACGTGGCTAAATCCGCCGCGGCGATCCTCGTGTGGTCGTGGGCGGTGCTGGCGATCCTGTCCACGCTCGGCGTTAATGTTGCGCCGATCATCGCTTCTGCAGGCGTGGTGGGCGTTGCGTTGGGCTTCGGAGCGCAGTCGCTCGTCAAGGACTTCCTCTCCGGCATTTTCATGCTGTTGGAGGATCAATACGGCGTCGGCGATACCGTCGACGTCGGCAACGGCATCACCGGCGAGGTCGAGGAGGTCACCCTCCGCGTGACCACACTGCGCGACATTGATGGCACCCTGTGGTACGTGCGCAATGGGGAGATCCTGCGCGTGGGCAACTTCTCCGACGAATTCTCCATCGCGCGCATCCAGGTTCCCATCGGCCTATCGAATGACACGGACAAGGCGGCGGATGTGATCCTGGCGTCGGCGAAAAAGGCAGTGGCGGACCCCGCGATTTCGGACTTCGTCCTCGGCGATCCCACCTTCAATGGCATTACCGATGTCGCCCCCGACCACCTCAGCCTGCGCCTATCTGTGAAGACCCTCCCCGCCAAGCAATGGACCGTGCAGCGCCGCCTCCTCAGCCAGACGCTTTCCGATATGCAGGCTGCGGGGATCAGCACGCCGTACCCACACGGTATCGGCGGCTTTAAGGTGGAGCCATGAGTCAATCGCTTTACGACGCCGTCGGTGGCGATGCCACCTTCACCCGCCTGGCCGCAGGCTTCTACGAGCAGGTCCGCACCGACGACATCCTCGGGCCGATGTACCCCGAGGATGACTGGGAGGGCGCCGAAAACCGCCTCAAGTGGTTCCTCGCCCAGTATTGGGGCGGGCCGACCACGTTCAATGAGCAGCGTGGGGCACCGATGTTGCGGCGGCGCCACCAAGAGTTTCCCGTCGACCGGGCCGCGGCCATTCGTTGGCTCGATCTTATGGAGAATTCGCTAGCCCAGATCGACGAGGAGACCATTCCGCCCGCCCACCGGCATGCGATCTGGGATCACATGCAGCGGGTCGCGGCGATGCTGATTAATCAGCCAGATCCGGGAACACCGCCCGCACAGGTTCACTGATCAGCCGTCCACCCTCGGTCATAAGGCCCGGCGCGAGGCCGGGATGCTTTTCGACGGCCCCTTCCACCCCCAGCGATGCCATCGCGCGGACATACGGCAGGGTCGCCGAGGTCAACGCGCGGGTCGAGGTGTTGGCGACAGCGCCCGGCATGTTGGGCACGCAATAAAACAGGGTCTCCCCCACCCGATAGGTGGGCTCCTCGTGGGAGGTCTTGCGGGAGGATTCGAAGCAGCCACCTTGATCGATGGCGACGTCGACAAGCACTGCCCCGCTCTTCATCCGCTCGACCAGGCTGTCGGGGACGAGGGTCGGGGCCTTGGCCCCGGCGACGAGGACGGCGCCGATAACCAGATCGGCGTCGAGAAGCTCTGATTCGATGGTGAGCTGATCAGAAATGATCGTGCGGACATTGCCGTGATAGATGTCATCGAAGCGGGCGAGTACGCCCGGGTCGAGATCGAGGACCGTCACCGAGGCGCGTAGGCCCTGGGCGATGGCGACCGCCGACGCCCCGACCTGGCCGCCACCCAGCACGACCACCTTCGCCGGTGATGTGCCGGGCACGCCGCCGAGCAGGACGCCGCGCCCGCCCTTCGGGCTCATGAGGTGGTGCGCTCCCTCCTGCACCGCGAGCCGACCAGCGACCTGGCTCATAGGCGTGAGCAGGGGCAACCCGCCACGCGCATCGGTGACGGTCTCGTAGGCCAGGGCCGTGGTGCCGGCGTTGAGCAAGGCCTCCGTCACCTCACGGGAGGAGGCCAGGTGGAGGTAGGTGAATAAAATGAGGTCCTCGCGCAGGAACGGAAACTCCTCCTCCAAGGGCTCTTTCACCTTGAGCACCATTTCCGCCTCGCCCCAAGCCTGTTCCGCCGTGGGCACGATCCGCGCCCCGGCGGCCTCATACTCCGCATCCGGAAAGGAACTCCCCAGCCCCGCTCCCTGCTGGACGATGACTTCATGCCCGTCTGCCACCAGGGTGCCGGCGGCCGAGGGGGTCAAGGCCACGCGGCCCTCGCTGTTCATCACTTCTTGTGGAATACCGATGCGCATACCTCTTCACAGTACTGAAGGAATACCGTCGACTGCTTGGCAAGCGCACAGGCCAGTCCTGGCTTAACATCTCAATGATGAGCCGACAGCGCAGTCCCCTTCTCGAGGTCATTGGGAGTTTCGGCCTGCTGGGAATCACCGCCTTCGGTGGCCCGACGGCGCACCTGGGCTACTTCCGGGAAGAATTCGTCGCGCGTCGGTCATGGCTGAGCGAGCAGGCCTACGCTGAACTGGTCGCCCTGGGCCAGTTCTTACCGGGTCCAGCATCATCGCAGGTCGGAATGGCCCTGGGCTACCACCGGGCAGGTTGGGCCGGGATGTTTGCGGCCTGGTTCATGTTCACGCTCCCTTCTGCGGTGGCGCTCGGAGCGTTCGGGATCTTCCTCGCACAAGGCGGTGCTGAACAGGGGTGGATAACGGGATTGCTCGCTGCGGCCGTCGCGGTAGTTTTCCATGCGGTCAGCGGGATGGCGAGGGCGATGGCGTCGACCCCCGTGGCGGCGACGATTGCCGTGGTAGCCGGGCTCATCGTCGTTGCGGTGCCGGGGTCGCTGACGCAGCTGGCGGTCATCGCCGGAGCGGGCCTCATAGGTCTGCTGGTCATGCGCGAAGAATCCACTCCGGGTGTCACGCGGGGGGACCTGCGGCCCGTGTCGTTCCGCGCGGCCTCCCTGGCACTCGGCCTGTTCACGGCCCTGCTCGTTGCCGCTGCGGCCGTCGGCGGTCGCGCTGCCGCCTACTTCCAGGCAGGTTCGCTTGTGTTCGGCGGTGGGCACGTCGTCCTGCCACTCCTGGAGCGCCTAACCGTAGCCTCCGGGTGGGTTGACCAGGCCGAGTTCCTCGCCGGGTATTCGGCGGCGCAGGCGGTGCCGGGGCCGCTGTTTACCTTCGCGTCCTACCTCGGGGCGGTCGATGCTGGAATCCCTGGGGCGATACTCGCCACCGTCGCCATCTTCGCCCCAGCGGCGTTGCTCATGGTCGGCGGGATGCATTTTTGGGGTCGCTGGCGCCACCTAGCCGGGGTCCGCAAAGCCTTCACCGCCATTAATGCCGCGGTCGTGGGCCTGTTGGCAGCGGCACTGTGGGACCCCGTGATCACGCATGGCATCACCGGCACCGCGAGCTTGGCCATCGCCGTCACCTGCTGGCTGGCGCTGGCGTTGTGGAAGCTGCCGCCGTGGGCGGTGGCGGCCGGCGCGGCAGCGGCGGGAGCCTTTTTGCTCTAAAACAGCGACAGGGAGGTGGAGCGGTAGACGGAGCCGAAGGGGGCGTCGATACGCACCCACCGCCCAGTGGTGGATACCCGCAGGTGGCGGGGAATATCAATCGGGGCGGAGAAGCCCGGGATGAGCCCGAGCGAGGTGCATGCGAAGATCATGCGCATGGGGACCTCGACGGTGCCGTCGAGCGTGATCACTGCCTGATCCAGCAGGCTGGCGGGCGGGCCCAGCGGCCCGGAAAACTGGCGGGCCAGCGCCTGGCCCTTGTCTGCCAATTCGCGCACGACCTGCACCGGAAGCGTATCGACGATCGCGAAACCCGAGGCCGGCGGCAACGCGCCCGGCCAATTCGGGTCCCGCGCCGGACCTATGTCCTCGGCCTCATCCCGCAGTGCATCGAGCAAGTCGGTGGCGGCGACGACCGCACCGTCGCGCGAGGCGGAACCAGTGATCCGCCTGGAAGCAACGACCTGAAACGGAGTGGTGACGAAGACATCCACCGACTGCCCATCAAGCTGACGGAAGCGGGCGGAGGCAGAAGCGTCGAGGCCGACGGCGCGATCAATGAGTGAGCGCAACCCCGGGCGGCCATCAACGATCCGCAGCGACTCCAATGTCACTTGTCGGACTCACCCGGCTCCAGCTGATCAACATCAGGCGAACGAGTAAGGATCTTGACTTCCTTCTCCGTGATCGAACGCGGACGCTCCGTGTTCATATCCACCGCCACCTGCACGCACTCGACGATGCAGGCGACCCGACCCTGGCGATCCTTGATCTCCTGACGGGTGGTGAAGGAAGTGTTGCCGATCTCCACCACCTGGGTTTCAACGACCAGCTCGGTGGTGTCCGGCAGGACGGGCCGCAGGTAATCCACATCGAGGTGGCGGACGAACACCGCGAAATCATGCCCGCGCGCCGTGAATTCATCCTCGGCGAACTTCAGACGCGCCTCCTGGGCTACCTCCACGTAATTCGCGTTCATAATGTGGCCATAGCGGTCAAAATCAGACCAGCGGACCGGAACCGTGGTGATGTGAAGCGGGGAGTTATCGTCAGCGGTCATTCCGTACATACGGGCGCTCGTTCCTTTCTGGCGTACACGGGGTCGGTGCAGCGAATTGTCCGTGTTTGTCCACGTCCAATCTATACCTCTCGCCCGTGTTCCGACATTTACACTTCGCCTAGCGGGTCAGCTTTCGGTGAGTAACCCGAGACGGGCGAGCAGCGTCAGCGCCGAGGCGTTCGACCTTGTTCTTTTCGTAGTCTCCGAAGTTGCCCTCGAACCAGAACCACTGCCCCTCAGCCACATTGCCCTCCCAGGCGAGGATGTGCGTACAGGTGCGATCCAGGAACCAGCGGTCGTGGGAAATGACCACGGCACAGCCCGGGAACTTCTGCAGAGCGTTCTCGAGGGAACCCAGGGTTTCCACGTCAAGGTCGTTGGTCGGCTCATCGAGGAGGATGAGGTTGCCGCCCTGTTTGAGGGTCAGCGCCAGGTTGAGGCGGTTGCGCTCACCACCGGAGAGAACCTTGGACGGCTTCTGCTGATCCGGGCCCTTGAAACCGAACGCGGAGAGGTACGCGCGAGACGGCATTTCGTTCTGGCCGACGATGATGTAATCGAGGCCATCGGACACGATCTCCCAGACGGTCTTTTCCGGGTCGAGGTTCTCGCGGTTCTGGTCAACGTAGGACAGCTTGACGGTCTCACCCACCTCGACGGCGCCGGCGTCGGGCTGCTCCAGCCCAACGATGGTCTTGAACAGCGTCGACTTACCCACACCGTTCGGGCCGATGACGCCGACGATGCCGTTGCGCGGCAGGGTGAAGGACAGGTCCTTGATGAGGACGCGGCCGTCGAAGCCCTTCTCCAGCTCCTTGACCTCGACGACCTTGTTGCCCAGGCGCGGCGGGGTCGGGATCTGGATCTCCTCGAAGTCGAGCTTCTTGTACTTCTCAGCCTCCGCAGCCATCTCCTCGTAGCGCTCAAGGCGAGCCTTGTTCTTCGACTGGCGAGCCTTCGGGGAAGAACGAACCCAGGCGAGCTCCTCCTTGAGGCGCTTCTGCAGCTTCTGGTCCTTCTTGCCGGACACCTCGAGGCGCTCGGCCTTCTTCTCCAGGTAGGTGGAGTAGTTACCCTCGTAGGGGTAGAGCTTGCCGCGGTCGACCTCACAGATCCAGCCCGCGACGTGATCGAGGAAGTAGCGATCGTGGGTCACGGCAAGGACGGCGCCCTTGTAATCGGCGAGGTGCTTCTCTAGCCAGAGGACGGACTCGGCGTCGAGGTGGTTCGTCGGCTCGTCGAGGAGCAGCAGGTCCGGCTCGGAGAGCAAGAGCTTGGCCAGGGCAACCCGGCGGCGCTCACCACCGGAGAGGTGGGTGACCGGCTCATCCGAAGGCGGGCAGCGCAGGGCCTCCATGGCCTGCTCAATCTTGGAGTCGACCTCCCACGCATCGGCGGCGTCCAGGTCTTCCTGGAGCTTGCCCATCTCATCCATGAGCTCATCGGTGTAGTTGGTCGCCATCTCCTCGGCGATCTCCTCGAAGCGCTTCTTCTTCTCGAAGATATCGCCCAGGCCCTCTTCCACGTTCTCGCGGACCGTCTTCTCTTCGTTGAGCGGAGGCTCCTGCATGAGGATGCCGACGGTGGCACCCGGGTCGAGGAAAGCCTCACCGTTGGAGGGCTGATCCAGGCCGGCCATGATCTTGAGGATCGAGGACTTACCGGCACCGTTCGGGCCGACGACACCGATCTTGGCGCCCGGGTAGAAGGCCATCGTGACATTGTCCAGGATGACCTTGTCACCGATGGCCTTGCGCACGTTCTTCATCGTGTAGATGAATTCGGACATTGTTCCCCTTATGTGTTGCTTGTTGGCACTGCCGGCACGCAATGCTCAGACGTCACGCACAAGGGTACATGACCTCCCTCTCCCGGTTAGAAGGGAGGCGTCCCCGTCCCCTCGCCGGTCCCCTCGCCCACTGCAGCCGCCATGGCTGGGGGGGGCGGGGGCGGCGGGCAACGGCGGCAGCGATTCACTCGGCCGCTCCGCTGGGTCACTTTGATCGGCCACGATTTCGTCGTAGAGCGTGTCCGCCGTCTGGGGATCGGGAATGCCAACGTTGATGAGGTTCTTCTCCGCGTTATCGACCTTCATGGAACCGATGATGTACTTGTTCAAATCCAAGCCGACGCTGTTGGCGCGCATGAGAGTCTTGGAGCGCTTTTGGTTGTGCTCGTCTTCCCACTGGTGAGTGATCAACGTGCCGTGAACGATGACGGGCATGCCCTTGGACAGGGACTTCTTGCAGTTGATGGCGAGCGGGCCCCAGACATCGACGCTCAAGAACATCTGGTCGATGTCGATCCAGTTGTTGTCCTTATCCTGCACGCGGCGGCTGGAGGCGATGCGCAGGCTGCACTTTTGGGCGCCGGAGCGCTCGAAGCGTTGGAGCTTGGGATCGTGGGTGAGGTTGCCGATGATGGTGGTGGTCGTATGAGCCATGGTGATATCCCCCTGGGTGGTGTTTGTGTTGACCTGGCACCACCCAGGGTGACAGGGCGGGGGGACGGTGACTACCGGGGCGTCGATAAGCTGTGGATAACCGCCTGACAAGGCGGAACGTTATCCACAGAAGTAGCCTTTAGCGGGCAGAGGGGTTGCCCAACTCATCGTCGGTGACGTATCGTCCGGCGCTCATCTGGGCGAGCATCTGGTTATAGGCCTCGAAATCATCATCTTCACCAGCATCAACGCGCCGGTCGTACTCCGTTTCGATGACTCGATCCTCCCGCCGCCACTCAAAGAAGAGAATGAGGAACACCAGACCCAGCGGGAACGACCCCGAGGCCCAGCCGATGCCGCCGCCGACGCGCTGATCCTCCAGCAGGTTTAGCTCCCACGGCAGGCCGAGGGACATGTAGAAGTCGTAGCCCATGATGGTGGTCAGCTGCATGAGGTAGATGCCGGCGAAGAGGTGGAAAGGCATGGAACCCACCAGCCACGCGAGGCGGATCGCGGCGGGGCGTTGGACGGGCAGCGGGTCCTTGCCCACGACCTCCCAGAAATAGAGGTAGCCGGAGAACAGGAAGACCCAGTTCATGATGAGGTGGCCGGCGTGCTCGGAGATCATCACCTCATACAACGGAATGATGAGGTAGAGGATGTAGAAGAAGAAGAGGAACTGCGCGAGGTTGACCACGGGGTGGCTGAGGAACCTTAGCCAGGGCGACTGCGTGTAGGCGTAGACCATGTCGTGGACACTGGGTTGGCCCGGCTCCCCGGGAGCGTAGGCCCGCATGATCAGGGTGAGCGGGCAACCGAGCGCCAAGAAGAGCGGCACAACCATAGACAAAATCATGTGCACGATCATGTGAATGGAGTAGGCGGCACCCATGTTCATTCCGAGCCCGGAACTCATGGTCTCCAACAGCGTGAAGGTGCCCAGCAGCCAAAACACGGTGCGGGTGGTGCTCCACGATCCGCCCGCACGCCGCACCCGCCACACTCCATAGAGGTAACCGGCGGTGAGCAAGAGAGCGATGGTGCCAAACATGACATCAAAACGCCACATGGTGAAGACGTTGAAGAAGGTCGGCTTCTCGTAGAGATCAAAACCGAGCTGGGTCGCCATGTTCGACAGGTTGGGGTTGCGCGGCGGGGGCGGCGGGGTCCGGCCCATCGTGATGGCCACGCCGGTGATTGCGGCCATGACGATCACCTCGACGATGGCGAAACGCATGAACAGCGCGGGTTTGGTTTCCAACTGCGGGATGGTCAACCTGCGGTGCACCCAACCGAACAGCCCGAGAACCACCACGCCCACGGTCTTGACGATGAGAATCGTGCCATACGTCGAGGTCAGCCAATCCGACCATTCCACCCGGATCACCGCGTTAATGAGGCCCGACACCGCCATGACGATGACGGACATGAATGCCACATTGGAGTAGCGGCGCAGCCCCGTGCCCAGGTACGGGCCAAGGCGACGACCGTGCGCGATTAGCGCCATGAGCCCGCCGACCCACACCATCATGAAAATGAGGTGCCACAGGTAGGAGTTCGTACCCCAATCATGGTCGCCGCCGGAAGCCGAATGCCCCTCCATGCCCAGCGGGACGATCATGAGAATCGCGCCAATAAACAGGGGGAGCTGGCTGATCCACGAGCGGAAGAAGAGCCCCGCCACGCCCACGACCAGGGCAATCCCTGCAACGACCGCCCAGGCGCGGGCAGTCGCGACCTGTTCAATGGCCAAAGACCAACTGGCCACATCGAGGGTTTGTGCAAAGGGGGTACCGGAGACGTCGGAAAGCACCAGCGGGATCATGAGCAGGGCAACGAGGCCGAAACACAACGCCGACACCGCACCCGTCCGCGCCGCCAGGTGCCCATCAACCGAGAGCTTCGCCCGCACGAGCTGCGAATTATCGTTGCCCGGGATGGACGGAGCCATATAGAAGGACGAGAACATGAACGAGCCGACCGACAGCGCCGCCAGCATCCACCCCACCGCCCGGAAAAACGGCAACCCAATCGTCGTGATCCGCCCCGGATCCGGAATGCCCAAGGCAGCGAGCGAACCCGCGAGGAAACCATAGGAAATCGTCGCGCCCACCGCGCCGGCCACCGCAAAGAAAAGCAGGAAGAGAGGCCAGGTCGGCCGCGCCTTCAAGGCCTTCGTGGCACTGCTTATTTGCGCCCGCCCGTTGCCCACCACATCCGTATCTGCCATGCGACCCACCCTAATCACCTTATGACCTAAGTCATAGCCAGCGTGAAACTGGTCACTAGCTGGGAACTTTTCTGCTTCCGGCGGATCGTGCGCTAAACTCTTTTCCGCACAGCCCCCATAGCTCAGTGGATTAGAGCATCCGGTTTCTACCCGGCTGGTCGCGGGTTCGAGTCCTGCTGGGGGCGCTTTGTCGTGTCTCGAGACATAGTTCCTACTTTGTCTCGGGGCATGACCTTTTTTGCGCGGGTTCAGGTCGGTCGAATCTGGTCGATTCGGCGGGAGTATCGGAGCTTCTTCTCCACTGATGCGTGAGACTTCTTGGGTGCCCCAGTATTTAAAGCCGCCACTGGCGGCCTCCTGTACCTGGCTGATCTTCGCTGATACCAAGGGAACCTACTGATCCGAGTTGTAAGGCTGCTAGCGGCTGGCCTTGACGTTTCCGTGGCCCCTTCTGATACTCGTCCACACTGCGTGTTCATAGTGGGTGGAACGATGTCCCGGGACATCTGCTTTTCTGATCCTGGGCACGATGATGTTCCTCCCGTGGGAGGGCGGGGCATGCGGAACAGTGTTGTGAGACATCAGGGCTTTATGGGGCGGAACGATCTCATGAGACATGCGGAACGATGTCACGGAATCAGACACTGCTGGGGGCGCTTTCGGGCGGGTGCCAAAATTCTCTAAAATGCGTCGGGGCGCTCGGCGTTTCCGCAGGTCGCCGCAAATCAGCTTTTAGATTCTAGAGAATTTTGGCACTCGCGACGCCCAACCCTGTGGCGCAGCACACATTTCCAGGCGTAAAATCGCGTGGGCCTCCACTCCTGGAGGTCACCGATCCCTCAAGCTAGGAGCCCTTAACAATGGCACGCACCGGCAGCCCCATCTGGATTGACCTCGGCACCCACGACATCGATGGGGCCGACTCCTTCTACTCGCAAGTGTTTGGCTGGGACATCCCCGAGGGAGCGGCTGAGTTCGGCGGCTACCGCATCGCTACCAAGGATGGTGTCCCGGTGGGCGGCATGATGAGTTCGCTCATGGGCCCGGATCGCCCGCTCGAGGAGCCGGAGTACCCCACCGCCTGGACCGTTTACTTGGCAGTGGAGGATTGCGCTGCTGCGGTGGCGGCCGCGGAGAAGGCCGGGGCGACCGTCGTTGTTCCCGCGATGGAGGTCGGCGAGCTGGGTTCCATGGCGATCCTCGTCGATCCCGCGGGAGCTGGCGTCGGCTTTTGGGAGGCCAAGGAGTTCCCCGGCCTGGCCTTCAACGGCCAGCCAGGCACTCCCGTGTGGTTTGAGCAGATGAGCAAGGACTTCTCTGCGGCCGCAGACTTTTACCAAGAGGTGTTGGGCTGGAACCTCGCCTACATCGGTGAGGATGGCCAGCCGGTCGACGAGGCCCCGGCCTCAGGCATCCGCTACGCCACCAACGGTGCGGGCGAGAACGCCTCCGCCGGACTCTGTGAGGCCGATTCGTTCCTGCCCGCGGAGGTGCCCAGCTTTTGGCGCGCTTACATCGGTGTCACGGACACCGATGCCACGGCCGCCCGCATCGTCGAGCTGGGTGGAGCGCTCCTGGACGGTCCGATGGACTCTCCCTTCGGTCGCGTGGCGACGGTCGCGGACCCCCAAGGTGGCACCTTCCAGATCGTCAGCGTTGAGGGCTAAAGCACCATCGCCGCGATGAAACCAGAGATGAGCAGCGGGATGTTGAAGTGAATGAACGTCGGGATGACCGAATCCCGGATGTGATCGTGCTGGCCATCGGCGTTGAGGCCGGACGTCGGGCCCAACGTTGAGTCCGATGCCGGGGAACCGGCATCGCCGAGGGCGCCTGCGGTGCCGATGATCGCGACCGTCGCCACGGGCGAGAAGCCCAGAGCCAGGCAGAGCGGGACGTAGATGGTGGCGATGATCGGGAGCGTCGAGAAGCTGGAACCGATACCCATGGTGACGATGAGCCCGACGACCAGCATCGCGATCGCGGCGGCCGCCTTGTTGCCGGCGAACATTTCGGCCGAGGAGTTGACCAGGGACTCCACCTCTCCGGTGGCGCTCATGACGGCGGCGAAGCCCTGCGCGGTGATCATGATGAAGCCGATGAGCGCCATCATCCGCATACCGGAGGTGAAGATGTCATCGGCTTGGTTCCACCTCACCGCGCCGGTGCCCATGAAGATGGCGAGGCCCGTCAGGGCGCCGATGAGCAGGGAGTTCGCCTCCGAACCGCTGGCCTGCATGACCACCTGGATGACGAAGGTGGCGATGATCGCGATAATGGCCACCGTCACCCGGTAGCGCGAGATTTCCTCGTCGTGGGTCTCCGTGCCGCCAATGATCGGCTTATCGGCGTAGATGCGCGGCTTGCGGTACGTGAAAAAGACCGCGATGAGCAGGCCAACGATCATGCCCATCGCCGGGATAGCCATTGTGGACACAATGTTGATCTGGCTGGTGTCCATGCCAGCTCGCTCAATGTTGCCCAGCAAAATATCATTGAGGAAGATGTTGCCGAAGCCCACCGGAATCCACATGTACGTGGTGACGAGGCCAAACGTGAGCACGCAGGCAACGAGGCGACGGTCGATCTTCAAACGGTTAAAGATCGCCAGCAGCGGCGGAATGATCAACGGGATGAACGCGATGTGCACGGGAATGAGGTTCTGGCTCATGATCGACATCGCCAGAATGCCCGCGACCATGCCCCACTTCGTCATCGCCACCAGGGATTTCTTCCCCGATTCCGAACTGACATCAAGCTTATTAATCAACCAATTGGCCAACAACGCCGGCAACCCCGAGCTCGCCACCGCCATCGCGAAGGCACCCAGCAAGGCATAACTCAGCGCAATCTGTGCACCGCCAGACAGCCCGTCTTGGAAAGCAACCATCGTGCCCTCCAGGCCTAGACCGCCCAGCAGGCCACCCACGAGGGCACCAATGAACAAAGCCAGGACCACATGGACCCTGGACACGGCGAGGATGAGCATCACGAGGACGGCTATTAGCACAGCGTT
Organism: Corynebacterium atrinae; assembly: GCF_030408455.1. Lineage (NCBI taxonomy): Bacteria > Bacillati > Actinomycetota > Actinomycetes > Mycobacteriales > Corynebacteriaceae > Corynebacterium > Corynebacterium atrinae. The sequence continues at coordinate 2,056,052 of NZ_CP046977.1, forward strand.
CATGCGTTTTACTATAAAACTAGGCCGCGCCGATAGCTTGCTTTTTGGCGCAGAGGGTGGAGGCGTAGGGGTAGGCCTTCGCCGGCATAACTCATCTCATCACTGACAATTTCCATAAACTAGCGTTTAGCCACAGCTATCGCTCTCTATCAAAAGCGAAGAAAACTGGACACACCATGAGAGGCTCTGACGTGGAAGAGTTTCCGTTTCGGACCATGTTTGATGACGAGCCGCGTTCTGAGCTCGTCACGGAGAAGTTCTATAAGGACTACTTGGCGTGTCCATGGCCGGGTGAAGCAGCGATGCTGCCCTCCCCTGACCCGGATAAGTTCGTGATTATCTTCACCGACCGTGACTCCGCGGGTGGAGTTGTATCAGTTGCCGGTATGGATTGGGACCTTGCCTCTGAAATATCACTGCACTTCCAAGAGCGGGCGGAAGCGGACGCGCCGGTCGGTGATGTGTTTGACCGGATTCGATACGACTTCGGAGTTGAAGAAGTGTGGGAGCTAGACGATCTGACAGTCTTGGGCGACCTTCCCCGCGACTGGTAGCTGTCCCGATCTCCACTACCAGCCAAAATGTGGCGGTCGAGGTCCTGGCCAACCTTTCGACTGGTCCGTGGACTTAAGCTGTACTCCAAACGCATTCGCTGCACAGACAGGAAGATCTATGTCCCTCCCCTCCCCCAGCCCGACATCCCGCGCGCTCGTGACCGGCGCCAGCCAGGGCATCGGCAAGGCGATGGCGCGTGACCTGGCATCGATGGGTCACAGTTTGATCATCGTCGCGCGTCGCGAAGCATTGCTCGCCGAACTCGCCGCCGAGCTGGAGAGCCGCCACGGCGTCACGGTAGAGGTCGTCGCGTGCGACTTGAGCAAGCACGATGAGGTAACTCGTCTCATCGAGCTTATCGACGCCCGCGAGGTCTCCATCCTCATCAATTCCGCCGGCATTGCGTCGTTCGGGCCCCTGCTAAAGCAGGATTGGAACTACGAGGTTGATCAGTTCAACCTCAATGCGACGGCAGTCCACCGCCTCACGCATGCAGTGCTCAAGGGGATGGCGGAGCGTAAGGATGGCGCGATCTGCAACGTCGGCTCGGCGGCAGGCAACGTGCCGATCCCGAACAATGCCACCTACGTTTTCACGAAGGCGGGCGTCAACGCTTTCACCGAAGCCCTGCACTACGAGTTGAAGCCACTGGGCATTCATTGCACTCTGCTGGCCCCTGGGCCAGTCCGGGAAGCTGTGGTGCCTGATGAGGAAAAATCGATCGTCGATAAGGTTGTTCCGGATTTTCTGTGGACGACGTACGAATCCTGCTCGCGTGAGACTCTCGAAGCGATGTCGAAGAACCAGCGGCGTATCGTACCCGGCCCGCTGAGCAAGGCGATGAACGCCGTCTCCAAGGTTGCGCCGACGGGGCTGCTCGCTCCGCTCATGGGTCATTTCTACGCAAAGATGGGGAACTGACATGCCCGAGAATTCCACAAAAGTCGCCGCCAAGAACGATCGGCTCGTGTGGGTTGACCTGGAGATGACCGGCCTTGACGTGCATCGCCACGTCATCGTCGAAGTCGCCGCGCTGGTCACCGACGCCGACCTCAACATCCTCGGCGAGGGCGTCGACCTCGTCGTCCACGCCACCGAGGAAGAGCTGGCGCACATGGACGATTTCGTCACCACCATGCACAACAACTCCGGTCTCACCGCCCAAATCCGTGAATCAACCGTCACCATGGAAGAGGCCGAAGACGCCGTCCTCAACCTCATCGCGACCCACTGCTCCCCCGAACATCCCGCCCCGCTGGCCGGCAATTCCATCGCCACCGACCGCATGTTCATCCGCGAGCAAATGCCGCGTCTCGACGCTGCCCTCCACTACCGCATGGTCGACGTCTCCTCCATCAAAGAACTCGCCCGCCGCTGGTACCCCAAGGCCTACTTCAACCAACCCGCCAAGGGCCTCGCCCACCGCGCGCTTGCCGACATCGTCGAATCCATCCGCGAGCTCGACTACTACCGACGCTCCATCTTCGTCGACCTCCCCGGCCCCACCTCCGACGAAGCCTCCACCGAAGCAGACGCCGCTACCGAGTCCTACCAGCGGTTTTTGTAAAATCAGCTCCGTGCGTTAATCTTGATCACGCTGCAATTGCGCAGCGATGGTGGCTGTAGTTCAGCTGGTAGAGCACCAGGTTGTGATCCTGGGTGTCGCGGGTTCGAGCCCCGTCAGCCACCCCAAAGTAGAAGCAGTCCTCGGTAAGTTATTCACTTAACTTGCCGAGGACTGCTTCGTTGTTTCCTAGGTGGGATCTGGGTTGTTCCTCGGTGGTTCCTGGGCGGTGAGGCAATATGGGCGTCATGATCTTTGACAACCTCGTCCTTGCCCTTTTCGCTGCGTTAGTCCTCACGGCGTTGATCGTCGTTGGTGTAGCACGGTCCGTCCTTCCGCGGCAAGACCAGGAGCGAACCACGTTTCCATGGTTCTGGGTCACCTTCCCCGTGACTGTTTTCGCAGGCCTCGTGGCTGCTTTACGCCTGGTCCCGGCCGCCCCAATGCAATCCGACTTCGGGTGGACAATGTACGCCCCGCTATCCGATCCAGTCGACTACGGCTTTCCAGACCTGCCCAGCACATTTATCTGGACTGTCATTCTCGTGGTGGGGGCGGTTGCTTCCGTGGTCGCCTGGAAGCGGGGGCGGGTTTAGGATCCATCGATTAACAGGAACTGAGCAGTCCAGAATTATCCAAAATGGTTTGGTCTCGACTGGAGTGACAAACAAACTGTGGACAGGTAATTAAGCTTCAGTCTCCACAGCACCTACTGTTTCCTGGTGCTAAGCACTCTCGAAGTCGCCAGGGCGTGTCACGTTGTTTGTGTGCGGGGCCTGATAGTTAAAGGTAGAACGCGAAGAAGTCCGGGTAGGCCACAGACACCTGGTTGATGGCCTGGTTCCAGCCAGTCACCGGCAGTTACTGATACACCACGCTAGCGGACGCAACCGCATGACACCGCGCAGCCACCCGGGGTCGTCGGTTGTTTACTGATAGATTCGACGCCGTGACCACGTCCGACCCCGCACTCGTCCCCGAACTTCTGGTGGCAGATACCCCCGCAAGCATCGAGTTCTGGTGTGGTCTATGTGGATTCACCATCGACTATCAACGTCAAGATGAAGGATTCGCCTACATCTCACGCGGAAGCGCACACCTCATGCTCGAGCAGCAAGGGATAGGCCGGAACTGGATCACCGCTCCGCTCGCGCGGCCGCTGGGGCGCGGGATCAATTTCCAAGTGTCCGTCCCGTCACTTTCGCCGATACTCTCCGCGCTGCGCGAGGCAGACTACCCGCTTTTCATGGAGCCGGAGTCGAAGTGGTATCGCATTTCTGAGACCGAAGAAACGGGGGTCGAGCAATTCCTCGTGGCTGACCCCGACGGCTACCTCATTCGCTTCCAAACTTCACTCGGGAGACGCCGCATTAATAGTTAGGTGAGGGTAAATCTGTAGCTGCCGGTACTGCACGCATTCTCCCTTCACACTCGATTCAAGTCATCCGTCCACCATCTCCGCCAGCAGCTCCTCCGATCGTGCCCGCCCGACAAGGTCACTCATCCCGCCGGTGACTAGCACCTCCCCCATTACACGGAGTTGCTTCTCCACTTCCCGCGGAGTTCCCCACACCGCCATCTCCAAGGTTTGCGCCATCCGGCGCTTCTCGGCGGCGCTCGGCACGGGGAGCTCCTCCACTGGAAGGAGGGCTTCGAACACGCCGGTCGTGCGGGCCCGGGCCTGCGCCCACGCCTCCGGAAGGAGGAGATCGCGGGCCGCATCCGTCGTATCGGCGACGGCGACGTTGAGGGAGTGAATGACCTGCGGGGCGTCGATAAGCCCGGGACGGAAGGCGCGGCGGTAGAGGTCAGCTGCATCTGTTTGGTTTGGGCCGCCGAGGATGATGCCGAGGCCGAGCTCGGCGGCAAGCTGCGCAGAGCGGAAGCCTGCGAGCAGCCACACGGGAGTGGCGGTGTCCAGGTGTCCGAGCATTTCCCGCAGGTCTGCAGGGTAGGCCTTCTTCAGCTCGGCAGGATCGCCCTGTCGCAGGGCAGCACGCACGTCGGCGGTGAAGCCAACGGAGGAGCCGATGCCGGCGTCGACCCGCCCTGGGTACAGAGCCTCCAGGGTGGCGATTTGCCCAGCAACAATGAGCGGCTGGTGCGTCGGCAGCATGATTCCCGCGGTGCCCACCCGGATTCGGCGAGTGCCCGCACCGACGGCAGTGGCCAGCATCGCCGGCCGCGATCCGGGAATGCCTGGGACGCCGTGGTGCTCGGCAACGAGGAAGCGGTCGAAGCCGAGGGCCTCAACGTGGCGGGCGTGGTCGATCACGCCTTGCAGGACATCCGCCGTGGTGGATGAGCCACCGATGGCATTGGCGCGGTCGAGGACAGAGAAACGCATGGTCCCCAGAGTAGGCGGAGGCCAACCCGACTAAACGCTATCCCCCTCCACCACGGCGTACACCGCCAGGTCATAGTGCTGGCCGCGGTGAAACTCCGCTTTCCGGGCGATGCCCTCAAAGCGCGCCCCACCCTTTTCGGCCACGTGTCGGGAGGCCGCGTTATCCGCCCGCGCCTTCACCTCCACGCGCTTGGCACCCCCGGCCAGGGCGTACTCCAGCACCAGGCGAAGGGCCACGGACTGCAGGCCACGCCCGCGGGCCCAGGGAGCGGTGTGATAGCCAATGTCATAGATCCCGGCGTCCTTATTGGTCACCCGTAATTCGATGCTCCCCAGGAACCGATCATCGTCGTCCGCGGTCATGACCAGCCGCACGTTATCCGTGTCCGCACTTTCGGCAATGAACGCCTCCGCCATGTCCAGCGTGTAGGGCTGGGGAATGGTGGTGAAGTCAATCATGCGCTGATCCTGACAGCAGGCGTAGAGGTCGGCCGCGTCGGCGCTAACAAGCGGACGCAATGCGATGCCTCCGCCGCGCAGGCGGACATCCTTGACTTCCCACAGGTTCATGGCTGCCAAGTTTAGCTGCCGAACCCCTTACCAGGAGCTGGTTTCATTAACGTTGCCCTTCTTCCATGTCTCCCAAGGGATGTTCCAATCGCCCAGGCCGTCATAGCCCGAGAGCGTGCCGGCGATAGTGTTCTTCACCACGACCGGATCGCCGCGCTTGACCGAGTTCTGGAACCAGTTGGCAGCCTCGGTGGTGACGTTGATGCAACCGTGGGACACATTGGAATAGCCCTGCTGCCCCACCGACCACGGGGCCGCGTGGACGTAAATCCCGGAGTAGGACATCTGCGTGGCGTAATCGACCATCGTCTTGTACCCACCGGAATCGTGCGAGAGCCCGAAAGTTTCCGAGTCCATGAGCAGCTGGCTATGCGAATCACCAATGATGTACGTGCCGTTCGGCGTCGGCCAACGATCCGCGCCGAGCGACACCGGAATCGAGCGCAGGACCTCGCCGTTCTTGGTCACGGTCATGGTCTTGGTGGCGTCATCAACCACGGTCATCACCTCATCGCCGATGGTGAACTTTGCCGCATTATCCGAGTCGCCGTACACTCCATCGCCAAGCTCCTGGCCATAGATATCAGCCTTCACCGCGACGGACGTGCCCGGAGTCCAGAACTCCTCCGGCCGCCAGCGCACCTCACGATTATTGAGCCAGAAGAACTGCCCGTCCACCTTCGGTTCCGTCGTAATGGTGATCGCATCTTGCGCCGCTTGCCGATCCGGGATCGCCTGCGAGAAGCGGAAAGCAATCGTCTGCGCCACCCCCACCGTCGAACCATCGAGCGGCGACAGCGCCACCGAAGCAATGCTCGTCGGCGTCGCCGTGGCGAAGGTGGACTTCGTCGTCTCGCCGTTCTTATCCTTCGCCGTGACGGTGTACGTCCGGTTATAACCCAGCACCTCATCGGTGGTCCAGGACTTCTTATCCTCGCTCAGCTTGGACTGGATGACCTTCCCATCCTCATTGACCATCTCCACACTCGCGAGGCCCTCATCCTGCGACTCCACCGTCACCGGCGTCGCCGGATCATACTTCTTGGTGCCATCTTTAACGGAGACCTTCGGCGCCGGCTTCGCCTCCGGCTCGCTTATCGACGCCTCCCCTTCCGCACCCTGCTGCCTATCCAGCGTGCATGCAGCCAGTCCCACCGCCGCAAACATGGTGACTGCTGCCACCACTGCCACCCGCCTCACGGCGGACACCGAAATTCTCACTACTCACACCTCAAGATTGCCCAATAATCGGGTCCAGCCTAGCCCCGCCCCCAACGCTTTTGGCCCTCCGCTGGACCAAAAAGAGGTTTCGTCATCGAACTGTTGCCTAATACACAGGAATACGGACTCACCCATACCGAAACCCACACAAATCCAACCCTTGACCAGGCGATTTTACTACCACGCCACCCGCCTGTTATATTTTTCTTCGTTGCCAGCACGGTCCCCACACCGGGAACGAGCAGGAAACAACCTAAGCGCCATTAGCTCAATTGGTAGAGCAACTGACTCTTAATCAGTGGGTTCGGGGTTCGAGTCCCTGATGGCGCACCACATTTAAGGCCCCTACCTGCAGAAACAGGTAGGGGCCTTAAAGTTTGGGGGTCGGGCAAGGGCACGGTTATGGCACGGTTTGACTTTCAACTGGGGGTGCATTTTGGCACCCCCGCCCCCTGATCGCGACCGGTTGGGCTCAAGTAGCACAATGTGAGGCAGGCCCGGGCGTGTCGCGAGGACCAAGTGGTGCGGGCGCTAAAAGTGCGTTTCGAGTTCACTCATTAATCGAGTAGCGAGATCTGGGAACTCGATTAATGGGTGAAGTCGTATCGCACTTTTGGGTCTTACGGGGTGAGATCAGCGACAGACCCCTCTGAGCAGTGCGTTCCGGGTCCTCGCGGCGGTCAAGATGGTTGCCGAGTTGCTCCTTGCACGTTGTTGGTGCGATCGAGTGGATTCTGGGCAGCTACTTCTCTGGCATTTCAGGATGGTGAACTGTGGTTTTCACGGAAACCGCACACACATTGTGCCACTTACCCCACCGGCTAAAACGGCCCAAAAGTCGCGATCAGCCACCCGCCCCTACACCAGCAACGCAATGCCGTAGACCGTGAGAGCTACCGCGACGATGTAGCCGCCGGCCTTCACCGTGAGTTCTTTGTGCTGGCGGAGGTATTCAAATGCCCGACCGAAGGGGCTGTAGGGGTAGGCCCGCACGAGGCCGATGAAGATGGCCGAGACAAACGGCAGGCTGAGTGCCAGGCTGGCGTAGAAGAGCAGGCCGACGTAGCGAACGGCCACGGAGAAGTCTCCGGCCGAGAGGTGTCCCAGCCCGGCAAAGAAGGGCAATGAAGTTGCAGACTGCACGACGCCGAGCACGAAGCCCGCCCCGACTGTCTTGAGGCTTGGGTTTTGTAGCGGCTCGAGGAAACGATTCATCACCTTGGTGTCCACTGACCCTGATCCCCGCAGGGTGAGCACCAAGGTCACCAGACCGACGATGATGAGCACCCAGCCGAAGATGGGGCTCTCCAGGGCGCGGCGGACGAGGTCGCCGAGGCCGTCGAAGATGAGGAGCGTGATTAGGGCGAGGACGAGGACTCCCAGCCAGTCGCCGAAGACGAGGCGGGTGACAATCTGCCGGTAGCGGCCTCCGCGGGGAAGCATGACGCCAAGCGCGACAATGATGCCGATGAGAAGCGCATTGAGCGAATCCATCAGCGCGAATAGTACGGCCTGGAGCATCAGTGTTCACCTTTTAGGGGCTGGGGGTGTGGCGTGGGGACAACTTTAGTAGCGGCGCTTCCGCAAGGCCCACACGGAGCCGACGAGCCCGACGATGGCGAGGACGATCGCGGACGTCACCACGAGGTTGTAGACGAGGAAGATGTCTACTTCGGGGTCTGCCACCGAGTAGGTCACGCTGCCGGAGCGGGCCATGTCCATCCCGACGGACATGGTCACCAGGACCACGAGGGACACGACGAAGGTGCCGAAGAACAGCCAGAACCAGGGGAATTTGTCGATCGTGGAGCACTTGCGCACCATGAGCACTGCTGCGAGCACGCCCGCCACGGCGAAGAGGCTCAGGAGGACCAGCAGCATTATGACAGCGCTCCGACGGTATCGGCGGTCGTGCCGTCGGAGAACTCGAGGTCGGTGAGCACACCCTCGGGGTCGTAGACGGCGACGTCGAATCCTTGCTCGCGGAAGCGCCGCAGGCCTTCCTTGACCATCCGGCGACCGACGAGGTTGAAGGAGGTGACGCGGGAGACGTCGAGAACCATGTCGGTGCCGCCGAGCTTTTGGCTGGTGAGCTCGTAGAGGATGCTCTCGGCGGCGGAGAAGTTGATCGTGCCCTGCAAGCGGATGATGGTGTGGTCGCCGTCGCGGGTGATGGAGCGGATGCCCGGCGCGCTGTAGTAGTCGGAGGACATGAGGTGCATGCCCATGTCCTCGGAGAGGCGCTCGAAGATTTTGACGCCGCGGTGGCTGTTTCCCTGGGCGTCGAGACGCGGCGACAGCGTGGCGATGCCAAGCTGGCCGGGCAGATTACCGATCAGCCCACCGGCGACCCCGGATCTGGCGGGAATACCGACATTCGCCATCCAGCGGCCTGCGCCGTCGTACATGCCTGCGGAGCTCATGACAGCGAGGGTGAGGCGGCAGGTTTTGGGGTCGAGGATCTGCTCGCCGGTGATCGGCTGGGTGCCGCCGTTGGCCAAGGTGGCGGCCATGATCGCCAGGTCGCGGACGGTGACCAGGATGGCGCATTGGCTGGTGTAGCTGGTCACGGCGTCGTGAGCGTCGTCGTGGATAATGTCGTAGCTGCGCAGCATGTGCGCGATGGATAGGTTACGGTCAGCGCCCTCCAGCTCGGAGGAACACAAGCCGGAGTCCATAGTCAGTTCGCGTCCGGCAAGGCGGGAGAAGAGGTCGCGGATCTTCTCCACCCGTTCCTCCACCGTGGAATCCTCGCCGTTGATGAGCTGGTTCACCGCGATGGCACCGGCGTTGATCATGGGGTTGACGGGGCGCTTGTCATTGTCGTCGAGCGAGAGCTCGTTGAACGCTTCGCCGGAAGGTTCCATGCCGACGACCTCCGCGACGGCGTCGGCACCCAGCTCCTGTACGGCGAGGGCGTAGACGAAGGGCTTGGAGATGGATTGGATGGTGAACTCGACGTCGGCGTCACCGGCGGAGTAGACGTGGCCGCTGGTGGTGCAGAAGGCGATCGCCAGGCGGGAGGGGTCGGCAGCGGCGAGTTCGGGAATGTAGGAGGAGACGTCGCCTCCGTCCTGGTCGCGGACGTCGTCAAGAAGATCGGCCAGGTATTCCGGGATGGGCGTCTGCATGACGTAGAGCTTACTTACCCTCACACGATGCCGACTAAGCTGAACCACATGTCCAGCCCAGCCACTGCCCTCATCATCGTCGATGTCCAAAATGATTTCTGCCCGGGCGGGAGCCTCGCCACCGAGCAGGGCGCGGAGGTTGCCCGCCTCATCGCCGAGCACGTCGCGCACCACGGCGAGCGCTACAGCCACATCGTCGCCACGCAGGACTGGCACATCGACCCGGGCAGCCATTTCTCCGAGGACCCCGACTTCGTCGACTCCTGGCCCGTGCACTGCGTGGCAGGCTCCCCCGGCGCCGAACTGCACGAGGCCCTGCACAACACGCTTATCGACGCCCTCTTCCGCAAGGGTGCGTACTCCGCCGCCTACTCCGGCTTCGAAGGAGCCGCCGAAGGCGGCGAAGGATTGGCGCAATGGTTGCGGCAACGGGGCGTCGATAAGCTCGATGTGGTGGGGATTGCCACCGACCATTGCGTGCGGGCGACGGTGCTCGACGGCCTCGACGAGGGCTTCGAGGTGCGGGTGCTCACGGACTTGTGCGCGGCCGTCGATAAGCAACGCGGCGACGCCGCTTTCGCCGAAATGGTCGGCTCCGGCGCGCAACTGAGCTAAGGAACCGGCACCCCGCCGTAGAGCCGCTCCATCTCCGCCATCTCAGCGGTCTGGACCGTGATCATCTCGGCGGCCATATCGCGCAGGGGTTGGTAGCCGCCCCCATCGACCTCATCCTGCGTCATAGCGATGACTTCCTGGTGGTGGAAGTGCATAAGCTCCAAAAAGCGTGTGCGCAGCTGCTCGCCTTGCAGCGCGGCGTAGGACTCATACACCCCCGGGGAGACCATGCCATTGGCGATGTGGTGCGAATGCACCTCCATATCCGCATCAATCCCCCACTGCTGCGCCCACTCATTCATCTGGGCGTTCTCCGCCTCCTGGCCATCGCGAATACGCTCGGCGAGATCCCGAACCTCCGGGTCAGTGACATCCGAGGCGAGCAGGACGCTCGCCATGTCGATCGCCTGCTGATGGTGCGGTACCATCATCCCGAGGAAGTGGACGTCGGTGTCATTGGCCTCCGCCGGCATGGCACCGGTGCGCTCGGAGACCATGTTCTCGGCCTGCTGCGGTTCGGCCGGGTCAGCGGCGCACCCCGCCAGCAGGCCCACCGCGAGGAGAGCCGCCAGTATCCGCAAAATCCGCATGTTAGACGCTGTTAGACGCGGCCGGCAAGCATCCGCTGCAGCTCCTTGATGTCACTGCTGCGCTTGCGGTTACGCAGCACCACCAAGGTCACGATGCCCACGACGGCGACGCCCACACCAGCGAGAACCTTCTGCACCTGCGGGTCTTGAATCTTGAGGTAGGCCTCGCGCTTGGCGTCGTTGACCAGGTTCTGCGGCTTGCTGCGGGTCGCGAGCTCATCCAGGGTGCTGGCGAGCTGGCGACGGGTGCGCTCGATGTCGCGCTGGATATCATCAATATCTCGTGCCACTAGGATCTCCCGATTCACATTTTGCTTATGGACGTTCACGTTTTTACCCACGTTAGTGTAGCGCCCCTTCCCGGTGCACACGCAGGTATCCGCGCACGCAAACGGTATGGTGGAGGACATGACAGAACCCTCACGTCTTGCCGTTGGTGACAAGGCCCCAGATTTCTCCCTCCCCGACGACACCGGAGCGACCGTCTCCCTCAGCGACTACGCCGGTCAGCGGGTCCTCGTCTATTTCTACCCGCGGGCGAACACCCCCGGCTGCACGAAAGAGGCCTGCGATTTCCGCGATTCTCTCTCCCAGCTCAATGACCAGAACATCGCGGTCCTGGGCATCTCTCCCGACTCGCCTGCGAAGCTCGCCGCGTTCCGCGCTGATCACGACCTCACCTTCCTCATCCTAGCGGACGAAGACAAGGCCGTCATGAAGGCCTGGGGCGCATTCGGCGAGAAGAAGAACTACGGCAAGATCGTCCAGGGCGTCATCCGCTCCACCTTCCTCGTCGAGCCCGACGGCACCATCGGCCTCGCCCAGTACAACGTCCGCGCCACGGGCCACGTCGCACGCCTCTTGCACGACCTGGGATAGTCGCGCATGAGTGAAGACACGATTATCGACGCCGCCGCAGCCGACGCCACCGAGGAAGGCATCCTCGTTCCCCGGCGTCGACCCGCGCAGGCCCGCAGTCGGGAGAGGTTCAATCGCATCCTCACCGCCGCGCGGAGCGTGCTTGTCGACGTCGGCTTCGAATCCTTCACCTTCGATGAAGTCGCCCGCCGCGCCGGCGTGCCTATCGGCACGCTGTATCAGTTCTTCGCAAACAAATACGTCCTCATCTGCGAACTCGACCGGGTTGATACCGCCGAGAACGTCGCCGAGCTAAAGAAGTTCTCCGAGCGCGTCCCCGCCCTCCAGTGGCCGGACATCCTCGACGAGTTCATCGACCACCTCTCCCGCATGTGGCACGACGACCCCTCGCGCCGCGCTGTCTGGCACGCCGTCCAGTCCACGCCGACCACCCGCGCGACGGCCGCGGCGACGGAAAAGCAGATGCTCGACATCATCTCCGACGTCGTCGCCCCCCTCTCCCCCGCCTCCTCCCCGGAGGAGCGGCTCCAGCTGGCTGGCCTGCTCGTCCACACGGTGTCGTCCCTGCTCAACTATGCCGTGCGCGACGAATCCCACGACGATGACCGCTTCGAATCCATCGTCAACGAGATCAAGCGAATGCTCGTGGCGTACCTCTTCGCGGTGGCCACCGGCTAACTTATTTCCGGAAAGTGCTTGCCAAAGTGGAAAGTTATTTCTATACTTAGGGCTATGGAAACTCCCACTCCCGACAACGCCCGCATCCTCCTCGACTACGCCAACACCACCACCCGCCACGCCGCCGGCGTCTCACTCGCCTGGCTCTGCTACATCGCCCTCTGCGCCGGTGGCGCCATCGCCGCCATCGGCCTCGCATACGCCAACGTCACCGACTCGACCCCCCTCCCCGCCTGGATCGCCGGCGGCCTGTGGGTCGGCATCGGCGCCGCGTTCACCGCTGGGGCCACTGCCCTATCCCCGCCAACCCGCCGCGGCTTCAATGCCCGTTGGGGCATCATGATCGCCATCTGGGCCGTCCTGTGGGTCGGGGTCTCCTTCCTCAATTCTTCGTTCACCCTCGGCCACGGCATCGCCCTGGCAGCCGGTTTCATGGCCGCTGCAGTCCTCGGCCCCATCTGGGACATTGTCGCGGTGAACAAGAAGTGACCCACCCACGCACCCAGCTCAACCCCGCCTTCACCAACCCCCTGCGGTTCTCGCTCATGGCGACCCTCTCCGGCGTCACCGAGATCTCCTTCAAACAAGCCCGCGAGTACCTTCAGACCACCGACTCCACCCTCTCCAAGCACGCGTCCGCTCTCGAAGAGCTGGGTTTCGTCGCCGTAAAGAAATCCTTTATCGGCAAAAAACCCACCACCCGGCTAGCCCTCACCAAACAGGGCGAAATCGCCTGGCAGGATCACCTCACCGCCCTGCGAGCCATCGCCCTCTAGCCAGTCACCACCAGGCACGTCGCCGTCGCATAGTCACCATCATGGCTAATCGACAAGCTGGTCCGAATCTCCCCGATGCTGCCCCGCACAGCCTCCGCCACCAACCCCCGCGTATCGACGTCCACCCGTCCCCAACCGTCCGACCGAACCTCAATCTCCCGAAAGTCCACTGCCTCCGGCGACATCGCCGGAGGCCTTCCATATAAGGCCTGCGACCAAGCCTTAATAAAGGCCTCCTTGGCGGCCCAACGGCCCGCCAAATGCAGGGCCCGATCAGGGCGGGTCGTGGCGGTACGCAGCTCCAGTGCGGTGAAAACCTGGTCGAAGGTGGACCCGGGCATCGCTAATTGCTCCCGGAACCCCGGGACCGCGACGATATCGACTCCCACGAAAAACATGGCTTTATCGTTCCACATTCAGGATCAGGAGCATGACGTAATACAGCGCCGCCCACCCGCAGATGAGCATGAAGAACAACACCGCCGGCCAGATACTGGGCATATAGAACAACAACAGCGGCACGGCGGCCGCAACCGCCAGGGCGCCAAGGGTACGCGGCAGGAAACGGATGGCGCTAAGGACCGCGCTGACGAAAGTCTCGCGCAGGGGCTGGGGGTTGTGGGCGTGCAGGGGATAAAACCACACCGTGACCGCTGAGATAACGATCACCCCAGACAATACCGCGGCGGCAAACACGAAGGTCAGGGTGGAAGTCAGGCCCGCGCGCAGGATCACCGAAAGCTCGTAGACAGCGAACAACAACACCGCCGTTGAGATAAAACACCACGCCGTGACCGGCCGCCAGCCACGGGCAAACACCCGGAAAAACTGCTTACTCCGACTCGAACCTTCGCCCTCAATCATCGACCCCAACACCGCCGCCGCCGCCCGGCTCGCAGAGCCGGCGGTGACCAGCGGCAGGCTGGTGAGGATGAGTAGGGCGTTGACCACGACGACGTCGGCAAGCAACGAAAGCGCGGAGTAGAGGCGGCCGTCGAGACCCATCACCTTAGTTTGGCTATCCCTTCACGGCGCCGGCAGCGACGCCCTCGATGATGTACTTCTGGGCAGACATGTAGAAGACGATGATCGGGATGATCGCCAGGACCAGCATCGCCATCATCGCGCCCATATCTCGGTTGCCATGCGAGCCGACGAAGCTCTGGATGAGCACCGGAATGGTCTTGTACCGCGTCGACAGGCCGATAACCAGGTAAGGCAGGAGATAGTCGTTCCACACCCACATCGCGTTCAAGATTGCGACCGTGATCGCCGTGGGCTTGCACATCGGCAGCACCACCCTGAAGTAGTTCTGGAGGGGGGAGCAACCATCGATCATCGCTGCCTCCTCGATCTCCAGGGGAATGGACTTGATGAAGCCGACGAACATGAACACCGACAACCCGGAGCCGAAACCGAGGTAGAGCACCACGATGCCGATGGGGTTGGCGAGGTTAAGCATGTCGGCGATCTTGACCGTGGGGAACATCACCATCTGGAACGGGATGACCATGGAGAAGACGAACATGTAATACAAGGCGTTCGTCCACCACGTTTTCACGCGCACGATGTAATAGGCGGTGAGTGCCGAGAAAAACACGATCGCGATGACCGACAGAATGGTGATGGTAAACGACCAGACGATCGCCCAACCGAAACCCTGACGCATGAGGCCAGTGACGAAGTTCTCCAGGCCGACCCACATCTCACCGAGGGGGATGGAGAAGGGATCGTTGGCGATGGCGAACTTGTTCTTAAACGCGTTCATGAAGATGAAGACGATCGGGCCTAAGAACACGAGCGTTAAGAAGGCGAGCACCGCATAAATGAACAGTGCGGCGGGCCCGCGGCTAGTGGAGCGTGCCTTGGTGAGTGGCTTGTCCAGCGTTGGCGCGGTCATGCCTCGACCTCCCTACTTCTGGTCGCCCGCAGCTGGAAGAGGGCGAACACGACGACGACCACCACGAAGATGACGGCCTTGGCCTGGCCCACGCCCTCCACACCGATGCGGTTGAACATGGTGTTGACGATGTTGAGCGCGACCATTTCCGTCTGCGACTGGGGCGCGCCATTGGTTAGGGCGAGGTTCTGGTCGAACATCTTGAAGGTGTTGGACAGAGTGAGGAACAAACAGATGGTGATCGACGGCATCACCATCGGAATAGTGACATGGCGCAAAACAGTCCACTTGTTGGCACCGTCGATCTCTGCGGCTTCCACGAGCTCCGGGGGCACGTTTTGTAGACCGGCGATGTAGATGATCATCATGTAACCCACCAACTGCCAGTTGATGAGGATGATCAGGCCCGCGTAGCCGTACTTCCAATCGGCGACGATCGTGGTGCCGTAGTTAGCCAGCACGGCGTTGATCATCGACTGCCAGGTATAGCCCAACACGATGCCGCCGATGAGGTTGGGCATGAAGAATACGGTGCGAAAGAAGTTGGTGCCGGCCAGCTTCCTGGTCAAAACCCAGGCGATGGCGAAGGCGAAAAGGTTGACAGTGACCAGGGAAACCACCACGACGAGTGCGGTAAATCCGAAGGAACGGACGAACCCTTCGCGCTGCCCGAAGGCATCGACGTAGTTCTGCACGCCCACAAAAGAGGCGTCGGTGATGGTGGTGAAACTGGCGAAGGAAAGGAGGAAACCCATAATGAACGGCACCAGGAACGCGATGGCGAAAGCGATCAGCGTGGGCAGCACGAAGATGGGGAAATACTTCTTCAGTGATTTTTGCATCGAATATCCATTTCAGATACCGAGGAGTGCCGCTGACCGCCGCCTTGAGGGGGCGGCCAGCGGGCGGGACAAGTGACTTACTTCAGCGCGGCTTGTTCGGCTGCCCAGGAGTCACGGACGGTTTCAACGACCTGGTTCCAGTCCAGGTTACCGGTGGCATACTGCGCCAGGGCCTGGCCGAAATCATTCTTGAACTGCTGGGATGGGAAGTACTGGAAGTCCCACGGAATGGCGGTCTTGGTCGAATCGGCCATGTTGGCCGCGATCTCCTTGGCCAATGGATCGTCCGGAGTGTCGGCGACGGTGAAGCCCTCGAACGGGGCGATAAAGCCGAGATCGCTGACGACCAGCGCGCGGCCCTCGTCGGTAGTAAACAGCCAGTTGACGAAATCGCGAGAGGCTTCCTGGTCTAGCTCGGAGGCCTTAGCGTTGACGGCCAGGTAGTTCTCGGTGCCAATCGCCAGGCCCTGGGAGGCCTCATTGGGCAGGCCCATGTACATCGGCAGGTACTTGATCTTGTCCTTCTTGACCACGTTGCCGTTGACGTCGCTGATCTGGCTCCACGCCCAGTTACCGTTTTGGACCATCGCAGCCTGGCCAAGCGCGAACTCCGCCATCGAATCGGACACAGCCTTCGACGGGGTGAGAGTGCGCGGGACCGTGGAGTTGTCGAGGTACAGGTCGAAGAGGTTCTTAAACTCCGCGTTGTACTTGAACTCCAGCTCCGCCGGGCGGTTGTTGTCGAGATCGACGAACTCCTGGTGCACGGGCAGGTTGGCCAGGTGGGTCTGCCAACGCCATTCCTCGCCCGAAGCCAAAGAGGTGGCGGCGAACACGCCGTTGATGCCCAGCTCGTCGGCCTTGGACTGCATGTCCTCGGCGACGGCCTTGAGCTCGGTGAAGCTGTCGACCTCATTCAAGGAGCCAACGGGCGCGCCGGGGAGCGCGAAGTAGTTGTCGAAGATCTCCTCGTTGTAGATGATGCCGTAGCCCTCGACGGCGAACGGCAAGCCGTAGATCTTGCCGTCCTCGCCCTTCAGCGGGTCAATGTCCGCATTGAGCGCCTTGGTGGCGTCGAGGTCGGTGATGTCGGCGGCGTAGCTCTGCCAGGTTTGCAGGCCAACGGGGCCGTTGATCTGGAAGAGGGTGGGGGCATCGGACTTGGCGACCTCGGACTTCAAGGTCTGCTCGTAGGTGTTGGAGGCAGCGGTGACGACCTTGACGGGGACGCCGGTTTCCTCCGTGTACTTCTTGGCGATGGCCTGGTAGGCGGCGTCCTGTTCCGGCTTGAAATTGAGGAAGTAGACGTCCGCGGTGTCTTCACTGGAGCCGCAAGCCACAAGCGCCGAAGCGGCGAGGACGCTGGCCCCGAGGGTGCCTAAAAGGCGTGAAAACTTACTCATACTCATGATCTCCCTTGGAGGTGCTAAATGTGACGAACTTAAAAAAACACAAATGGTGTGAGTTGACAGTCACAACCTTACTCCAAGTTGGTCAATTACCAACTTCCCTATGAACAAAAGGCAGAACTGGAGTTCAGAGGTGCTTGGGCTCGTGCTATCTTGGGGCTAGATAAGTCACAGAACATCTGCCACTTGTCGTAGGTCATAATTCGTCTGGCCTGAAGTCCCTTACCCACCTCTCACTTACGGATCGTTCGGCGCGTACCCGCCGATGGAGGCATCACTTTTATGGGCAATGTCACGTTTAACAACGCCACCCGCCACTTCCCTGGCAACGACCGGCCCTCGGTCGACAAACTCAATCTAGAAATCGCCGAAGGCGAATTCCTCGTCGTCGTCGGCCCGTCCGGCTGCGGCAAGTCCACCGCCCTGCGCATGCTCGCGGGCCTGGAAGAAATCAACTCCGGCAGCATCCACATCGGCGGCAAAGACGTCACCAACGTCGCACCCAAAGACCGCGATATCGCCATGGTCTTCCAGAACTACGCCCTCTACCCGCACATGACCGTCCGGGAAAACATGGGCTTCGCGCTCAAGATCGCGAAGAAGCCGCAGGCGGAGATCGACCAGCTGGTCGAAGCGGCCGCCCGCAGCCTCGACCTGCTCCCCTACCTCGACCGCAAGCCCAAAGCCCTATCCGGTGGCCAGCGCCAGCGTGTCGCCATGGGTCGCGCCATCGTCCGCCGCCCCCAGGTCTTCCTCATGGACGAACCACTGTCCAACCTCGACGCCAAGCTGCGCGTGCAGACCCGAACCCAGATCGCCTCGCTGCAGCGGGAGCTCGGCGTGACCACCCTGTATGTCACCCACGACCAGACCGAGGCTTTGACCATGGGCGATCGCATCGCGGTCCTCAAAGACGGCGTGCTGCAACAGGTCGGTACCCCACGGGAGATGTATGAGACCCCGGCCAACGAGTTCGTCGCCGGGTTCATCGGCTCCCCCGCCATGAACCTCGGCACCTTTGCCGTCACCCCGGACGGCACCGCCACCCTGGGTGCCGCGACGGTGCACATCCCAGCCGCCACCCGGGAGGCGATGCGTGCGGAGGACAACGGCGAAGTCATCATCGGTTTCCGCCCCGAAGCCCTCGACATCGTGCCCGAATCGGAAGCCCAGACCGGCACCATCCCCGTCGAAGTCATCCTGGTCGAGGAGCTCGGCTCTGATTCCTATATCTACGGCCGACTAGTCGGCGGCGGCGATCTGGGTTCGGGCACGAAGTCGAACCCGGATGAGGTAGAGACCAACCAGATCGTCATTCGCGCGCAGCCGAACCTGGCGCCCGCACCGGGCTCAGTCGTGCACATCCGCGTCCACGACGGCGCCCTGCACGCATTCTCGGCGTCGACGGGCGAGCGCCTGCCGTCCTAAATCAAGCTAGACGCTGGAGAGAAGCACGCCGAGCGGAATGACCGAGGAGCTTTCGAAGGTGACCTTTGGCTTCTGCTCGGCGGGCTTTTCCACGGGCTTCGGGGTGCTCGGCTTCACGCCCTCCTCGCTGAAGACCCCGCAAGCCGCAGCACGCAGGTCGACGAGGCCGATCAGGGACTTCTTGAGTCCCACGTCGACCTCGTTGAGCTTGTCTGGGTTTTCCAGCTTGCCCAGGCTGGAGCGGTATTCCTCCGGGGTGGTGGCTTTGTGGCTAGTGGCGTTTTCGGCCAGCTCCCCGACCGGGGTCACGCTGACGTTCTACTCGATGGTCTGCGGGTCTGCGCCTGAGCAAGAGGGGCAAGGCCACCCAAGGCCATGGCGCCAGCGCTAATAAGGGCGAGGATGCGGGAGCTATGCATCGCATATATACCTTTCCCGCTGGGTAGAGATATAGACGCTCAAGATCATGGAGCACCACCCTAGAGCGCGCGAGCAAAATACCCTGCTCCTCTCAGGATCCACACACGGTCTTCTCGCTTTACGGTGAGTCAACTCTGTGACCTGCAAGCTGGATCAAGATCACGGTGCAATGCCGAACTGAGCATATTTAGCCCGTGCGCCGCTTCAGCTGGTCCCGCAACTACAGACTTTTCAATCCCACCGAGAAACCAAGATTCCTGGAAGCGCTACTGAAACGTCAGCACCCGTGAAGCTACGTCCTGGGGATTCGTGTCGCCGGAGGTTTAAAGTGTCCAACATTTCAGGAGGACGTGGAGTCGTGCCTGCTCAACTATGCCGTCCGCGACGATTCCCACGATGATGCGAGCTTCGAATCCATCGTCAACGTGAACAAGCGGATGCTCGTGGCCTACTTCTTCGCGGTGGCCACCGGCTATCAAGTTTGCGGAATGTGCTTGCCAAAGTAGAAACTCCCACCCTCGGCCCCATCTGGGACGTAGTTGCGGTGAACAAGAAGTGACCCACCCACGCACCCAGCTCAACCCCGCCTTCACCAACCCCCTGCGGTTCTCCCTCATGGCCACTACCGCCGGCGTCACCGAGATCTCCTCCAGACCATCGACTTCACCCTCTCCAAGCTCGCGTCCGCTACTTTCAGCTCGATCCCGGTATTGCCAGCTGCTCCCGAAACCCAGGAACATGGACGATTTCGACACCAACGTGGTACCTGCCCACCATCGTCCCCCCCTCCCACTTTCGAGGGTTCCTGGTGACGCAAGCACCGATCCCGGCCCCATCCCTCGCCAGCGTCACCACGAACCCTCAAGGGGAGTCGAGCGCTGGCAGAAACTCAGGGTTCCTGGTGGCGCAAGCACCCAACCCGGCCCCATAACTCGCGAACGTCACCACGAACCCCAAAAAGGCAACAACGCAATCGCCCCCTGCACATCCGGGGGGATGGGCAGGGGGCGGGCGTCGGAAAGCGGGAACTTAAGCGTCGATTTCCTGGCCGGTGCGGAGGACGCCGTCGACGAGGCGGGCATCGTGGTCCAGCAGGACCGCGGCCTCGCGGGACTTGACGGCGTCGCCGGTGCCACCGAGGTTGCGGTCGGCAGGACGCTCGAAGAGCGGAGCGCCACCGTACATGCCGTCGACGATGCGACGCAGGCCGGCTTCTTCGCGGGCGACGGACTGGCGGACCCACTCGGCAGCCGCCTCATGGCCGCGCTCCTGGCGCAGGGCCGCGAGGAAGGCGCCCGGGTGGACGATCGCTACGAGAGCGGAGACGTGGCCGAAACCGAGCGAAGTGACCAGGCCGACCTTGGGTGCGCGGGCCGCCAGGTTGAGCGGCTTGCGCAGCCAGACCAGGTGCTCGTGCTGGGCCAAGACGGGGTCGACGCAGTCGAGGGACATGTTCGCCGGGATCTGGCCGGAGCGGAGAACCTGGGTGAGGCCGATCATCTGGAAGGCTGCGGCGCCGCCCTTAGCGTGGCCGGTGAGGGTCTTCTGCGAGATGATGTACAGCGGGTTGCCCTCGGCGCGGCCGATGGAGGCGGCGATGCGCTCGTGCAGGTCCGACTCGTTGGGGTCGTTGGCGGCGGTGGAGGTGTCGTGCTTGGAGATGATCGACACTTCGTCGGCAGTCACACCCACCTGGGCGAGCGAGCGGGCGAGGCGGGAGTCGACGCCACCGCGGGCGGCTCCCAATGCGCCGAGGCCCGGGGCCGGGATCGAGGTGTGGGCACCGTCGGCGAAGGACTCGGCGAAGGCGACCACGCCGAGAACCGGGAGGCCCAGGTCAGCGGCCACAGATCCGCGGGCCAGCAGCAGCGTGCCGCCGCCTTCGGATTCGATGAAGCCGCCGCGGCGTCGGTCGTTGGCACGCGAGAAGTAGCGGTGCTCGATGCCCTTGGCAGCCATTTCCCCGGAGGGGGCGGTGGCGGCCATGTCGCCGAAGCCGGTGATGCCTTCAATGGAGAGATCGTCGAGGCCACCGGCGACGACGAAGTCGGCCTTGCCCAGTTGGATCTTGTCCACGCCTTCTTCGACGGAGACGGCGGCGGTGGCACAGGCGGCGACGGGGTGGATCATCTGGCCGTAGCCACCGACGTAGGACTGCATGACGTGCGCGGCGACGACGTTGGGCAGGGCTTCCTGCAGGATGTCGTTGGCGCGGGGTTCGGCGAGCAGGCCGTCGATGTAGAGGGAGCGCATGGATTCGACGCCGCCCATGCCGGTGCCTTGGGTGGAGGAGACGCGGGCGGGGTGGACGTCGCGAAGCAGTTCCGCCGGGGAGAACCCGGAGGAGAGGAAGGCGTCGATGGTGCAGACGAGGTTCCACAGTGCGAGGCGATCGAGGTTGTCGATCATGTCGGCGGGGATGCCGTAGACCGAGGGGTCGAAGCCTTCGGGGATTTGGCCGCCGACGAAGCGCGACATGGTGATGCGGCGCGGGACGCGGACGGCGGATCCGGCGTGGCGGGTGACGGTCCACTCGCCGGCTTCCTCGTCGTAGTGGGCGGAGGTGTGGTCGGGCTCGGAGTCGACGTAGGTCTTAGCTTCGTCCTTGGTGGCCACGGCGAAGGACAGGTCTTTGTCCAGGTAGACGGTGGTCAGTTCGGGCGCGAGGTTGTCGACCATGAAGAAGTCGTCGTGGTAGCGACGCACACCGACGCGGGCGAGGACTTCGTCGTGGAAGCGGTCGAAGATCTCGGCTTCCTCGAGTTCGTTGTCATCGGCGTCGTACCAGGCGCCGTCCCAGGTGATCAGGCCCATGGTCCAGGCGAGTTCGATGACGCCGGCGGCGGTGAGGTCGCCGGTGAGTTCGGCGTCGAAGCGGGTGCGGGCAGAGCCGTAGGGGCTCATTTCACCGGCACCGACGAT
Source organism: Corynebacterium atrinae (assembly GCF_030408455.1). Taxonomy (NCBI): domain Bacteria; kingdom Bacillati; phylum Actinomycetota; class Actinomycetes; order Mycobacteriales; family Corynebacteriaceae; genus Corynebacterium; species Corynebacterium atrinae. Next base: position 2,077,899 of record NZ_CP046977.1, read on the forward strand.
GACGACCATGTCGTCTAGTTTCTGGGTCACACCAACGAAGTCGGGGGTGGTCCAGTCGAGGCGTCGGTACGGGGTCGGCAGGGCCCGCAGGGTCTGCGGTTCTTCCTGCTTATCGACGCCCCCAGCCTCAGCCTCCGCCTCAGCGGCTGCCTCCCGCGCCAGCTCGGCAATGTTGACGTCGGACTCTCCGAGTCCGCCGGTGTAGTCGACGATGATGGGGGCGCCGGCGGCCTCCCGTCGAGCTTCGGGGCTGACCTGGGAGAGAAGGAGCTCGGCCATCTCTTCGGTGGAGAAGGTCTGCACGCCCTTGGCTTCGATGGCGTCGACCAGCGGGTCGTTGCCGCCCATGAGGCCGGTGCCGCGGACCCAGCCGATGAAGGCGTGGACGAGGCTGGTGCGGTCGCCCCAAACGGGCTCAGCTTTCCAGCGGGTGACCAGGGCGTCGAGTGCGGCCTTGGATTCGCCGTAGGCGCCGTCGCCGCCGAAGCGGCCGCGGTTGGGTGAGCCGGGGAGGACGACGTGGAGGCGCTTGCCCACGTTGGTGTCGGTGCCGATCTCGGACAGCCCGGCGATGAGGCGTTCGACGGCCCACAGGAGCAGGCGCATCTGGGATTCGGCTTGGGGGCCGGAGTCGGCGAGCGAGCCCATGACGCGAGGGGCGGCGAAGGGGAAGAGCAGGCTCGGGACGAGAGCCTTCTTGAGCACCTTCTTCTGGCCGTTGACGGTCGCGGTTTGCTCGGTGCCGATCCACTCGATGACGTCATCGAGGTCGCCGAAGGAGTTGAGGTTGGCGGGGATGACCCACAGGGCGGCGGTACCACGCGCGGCGGAGGCGTAGAGGGCCTTGTAGTACTCGACGCGCGAGTGCGACAGGTTGGAGGTGGTGACCACGACGGTCGCTCCCCCGGCCAGCAGCTCCTCGACGACGGCGGCGGCAATTGAGTTCGGGGAGGCGCCGGTGACCACGGCGACGTCCGCGGAGTAGGCCAGGGCCTGCTCGTCGCGGGCCTGCGCGGCCAGTGCGTCGAGGCCGAGGTAGCTGGCTTGCTTGGCGACGGCCTCGCCCGTCCCCGTCACATCCACGTCCCCCTCGGCGATCTCGCCGAGGCTGACGCGGGTGAGGTCTTCGCGGGCGGATGCCCAGCGGTCGTCGAGAAGCACGGCCTCGGAGGCCGAGAAACGCGGGGCGACCTGGCGCGGCCAGTCGGATCCCAGCTCGCGGGAGACGAGGTCGAACAGGGCGGCATCATCATCGTCCTCGTCGAGGGAGGCGGAGGCCTGCTCGCTGATGCCCAGCTGGGTGAGGATGGTGCGGGCGGTGGCCGCGAGGACGCCGTCCTTGCCGGTGACCTGCTCGGCGAACTCGCCGAGGGCGGCGGAGTCGACGACCCCACCGGCGGAACCGCCTGCCGAGGGCAGGCCCACGGCGACGCCGCGGCGGGCGGCGACGGCCTGGACGGCGGCGTCGATAAGCGACTCCAGATCGGACGCGGAGGCCGGGGCGGCCGGGGTGAGCGTGGCCAGATCGCCGCCGCGCAGGGAGGCGCCTTCGCGGGCGCCGATAACGACCTCGGCGACGACGTGGTTGGCCCAGCCCGGGCCGAGCTGCCACGTGCCGGTGACGCGCTCGGCGACGAAGCCAGGCTTCTTGCCGGTCGGGCCGGTGATGCGGCGGAGGGCATCGGCGGCGGCATCGCCAAGTACGGGACCGAAAGCCTGGTAGCCCTTGGCCATCTTGGTCACGGTGGCCTTCAGTGCCTCCAGCTCCGCATCGGCGGCACCGTCGATGGCGCCGAGGCCGAACTCGACGCCGAGATCGAGCAGCAGCTGGTTACGGCGGGAAGACACGCCCTCAACGAGCGTCTCGATCGAATCCGTCGAGCCCATCTGGTCCGGGCGGACCTTCGTCCAGATGGCGATGAGCATCTCCGTGGCATCGCCCGGGGTGAAGACGATGTCGTCCGGGGTGCCCGCGCCGGGAGCGGCAACGGGGGCGGGGGTGGTGATCGGTGCCTCGTTGGGGACGGTCGCGCCGGGGGCTTCCTCGGCGGCGGCCGGGGCCTCTTCGACGACCGCAACCTCGCGCACGACCTCGTCGGTGGCGAAGACCACCGGGCGGTCGCGCTCGACGTTGAGGACCTCAATCGTGCTGCCCGCGTACTTCGGCAGGCGCAGGGTCTGGCCCATCATGTTGGCCAGGGTCGGGGCGGAACCGACGCCGACCTCGACGAAGCGCTCGACGCCCAAACCGCCGTGTGCGTGGTCGCGCAGGACGAGGTCCTGGGTCTCGATCCAGCGCACCGGGGAGGCGAACTGCCAGGCCAGCAGCTCGATGAGGAGGACGCGGGCGAGCTTCTGCTCATCCGCCGCCGCGGAATCATAGTCGGCGAGGATGTCGTTGATGTACGGCGAGTCGACGACCTTGGCAATGGACTCGACGAAGTCGCGGGTCAGCTCAAAGGGCCGGGCGACGAGGTTGGGAATGTAGCGATCGACGAGGATGTCCAAGTCGATGGCCTCGGGGATGAGCGAATCCAGGTGCTCGCGGAAGTCGCCCACGCCATCGCGCAGGTGGCTGGAGTGGAAGGGCACGTCGATGCCGGGGATCATGATGAACGCGCGCTGGCCCGGGGCCCGCTTCTCCGCGTCCTCCTTGAGGGCCTTGAGGCCCCCGCGGGTGCCGGCCACGGCGTATTGGACGCCGGCGATGTTGTAGTTAACGATCTCGAGGAACTCGCCGGTCTTCTCCGAAAGCTCGGTGACGTAGTCGAAGACGTTGTCGGCGGTCAGTCCCATCTTGTTCGGGCGCAGGGCGGCGAGGCCGTAGTTGGACAGACCTTGCTCATCGCGCTCGACGAGACGGTGCATAGTCAGGCCGCGGCGGTAGACGATCTCCACGACTGACTCGAGGGAGAGCACGCCCGAGTAGGCGGCCAGGGCGTTGTACTCGCCGACGGAGTGGCCGGCGAAGTAGGCGCGCTTGTTCAGAGAGTCGGCTTCGCGCATCTCCGCGATCTGCGCGCAGCCGAGGGTGGCCATGGCGACCTGGGTGAACTGGGTGAGGAAGAGCACGCCGTCCGGGTGGGAGAAGCGCTCACCGGCGACGGTGACTTCGGTCGGGTTGTTCTGCACGATCTCCAGGACGGAGAAGCCCAGCTTGGCGCGGGTATGCGCGTCGGCGCGGTCCCAGATCTCGCGGGCGGCGGCCGAAGAGGCCCGGGAATCCATGCCCATGCCCTGGGACTGGATGCCCTGGCCGGGGAAGCCGTAGAAAGTGATGGGGGCGGCCATGACAGCGGTGGCGGACATGATGAGGTTGCCATCCACCGTGGCGGTGACGGAGCGGACCTCTCCGCAGCCGGGGCGGTTGTCCACGCCGGTGCGTTCCACGGAGAACTCAATGACCTGGCCGGGCAGGACCGGGGCGAGCATCGTGGCGGTGTATTCGACGACCCGCTGCGGGCGGGTCGAGGCGGTGTCGTCCTGGTAGCCGGCGCCGGCAACGAGTTCGCCGATGGCGGAGGTCCACATGCCGTGGACAATGACACCAGGCAGACCGGCCAAACCGGCGGCGACGTCGGAGACGTGGATCGGGTTGCGGTCGCCGGAGACGACGGCGAAGGGGTGCATGGACTCGGGGGCGACGACGCGCGCGAAGGCACGGAAGGAACGCGGGGAGTCCACGACGGACGGCAGCGCCGAGGTGTTGGTGCGGGCAGTCATCTTGCCGTTGCGGCCGCGGATGGCGAAGCGCTCGGAGAGGGTGGCCAGGGGCGCACCGTTGGCGTCGATGGTCGCGCGGACCACGACAACGCGACCCATGTCGGTGTCGGATACTTCGTCCGCCGCTGCGGAAATTCGCAGCTCAACCGGGCCATCCGCAACTGAGGGCAGGGTGCCCAGCATCTTGAGGTGGTGCTCGAGGTGCACGAGGGAGAGCATGCCCTCAACGACGGAAGCCGCATCGGTGCCGGGGATGACGGCGGAGCGGACGGCGGCGAACACGGCGGGCCAGGCGCGCCCGACGAGGACGTCCGGGGCGGTGTCATGGGCGGCCAGGTCGGAGGGGAGGTAGCCGGCGGTGACGTTGTCATAGTCGGCGAGCAGGCCAGCATCGAGGACTGTGGTCCATTCGGCGCGGCCGTCGACGATCTCGGCGAGGGTGCCACCCGCGGCAACGCGGGTGAGCTCCGCCATGGCGGCGTCGGCATCATCTTGGGTGACCTGCGGCGACGCGGACAGCGGCGCGTCGGCGGGCACGGTGAAGCGGACCGTCAGGTCCGTGGTGGTGCCGAAGCCGGTGGAACCGGCCAGCGGGACGATGAGCACCGCGTGCTCGGCATCCTCGGCGACCAGGACGGCGCCGGTCGGGGCGTGAGTGGCGCGGCCGTCGGCAAGCGTCCAAGCCTCGGGCGCACCGAGGCGCTCGACGAAGGATGCCTGGTGGCGGCCAGCCCAGTAGGTGCCGGGGGCGCGCAGGACGCGCTCGACGACGGACTGCTCGACCTCGACGACCGGCTCACCGGCCGCCTCGAGGGCGTCGATGGACGCCTGGTTGAAGCGACCCAGCAGGTCGGCGACGGGCTCGTTGACGCGGGTGATGCCCGCGACGGCCGCCGTGCCCGGGATGATGCACACCTCGTCGGCCGTGTAGCGCGGGTGGTGCGCCTGCCACAGCGAATCCGAACGCCACCAGCGGCGCACGTCGCCGTCGATGACGGGCACGAAGTTCGCCGGCTTGCCCGGGTTGGTCAGCAGCTTGATAAACCACGCCCGGTCGGCGGGGTGCAACAGATCCTTCTCCGCCGCGGGGTAGAGCTCCACCAGCTTTTCGACGGCCGCGCCCGGCGCGTCCACATCCACCGTCACGCGGGCCACAAACTCGCCGTGATCGGCGTCGGTGAGGCGGGACTCGGCGCGGGCAACCATGTCGACGAAGCGGTTGAACCAGGAGACGTCGATCCACTCCCCTTCCCAGGGGCCGGAGATCTCCAGGTAGCGGTTCAGCCACTGCGCGTAGGTGACGTCTTCTAGGTCGCCGAAGTAGGGCTTGCAGGTCTTGTCAATGGCGGCGATGATCTCGGCGCGGCGGGCCTGCGCGGCGTCGTCATCGCCGGCGACCTCGTCGAGGAGGCGGCCAGCCTGGGCGAAGGAGTTATCGATCTCGTGCAGGTCCGCGCCGAGCTGGGAGCGGCCGGAGGCGATGCCTCCGGAGACGCGGCCGGCGCCGGCCCACTCGTCGGACCCGGCGGCGTCGACAAGCGCCTGCTTGACGGCCTCCGACGCGGTGGATTCGAGGGTGGCCATGGCGGCGGTGCCCACGAGGATGCCGTCGACCGGCATGAGCGGCAGATCATGGGCGGTAGCCCAGGTGCCGGTGATGTACTCGGCGGCGCGCTCCGGGGTGCCAATGCCGCCACCGACCACGAGGATCGTGTTGGGGCGCTGGCGCACCTCGGCGTAGGTGGCGATGAGAAGCTCGTCGAGGTCCTCCCACGAGTGGTGTCCACCCGCCTTGCCGCCCTCAACCTGAATGATGACGGGAATCTCGGGGATTTCGTCAGCGATGGCGAGGACATTCCTGATGTGCTTGACCGCGCCGGGCTTGAACACCACCCACGGGATGTTGGCCTCGCGCAGCTCCTTGACCAGGGCGACGGCCTCGTCGCGCGGCGGCATGCCGGCGGTGACCACGACGCCATCGATAGGCGCACCATTGGCGCGGGCGCGCGGGACGAGGCGCTTTCCTTCGATCTGCATGCGCCAGAGGTACGGGTTGAGGAACATGGAGTTGAACTGGGCGTTGACGCCCGGCTCCAGCAGCTCGGTGAGGCGCTCGAGGTTGTTTTCCAGGTACTCCTCGGTGACCTGGCCGCCACCGGCGAGCTCGGCCCAGTGGCCGGCGTTGGCCGCCGCAGCGACGATGACCGGGTCGACCGTGGACGGGGTCATGCCCGGCAGCGTCATCGGGGTGTAGCCGGTGACCTCGGTGAACTTGGTTACCAGGCGGGTCTGGCCGTTGATCTTGAGTAGGCGCGGGGCGAACTGGGCGAAATCGACGGGCAGCTCGGGGGCGAGCCCGGTATCGAAGAGCTCGGCCTGGCCGGCGGTGCCGGACACATCGAGGACGCCGACGCCGCGACCGGCGACGATCTTGCGGGTCAGCGGGGTCATGCCGCCCTCGGGGCCGACCTCGAGGATCCAGCGGGCGCCGGTGTTGATGGCGGCGTCCAGCTCGGCAGGCCAATCGACGGTGCGCACGAGGACGTACTCGGCGGCCTTGCGGGCCACGTTGGTGTCCAGCCCGGCCTTCTCGGCCCAGGTGACGGTCTGCTCCACCGCAGCGTTCATCACCGGGTGGTGGAATGCGGCTTGAACGGGCAGCGGGCTCAAGCGCGGCTCGAAGGGGGCGCCGCCGCGCTCCTTGTTCTCAATCGCCTTGGCATCCTTGCGCGCGAACTTCTCCAGCAGCGCCTGCACTGCGGCGTTGTCCTGCGGGCGGCCGACGAGGACGAAGGCGTCGCGGGAGTTGCGCAGGCCGATGACCGGGCGCAGTTCCTCCGGCACGTCCGCCGTGGCGTGGTCGATCGCCAGCTGCAGCTGCTCGCGGGTAATACCCGAGATGGCAATCATGGGCATCTGCTCGCCCTGCTGGATGAGTCCGGTCATGCGGGCGGTGCGGGTGAGCGCAGCGCCGATGATCTGGGCAATGGCGAGGAGCTCATCGGACTCCGCCTCGCCGTCGAGCAGCATGGCGGACAGCACGCCCTGCGAGTGCGCAAAATTAGCCACAGAGCGGTCGAGTTCGAGGCCCTGGCGATCGAGCGATTCCAGCACGCCGAGCTGCGCGGTGAAAATACCGGGCACACTGATGGCGGCCTGGTTGAGGTCGAAGTCGGGCCCCTCTTCGCCCTTGGCCCAGGCAATCGGATCGAAGCCGAAGGGGCGGGTGGCGGCGAGCTCATCGGCGACGGGGGCGAGCCGGTAGGCAGCACCATCGACCAACGAGGTGATGGCGGTGCCCACGCCGGCGGCTACCGCGGTGCGCAGAGTCTTCAACCAGTCGTATCCCTGGCCGGCGAAGGCCAAGGCGAACGGCTCGGTGGCAAAGCGGTCGATCAGGCGGTCTGCGCTGACGGAAGTGCTGTAATCGGTCACGTGAGTGCTCGCTCCTGTATTTCCTGTTTATTGCTGGCGAAAATCGCGGGCAGATTGCGCCCACAAGTTTTGATAGCCAAATATGCCACATAAACCTGAGGAAAGCGTCATCTTTCGCCGACATGTCGCGGCGGACTTTTTCCGACATTCACCTACGATGCCGTAGGTTTCCGGTGGCCAGGGAAGTGGCGGGCAGATGCGTTTGCAGGGGAACGCAGCAGCTTATCGACGTCCCCGCGGCCCCACGAGGCCACGTCCCCTCCCCCTTGGCGGGTGAGGTGCATCACTTTTCAAGGGGTCCGGGGACATCTGCCACAAGGGCTCGGCTACAGGCTGGCCCGCGCCGCCGCCAACACCCCGACGACAATCGCACTGTGCTCCAGGAGGCGATCACGGGCATCGAAGTCCCCCTCCCGGATCAAGCGCTCGAATTCCACAAACTCGGAGATCATGCGGTGGGGCTGCGGTCGCGGCTCCCACACCTGTTCTTCCCCACCCCGTTCGCGATGAACGACGGTGCCGAGCTCGTTGGGCGGGGCGGGGCACAACGCATATCCGTCCATTCCGCGCAGGATCGTCCGGTTAGGTCCGTCACAGTCTTTGCCAAAGACCGCGATGGCCGTCGTCTGCGGGTACTCGAGGGTAAGCACGCCCGAGGTATCCGTACCGCGCTCGATATTCGGCGCGTAGGAGATGGCACTCGGCCTCCCCAAGAGACCGACGATGACGTGGACGGCGTAGACACCTAAGTCCATGAGCGCGCCACCGCCGTGCGCGGGATCGAAGGAGGGGTGCAGGGGCTCGCCCGCACGGAAGGAATCCATGCGGGAGGAATACTGGGCGTACTCACTACTGAGCAGGCGGAGCGGCCCGAGCGAGGGCAACAGCCCCGCAGGTAGCCGAAGGACTCCGAATGCACCGTCGTGATCGCCTCGACGAGGATGAGTCCTCGCTCGCGGGCCAGCGCAGCCAGCGAGTCCAGTTGCGCCGACTCCAGGACGAAGGGCTTTTCACAGATCACATGCTTGCCGGCCAGCAGCGCCGCGCGGCTGAATTCGTAGTGCAACGTGTTGGGGACGGCTACCCACACCGTGTCGATCTCGGGGTCCGCCAGGCATTCCTCGACGTCCGTGTACACCCGCGGGATGCCGAATTCTTCGGCCAGTGGCGCGACCGCCGCCAACCGGCGCCCGTAGATCGCCGCGAGTTCCAGACCAGGGATTTTCTTAGCCTCCGGGAGGAACTCGCCGACAATCTTTCCGGCGCCAAGGACCGCTAGTTTCATCACTTCTCCATGTGGCTTCTGTCTCACCTGTTGCTTTTAGAAAAAGGCTGTCACATAATGGGTGGCGATACCAGCCCCTGTGGGTTGGGCCAAGGATTGTAACCCTCACGGGGCAAGACCTGAGCAGCAGACCATGCGTCGAGCATGGACTGCAGCTCGGGTCTTTTTGCGTTCCAGGACCAGTTCTAGACCCGAAAGAGAAGGACGACATGGCAACGAAGACCGACTTCCGGCCCCTGGCCGACGCAGTCGTGACTGCGCTCGGCGGACCGGACAACATCCGCTCCGTGACGCATTGCGCAACCCGGCTGCGCTTTAAGATCAAGGATGCCGCCAAGGTGGATGACGCGGGCGTCGAAAAGCAAGAAGGCGTGATCACGCTGGTGAAGGCCGGCGGGCAGCACCAAGTGGTGATCGGCAACGATGTTGCGCTCGCCTATGAGGCGATCGTTGGCATCGATGGCATGGCCGCTAAGGCCGTCAAGGAGGCCGCCGACGACGAGGACGAGGGTCCGCAAGGCAGCCTGTTCAACCGGCTCATCGACCTCATTTCCTCCCTGTTCAGCCCGATCCTGTGGTGCTTGTCCGGCATTGCCCTGCTCAAGGCCTTCCTCGCTATGTCGGTGCAATTCGGGTGGATCGACGCCGAGGGAACGAATTACCTCGTACTCAACGCGATGGCCGATGCGGTGTTTTACTTCCTACCGCTGTACCTCGCGCTGACTGCCGCCCGGAAATTCAAGGTCAACGACTTCATCGCTCTCTCCGTAGTGGCGCCCCTGGTCTACCCCACCGTCGTCGCGCTCGGCGGCGTGGAGGAACCCGTCACCCTCTTCGGCCTGCCGCTGGTCACGATGAGCTACGCCTCCTCGGTGATCCCCGCCATCCTCGCGGTGTGGCTGACCGGCTATCTGCAGCGGTGGCTGGAGAAGGTGCTGCCCGGCGCGATCCGCACCTTCGGCACCCCGCTGTTGTGCGTGCTCATCATGGTCCCGCTGGTGTTGTTCACCGTCGGCCCCATCACGATGGTCGCCTCCAACGGCATCTCCAGCGGCATCGCCTGGCTTTTCGAGGCCGCCCCCTGGCTCGCCGGCGCTCTCATGGGCGGGTTCTGGCAGGTCCTCGTCATGTTCGGTCTGCATTGGGGCTTCGTGCCGGTGTTCCTCAATGACATCGCCACGCAGGGCTACAGCGCCATCATGGCGGTGCTCATGGCCCCCGTCCTGGCGCAAGGCGCGGCCGCCGCTGCCGTCTTCCTCCGCTCCAAGGTGGCTGCCCGCCGAAAGGTCGCCGGCCCGGCTACGGTCTCCGCGATCCTCGCTGGTGTCACCGAGCCGGTCGTCTACGGCGTCAACCTGCCGCTGAAAATCCCCTTCTACCTCGGCTGCGTCGGCGGTGCGATCGGTGGCGCCATCATCGGCATGGGCGGCGTCGCCTTCAACACCTTCGTCTTCCCCTCCGTCCTCGCCACGCCCGCCATGCTGGGCCGCGGCAACCTCATCCTGGCCTTCATCGGCATCGCCGTGGCCATGATCGTGGCGTTCGTCGGGACGTGGCTCGCGATGCCGCGGTTGGAGAAGCAGGAGGCAGCGGCTGTTCCCGACAGCGCGAATGGTGCCGACAGCACGACTATCGACGTCCCCCTCGGCACCACTGCCATTCTCCTCCCCGTCCGCGGCGAGGTCATCCCCCTCGACCAGGTCAACGACAAGGTCTTCGCCTCCGGGGCGATGGGCACCGGGCTGGCGGTGCTGCCTGCCGACGGCGACGTCATCGCCCCCATTTCCGGCACCGTCATCGCGGCACCGAAATCCGGCCACGCCTACGGCATCAAATCCCCCGAGGGCATCGAGGTCCTCGTCCATGTCGGCCTGGACACAGTCGCCATGAAGGGCGAGGGATTCACCCCACACGTGGTCAAGGGCGACGTCGTTAAGGCGGGGCAACCCCTGGTCACCGCTGACCTGGCGGCCATCGCGGCCGCCGGGTACGAAGCCACGACCCTGCTGGTGGTTACGAACTCGGGCAAGCTGGCGGAAGTCCGCAGTGTTGCGCCCAACGTCTCTTCCCTCGCCGGCGAGGCCGGCATCCTGGTCACCCCCTAAACCCCTTCCCTATTCAAGGAGAAATTCATGTTCCCGAACAACTTCCTCTGGGGCGGCGCTACCGCTGCCAACCAAATCGAAGGCGCCTACAACCAGGGCGGCAAGGGCCTGTCCATCCAGGATGTGCTCCCGCGCGGCGTCATCCACGACACCACCGAGACGCCCACCCCCGACAACCTCAAACTGGTAGCCATCGACCACTACGAGCGCTACGCCGAGGACATCGCGCTGTTCGCTGAGATGGGCTTCAAGGTCTACCGCTTCTCCATCGCCTGGTCACGCATCTTCCCCAACGGCGACGAAACCGAACCCAACGAAGAGGGCCTCGCCTTCTACGACCGCATCCTCGACGAGCTGGAAAAGTACGGCATCGAGCCACTGGTCACCATCAGCCACTACGAAACCCCGCTGCACCTGGCCCGCCACTACGGCGGATGGGCCAACCGCGAGCTCATCGACTTCTTCGAGCGATACGCCCGCACCCTGTTCACCCGCTACCGCGGGCGCATCCGCTACTGGCTGACCTTCAACGAGATCAATTCGCTGCTGCACATCCCGATCCTCGGCGGCATCGACAAGCCGGAACCCTCGCCACAGGAGCTGTACCAGGCGATGCACCACGAACTCGTCGCCAGCGGCCGAGTCACCCGCATCGCGCACGAAATCGACCCGAGCAACCAGATCGGCTGCATGATCCTCGCCGTGCCGCGCTACCCGCTGACCCCCTCCCCGCTCGACGCGCTGGCCACCCTCCAGGCCTCCCAGGGCGACTACGCCTTCGGCGACATCCACTGCCGCGGCTACTACCCCGGCTACCTCCTGCGCGCCTTGCGGGAACAGGGCATCGACCTCGACATCTCCGACGCCGACCGCGCCGACCTGGCCAACACCGTCGACTTCGTGTCCTTCTCCTACTACATGTCCGTCTGCGAGACCGCCGACCCCGCCAAGCAGATCAAGGGTGACGGCAACCTCATCGGCGGCGTCCCCAACCCCACGTTGGCCGCCTCCGAATGGGGCTGGCAGATCGACCCCGTCGGCCTGCGCATCATCCTCAACGACTACTGGGATCGCTGGCAAAAGCCGCTGTTCATCGTCGAAAACGGCCTCGGCGCCAAAGACGTGCTTATCGACGGCCCCGACGGCCCCACCGTCGACGACTCCTACCGCATCGCGTACATGCGCGACCACCTCATCCAGGTGGGCGAGGCCATCGACGACGGCGTCGAGCTGCTCGGCTACACCTCCTGGGGCTGCATCGACGTCGTCTCCGCCTCCACGGCCGAAATGTCGAAGCGCTACGGCTTTGTCTACGTCGACCGGAACGATGACGGCTCCGGTACCTTGGACCGATACCGCAAGAAGTCCTTTCATTGGTACCGCGACGTCATTGCTTCCAACGGCGCCTCGCTGACCGAATAGGTAGGAACATGAAGGTAGTCCGAGTACTCAACAACAACGTCGTCCTCGCCACCGACGACTCCGGCCGCGAGGTCATCCTCACCGGCTGGGGCGTGGGCTTTAAAACCAAGCCCGGCGCGGCCGTCGACGTTGCCAAGATGGTGCTGTTGCAAAGTTCGGGCGACAGGAAGACCTGCGTGAAATAATCACAGCCATGGGCATCTTCTCCGGTCGTCATTTCCCCCGTGACATCATCCTGTGGGCGGTCCGGTGGTACTGCCGCTACGGGCTCAGCTACCGCGATCTGGAAGAAATGATGACCGAACGCGGCGTACCGGTCGAGCACACCACGATTCTCACCGCTGGGTCCAGAAATACGCCCCTGAGCTGGACAAGCAAACACGGTGGTACCGGCAGGTACCTGACTGGCAGGCCAGTTCCTGGCGAGTGGATGAGACCTATATCCGGGTCGGCGGCAGGTGGTGCTACCTCTATCGGGCGATCACCGCCGGTGGCCAGACCCTGGACTTTTACCTCTCTCCGAAGCGGAACGTGGCCGCAGCGAAGCGTTTCCTGGCCAAGGCTCTCAGATTCAATGCGTCAGCCGGGTATCCCAGAGTGATCAACACCGATAAAGCACCCTCCCTAGCTGTACTGACCGGGGACGTTGATCGAGCGGCGGTGACTGTATACGATACGGACCGTGCCGTATCGAAATAATGAAACCGCGCCTGTGCGGGGCCGCCCGCGCGACCCGGACCTCGACCGTCGGATCACTGCTGCCGTACTCGAGGTTCTGGGTGAGCAGGGGTTCGAGGCAGTCACGTTCGAGTCCGTTGCCCGCCGATGCCAGACCTCCAAGGCATCGCTGTACCGGCGCTGGCCCTCGAAGCGGGACATGGTGCTGGCCGCGGTGAAGGATGGCCCCGCCCGGCAGGCATCGACACCGATTCCCGTGGGGGCATGCCTGCGCGACGATCTCCTCGCGCTCGTGCGGCGGCTCGCCGAGACCATGCGCTCGGCAGCCACCGGGACCGCGTTCATGCTGTTGCAGGCCGGCCTGGAAGATCCCGACCTGTGCGACGCCATCGAGGAAGCAACGGGTCCGACTGGCGCCCGGTTGCCACAGCATGTGATCGATGCCGCCGTCGCACGCGGGGAGCTACCTGCCGGGACCAACGCCTTCGCGTACGAGGAGATCGTCGGCTCGGTGCTGCTTCTTCGGCGGGCCAACGGGCTCGCCGTGACCGACGAATACCTGCAAGCCCTCATCGATGCGCTGGTGATCCCTGCCCTAACGGTCTCGCACCGTTACTCCGGGCTGCCTGCCGGGATCTTCTCCGGCCATCCCACCACCCAACTCGCCAGCATCCCCGCTGCCGAAACGTCCCAGGAGTTCTCATGACCAGCTTCACCATCGACGATTTCACCTACCGCCGCATCGCAGGCGCCGACGGCGTCCACCTCAACGTCGCCGTTGGGGGCGAGGGCCCGGCCGTGGTTCTGCTTCACGGGTTCCCGCAGACGCACTACATGTGGCGTCACGTCGCCCGACTGCTCGCCCAGCAGTACACGGTGATCGTCCCGGACCTGCGCGGCTACGGGGACAGTGACAAGCCGGCCGCCCAGGACGTCAACACGTATTCCAAGCGCACCATGGGCAACGACATCATCACTGTCGTCCGCGAGCTCGGTTTCGACAGCTTCGGCCTCGTCGGCCACGACCGCGGCGCGCTCGTCGCCGTCCGCGCTGGCCTCGATCACCCCGAGTCCATCGCCTTCCTCGGCATCCTCGACGTTCTGCCCACCCTCGACACCTGGTCGGTTCTGCAGGGCGTGAACGCCAAGGTGGCCTGGCACCTGTACCTCATGGCCCAGCCCGCTGGGATGCCCGAGAAGATGATCGCTGCAGTCGCCCACGAGTTCTACTCCTCGTTCCTCGACGCCTGGGACCCCGCTGGGAATACGTTCACGCCTTCCGAGCGGGACTACTACGTCCAGGCATCGATCGCGTCCACGGACTCGATCGTGGCCGACTACCGAGCGACCGCGGGAATCGACCTCGACATGGACGCTGCCGACCGCGAGCGAGGCGTCCAGCTGTCCATGCCGGTAGCCGCCATCTCCCAGGACTGGGGCTCTCAGCTCGGTTTCGACGCCTCCGCGCTGTGGCGCGCCTGGGCGCCCGACTTCACCTACCAGGCGACCACGAGCGGCCACTTCATGGCCGAACAGAACCCCCAGGAGATCGCCGAATTCGTCCAGGCCCTCGCGCACCGGGCCGACGACCAGCACTGACCACCGCCAACCCGCTGAGGGGCTCATCCGCGCCGGATGAGCCCCTCAGCGCATCCAAGGACACCGATGTCTCACCAAAACGCCGCCCTCACTCCCCGCCATCGCCTGAAGGTCGCCAAACTCGTCGTCGAGGACGGGTGGCCGATCAGCGAGGTCGCCGCCCGTTTCCAGGTCTCCTGGCCGACCGTGAAGCGGTGGGTCGACCGCTACCTCGTCGGCGAGTCCATGTACGACCGCACGTCGCGCCCGAAGACGTCGCCGAACGAGACCCCGAAGACGGTGACGAAGCGGTGCGTCAGCCTGCGAATGCGATTGAGGGAAGGGCCAGTTCAGCTGGCAGCCCGACTCGGCATCGCCCCTTCGACGGTGCATCGAATCCTCACGACGGCACGCCTGAACCGGCTGTCTTACGTCGACCGGGCCACGGGCGAACCGATCCGCCGGTACGAGCACCCCCACCCCGGATCCCTCGTACATGTCGACGTGAAGAAGATCGGGAACATCCCTGATGGGGGCGGGTGGCGCTACGTCGGCCGCAAACAGGGCGAGAAGAACCGAGCCGCCACCCCAGGCAAGCCACGCAATCAGTACGGCGGCCCGAAGCTCGGGTACGCGTTCGTCCACACGGTCATCGATGACCACTCGCGTGTCGCGTACTCCGAGGTCCACGACGACGAGACCGCCATCACCGCCGCCGCCGTCCTGCACCGCGCTGTCGGCTGGTTCGCCGAGCGCGGCGTCACCATCGAACGCATCTTGTCGGACAACGGCGGCGCGTACCGGTCCCATCTGTGGCGTGACACCTGTCAGGCGTTGTCGATCACGCCGAAGAGGACCCGCCCGTACCGCCCCCAGACGAACGGGAAGGTGGAGCGCTTCCACCGGACCATGGCCGACGGGTGGGCCTACGCTCGCTGCTACACCAGCGAGCACGAACGCCGCGACGCACTGCCCGACTGGCTCCACCACTACAACGAGGTGCGTCCGCACACCGCGTGCGCCAACCAGCCGCCCTTCTCACGATTGATCAACGTCCCCGGTCAGTACACCTAGCCAGGGCAATCGCCGAGTTGAAGTCAGAGGGAATCTGCCCGCCAACAGTGGAACACCGGCAGGTGAAATACCTCAACAACATCCTGGAAGGCGACCATGGTCGGCTGAAGCGGATCTTCGGGCCGAAAGGCGCGTTTAAGAACCGGACATCTGCATATCGGACGTTGAAAGGGATGGAGGCGATGCACTCGATTCACGGAAAGGGCAAGGCACGATGTTTGCCTACGGGCACCCGAACCCGGACGCGGTGATCGTCAACCGGGTCTTCGAGACGGCCTAACAACGCCCACACGCAGCGGCCATCAGGGAATGAGAAACTGAGTCTTCGCTGCTCTCCCCCCAACTTTGCAACAGCACCCGTTGAAGTGGGTAACCCCAATCGAAGGGCATCGGCGCTTCGACGCTTCCGATTTCGTTCGAGGTCAGCAGGACACCGTCTACATCCTCAGCAAGGAAGGTGCCGACAACGCTGCAGCCCTGACGACAGCCCTCACCGCGGCGATAACTACTGCAGCAGAGCAGCACGGAGAACAGTGTGGTGGCCGGCTCCCAGTGCCGCTCGTGGCCGCGCTCGATGAGGCCGCCAATGTCGTGAAGTGGCCAGAACTTCCGTCACTCTACAGTCACTACGGCTCGCGCGGAATCATCCTGATGACGATCCTGCAGTCGTACACGCAGGGCGTAGGAGTGTGGGGGGAGGAAGGCATGGAAGCGATGTGGTCAGCGGCTTCGATCTTGCTTTACGGCGGCGGTGTTCGCGACGACAAGATGCTGCAGAAGCTTGAATCTCTTATCGGCGAGGTCGAGGTCTTCGAGTCGTCGACCAGCCGTACCGGCGACGGCCCCCGCTCGGTAAGCACACAGCGGCGGGAGAAGAAGATCCTCACTGTCTCCGAGCTTGCCAGCCTGCAGCAGTGGAGGGCGCTCGTGCTCGCATCAAAACGCCGACCCATGGTCGCGGAGATGGAGCCCTTCTGGGTCCGGCCTTGGCCTGAGAGAATCCGTGCGCAGCTGGGAGTCACAGCATGAGTGATCAAGTTCCAGAGACACAGTTCCTGGACGTCTACCAGTTCGTCGATGAGCTCATTGCTCCGCTCTACGGCGTCACCGAAGCCCGGATCAATGAGGTCCGCTGGGCGAAAACATGGTGGGCCCACGCCGACGTCGTCCTCCGCCTGGATAGTTTGTGGCGCCGCTACGAGCAGTTGCGAATTTCGGAACCTGCGACATTCCTGGAGACTTTCCTGCGGTCCCACGCGGACTACCACATGCGCTACCTCATGCGCGACGACGGTGTGATGGCGGACTGCCGTCGGCAGGACATGCCCACTCTGCCGCTCCCCGTTGATCCAATCCCCGAAGGTGGAGAGGAGTGATCATGCCGACCCCGCTCCACCGGCAATGGGAACTCCACGAGCCGGCCCTTGAAGAACTGACCAGCAGACTGCACGCCCTTTCCCAGGAAGCGGGAGACCTTGATCGCGGCGAGCACATAAAGAGAAACGGATCACCCTCATGACCCCCACGCCCTCATCCAGATCAGAGATCGACCGCTCCCTAGCCCGGGCTCTTCGACTGATCCGGCAGGCAGCAGGATCATCGCGCCGGCACACTCTGCGCCAATCGACCAGAGCTGCCGGTCCGGCGACGTATCGACACCTCACACCGGGGCAGTTGGCATCAGCGGCCTTAGCCGGCCTGGTCGTGGGCCAGTGGGCAGAAAGGGAAGGTGCCGACAGATTCTTCGTCGCAGAGCTGCAGCGGCGTGGGATGACTGAATCGTGGGCTGCCTGGGACAACGACGCCGCCACCGTCAGCGACACTCCGCTGGGCGAGTTTGAGACGAGACTGAGCCAGCTCGGAACACTCACCCACCACAGCCTCGATAATCTGTGCGAAACGCTGGATAGAGTGGCGTTCGGTGATGATGGTAGAACCCCTGGGGCACTATCGCCGGCGGAAGTGATCGAGGACATGGAGGCCACCGGAATGCCGGAAGAAGCCATCGACGCTTACGCTGCAGCTGTCGGCACCTCCGCTACGTCCCTTAGCCAGGACCTGGCTGTCCAGGGAGAGTCTCCTACCCCCTTGCTCGCTGCGGAGATGCCTACAGAAGATGAGGCGGCAGACGAAGCTGCGCTGTAGCCAGGGGGCTACTGCTCGAGAGAGTCCTCTCGGCCCTCCTCGGCAGAAGGAGCCACCGGATCGCTGATAGAGGGTCCGGTGGTCTTCTGGTCCTGCGGTCGTGCGGGCGAGACGAGATCGAGAAGATCCCGGCCGGGGTCAGGGCGCGGTGTCGTGACGCGGGAACCGCGGGACGGAACGGGGCGCGCTCCCATCACAGTGTCCACGAGACGCCGACCCGCCACCGCGAGGTCGACAGCCTGATTTTCCTCTGGGCTGATGAGCAAGTCGCGAGTACGTAGCAACCAGTCGCGCAGCTCCGGGTCACACCCCCGCGACGCGGGGGGGACGGCCGGGACGTCAGAAGACGTGGACAGCTCAGCTGCCTGGTCGCGCAGCCGGTAAGAAATGACGGCACCGATGTTCTCGGCGTCCCCGAGATTGGTGACTGCTGCGGTCATTAAGTCTCGGGGATCCACACCGGCAGCAAGGAGTCTGTGCCACGTGGCAACGACGGTGGAAAGACCTCCCTGCTCCGAGAAACGTGCAGCCTCATCCACGGAGAGCCGGTCAAGGAAGCTGTCCAGGTACGTGGCGGTGAACTGGCCGGACGCGAGCTCCACCCCATAGGTGTACAGCTGCCCGAGACGCTCCAGGCTTCTGGCCTGGACGACTTCATCGAGGTGGACCTCCGTGGCCGTGCGCTGACGGTGGTCTCGGGTGATCGCCCTGGAGAGAACCTCAGCGGCATCCAATCCTGCGGCATTGCCGGAGCCGAGCCAGTGGGCCTCCTCAGCTTCTTCGTCCAGTCGAGCGTCGGTGACCGCCCAGATCCGGTTCTCCTTCTTTCCCCGGGTCAGTGCCACGTACAGAGTGGACCTGTCCGTGGAGTCGTCGATGATCGCGTGAGCGACGTCGACAGTGGCGCCCTGGGCGCGGTGGACTGTTGAGGCATATCCGAGGTGGACGTTCTGGGAGACGTATTCAGCAGGCAGCGAAACGCAGGCCCCGCTGGCGGGATCACGCGCCAGCAGACCGCCGTCGCGTCGAATTTCCGCAATGGTGAACATCTGTCCGTTGATCAGGCGTTCGCCGTCTGGGAGCCGCTCGTTCTTTCGGCAGATGATGGTGTCTCCGACGCCTGCGACATCACCGCGGGACAGGGTGAGCTCATCGGTAATGCTGACAACTCCTTGGCGAATCCGCTGATCGCGGATCATCTCATTAAGGGCGTCTACGTCGGAATTTGTCGGAGCTACTAGGAGAACCCGCCGACCCAGAGCTACATCAGCCAGGTACGCCTCTACGGCGTCGGTAAGCATCTCAGTGCGGGTTCCACCAGTAATCCAGTCCCTGTCCTCATAAAACTTGAGTGCCGCCAGGTTGCCGGCTCGAAGGTTCAGCGAAGCCTCTGCCTGCTCAGCGTCGTTACCGTGAGCAAACCTCATGACGTCAGTGAGTTCTGCGGGATCACTTGCCTTGCAGAGAGCGGCAAAGAGTCCACCAGCACCTACAGCGTCGAGCTGATGCGGATCACCGATGAGCCGGAGGACTGCACCTGAGGCCTCCGCAATTTCAGTGAGCGCAGCGAGATTCTCGGTCGTGGCCATGCCGGCCTCGTCGACCAGAAGCATGTCGCCGGCCCGGAGTTGAATGGGCAGCGCGCCCAAGTCCCGTGCATTCTTCTCGGGGTTCTTTCCCCTCCAGGTATGTGTTAAGTGGTCGACAGTCGAGGCGTCCACGCCGATCTCTTCACCGAGGATCTGGGCGGCCGCCGCTGAGGGAGCGAGACCGACGACGCGTCGTCCCTCGGCCTGCCAGACGTCCCTGACGATCCGCATGGAGGTCGTCTTTCCGGTGCCGGCCGGTCCGACCCCGACGCCGACCAGAGAGCCGCACTGAAGAAGGTGGCGAGACAGTTCGGCCTGTCCGGTGTTCAGAGACCAGCCATGCTCGCGGGTGTGCTCCTCTAGGGCAGCATTAATCACTCTGCTCGAGGAGAACACCGCCGTCGGCTCTGTGACTGCCGACAGCACCCGCGCCTCCGCGTGCAGAATCGCTGCCGTCGAGTACTTCTCGGAACCGATGTGTCGGTCCACGCCGCTGGCCGAAGCGTCACCATCGGTCCGGAGCTGCAGCGGGAGATCAGGCGATTCTGAGGGACTGAGATCTACCACCAAATCGTTAACAATCGTCTCGGTAAGGAGCTGATGAGCGCGAGCCACCTCGTCCGAATTCTCAAACCGAAAACCCTTGAGGGCAGTCCCCACTGCCGCAGTGATGTGATGACGGGAGAAGTAAGAGCGCCGAGCAATCACCGATTCCAAGATCTGCCCTCCCCGCTTCCGGAGCTCATGGCGGACTTGACCGTCGTCAGCCCCGAAGAAGTAAGGACGGCGATCCTGTGGGGATGTTCCGACCATCTCCTTCAGCTTCTCGATGAGGTCCTCCCCATCACTCACTGTCCGCGCTTCCTGTGCCCAAGTGGCTCGAAGATCAGCAAGAGATTCCGCAGGCTTCTTGGCATCGCGGGTCTCCAGGATTGCCGCCTGCCACAGCTGCTTGACCGTCTGATGGTCTGGCTGGTGGCCATGTTTGGCAACGTAAGCCGACAGCATTGTCTCGTACACCGGACGTGCCAAGGTGCGCCGCTTAGAGAAAACGTCGATCAACTTCTGAGGGACACCAGCAACTTCCCACACCGGAGCCTTGTCCCGGCCACGAGACGAAGCCTCGAAAGAGATTCCCATCTTGCGAGTGAGGATCTCTTGCATGACGGAGTCATAGCGCGCAGAGAGGGTCTGATGGTTCATGAATAGCGGCCTCCCGTCAAGTGCTCGCCACCTTCCGTCCGGGCCTTGAACCTTGTTTGAGATCAGAACGTGCGAGTGAAGGTCAGGATCTCCACTGCGGGTGTCGAAATGAGTGAACTCTGCAGCGAGCAGTCCTCGTGAGCGCACCTGCGCCAGTCCACCCGTACCCTGACGCGTTCGCACGACGTTATCTTCGGCCCATGCGAGAACCTCCGCGACCGCCTCGTGGTGGCAGGCGGCGATCCGAGACGCCGTTCGCTCATCGCTTAAGGCCCACAGAACAGACACGGACTTGGCCGGTGAGAAGGTCAGATCGTAGCCTGCCACAGCCTGCTTGACCTCAGCTCGCTGGAGGTTGACCCAGGCGACGACGTCGCGTGCGGGAGCGTTGGTGTATCCGGTCGCCTCAACGTAGAAGGGCCGGCCAACGCTGACGGCCAGCTCAGAGCGCTCCGCATCCAAGGGAAGGCGGTTTTGCTCGCGAAGAAACGAACTCTCGGCTGATCTCAGAGCGTTCAGTACCGGGATGTTGTTGGTGTACGAGGGGAACTTTCCACCGAGCTGGCAGTCCTTCAAACTTGTCCCTTCGAGGAGCTTTGAATCGGTGTCGGGGTGCAAGCCCAGGCCGTAAAGCGCGGCCATCTGATCCGCTTCAACTATCTGCCCTGTCGTCGCTGACGATGACTCCAGCGCCGCCAGTCCCCGTCCCAGCCAGCGCCCCGGAGGGGTGCCTTTGGCGGCGTAGTAGGAAGCGAGCTTTCCTGTTTCCGTCGACTGGTCGTAGGCATCATTTGTCGCCACCGAGCGCAGCAGGTACTGGTACCCAGCACCTGCGTGTACCGCCCGAAAGCTCATCATGGACCTCAGTCTATCCGGGGTTCACCCCAATCTCACTAAAAGTGCATACTGTGTGTGGCAGTTTTAGAGCCGAGTAGCGGCGAAGATCTGGCGTTAAGGCTGACGGATTCCTAGGGTGAAGACATGGCTAAACGATCAACAAAGCGACCAAGTGCACGAATGAAGGCGAAGGAACGTCTTGCAGATCAATTCGCGGAACTGCAAGCTCTCGAGATTGCCCTTGGGCGCGCCCTCACCCAGTGGGAGGCCGTCGAGAGGGCGGAGCAATCCCTCCGCGAAGCCCTGGAGCCCCTCGTAGAAAGGGGCTTCAACCGGGCAAAGATTGCAGATCTTCTCGGCGTAGACTCCGCGGATGTCGGCCGCGTACTAGCTCTTCCCCTCCCCACTGATGACGCCAGAGTTGACCCGGATAGTGAGGAGCATCTGTCAGGGCATGAGGATGATTCCTCGAGCTCCCCCGACGATGTCTAGTGATTCGTTCCGGGAGCAAGACGTTCCGCTCCCTGGACTCGACTTTCTTCAACCTGCCGTCGTTGCACCCGTGAAAAGGCAAGTGGCTTCGTCGCCTACACTCACGGCGACTGCAGCCGACATCAGGAGGTTCTGGCGACGCGTCGTGGTCTCTCCGTCTTGCTGGTTCTGGATCGGCGCAGTGAGCGTTCCTGACGGATACGGTCGTTTCACTTGGCAACGAGGCGGTGTTCAACGCACACTCGCAGCGCACCGCTTTTCCCTAATGATTTCCGGCCAGGAGATTGATGGCCAGGTCGCAGAGCACCACTGCAACGAACCGCTATGCGTTCGCGTCGGGGACAGACATGTGTTCGCTTCGACACAGGCCGCGAATGTTGCCTGGGCGGTGCAGCTGGGCCGGCACCGGGGGAATGTACGCACGGTGGGGGAAGGACAAGAGCCCGCGGCTCGTTCGCACCGAATCAGGGAAGCACTTGAGCACGGGTGGAATGAGTCGGCGTACCTGCGAGCGGTAGCAGAAGGCGACGTTTCGCAGACGTCGCTTCTGCTGCCGGGCGAAACATCTAGCTCTCCGTCACCACAATGGCTAGGTCTTGGGTCTGGTGCAGGAACTGATGACATCCTTCCAGGCCAGCCCTCTCGGCTAGCCACGCTCGATGTCACCAGTTCCTGCACCAGACCCGTCCCCAATAATGGGACAGCCTCAAGGTAACGGGTCTGGGACATAGTGGGCACCTCGTTCCTGCCATGTTAAGGAAATCGGAGCACTAGGTTGGTGGTGTGACTCAAGCGAACGGGAAAGCGCCCGCCCTCTTCTGGTTCCGCGACGACCTGAGGGTCCGCCACAACGAGGCGCTCGCCGCGGCCGCCGACCGCGGGCCGGTCACCGCGGTCTACATCGCCGAGGACCCGGTCGCGACCGGGGTCCGGCCCCTGGGCGGGGCGGCCCGGTGGTGGTTGCACCGCAGCCTGGAACGACTCATCGAGGACCTGGCGGGAGGTGGGGTGCCCCTGCTGATCCGCAGTGGCGACCCCCGCCGCCTCATCCCGGAACTGGCCGCACGGAACGGGGCGTCCTACGTGTCGTGGAGCCGGCGCTACCACCGCCCGCAGCGCGACATCGACGCGGAGGTGAAGGAGAGTCTGCGTTCCGGTGGGGTCGACGCCCACAGCTTCCCGGGCCACCTGCTGGCGGAACCCTGGACAGTGGCTACGGGGCAGGGTACCCCCTACAAGGTGTACACGCCGTTCTCCCGGGCGCTGCGTTCCCTCGTCGAGGAGGGTCCCGGCCCTGGCGGGCTGCACCTGGAGCAGGCGCCGGAGGGACTGGCCGGGCCCGGCGCGGACCCGGAGGGGAGCAGGGAGGACCTGGCCGAGCTCGCCCTGCTGCCCTCGCACCCCTCCCGCCGGGAACCGGACTGGACCGGCGGCCTGGAGCAGATGTGGACGCCGGGGGAGGAGGGCGCGTGGCGCCGGCTCGGGGGGTTCCTGGCCGCGCTGGAGGGGGGCGTCGGAAAGCATGGTTACGCCGAGGGGCGGGATTATCCGGCCCTCGACGTGACCAGCCGGCTCTCCCCGCACCTGCGCTTCGGGGAGATCAGTCCGCTCGCGGTGTGGTCGGCGGCCGCCGCGCTGGAGGCGGACGGGCGCGACGTCACGGTATTCCAGAACGAATTGATGTGGCGGGACTTCGCCTGGCACCGCCTCCACCACCGCCCCCACCTGGCGACGGCTAACGTCCGCGCGGATTTCGACGCCTTCCCCTGGGCCTGGGACCCCGGTGAGCTGGCGGCGGGCACCGCCGGCGGGCGCGACGGACGGCGCAGCAACCGCGCCGCTGCCCCCGGGGACTTCCACGCCGACCTCGGCGCCTGGCGCAGCGGCGCCACCGGCATCCCGCTGGTCGACGCCGGCATGCGCGAGCTGTGGGCCACCGGGTACATGCACAACCGGGTGCGGATGGTCGTCGGTTCGCTGCTGACCAAGAACCTGGGCATCCACTGGCGCCACGGCGAGGAGTGGTTCTGGGACACGCTCGTCGACGCCGATCCGGCCAGCAACGCCTTCAACTGGCAGTGGGTGGCCGGATGCGGCGACGACGCAGCACCCTATTTCCGGATCTTCAACCCGGAGACCCAGGCCAAGCGGTTTGATCCGGAGCGCACCTACATCTCGGCCTGGGTGCCGGAATTCGGCGGCCCGGACTACCCGGCCCCCGTGGTCGACCTCCGGGAATCCCGGGCCATGGCACTGGCCGCCTACGAGGGGATCCGCCGGTAATTTCCTCGGCCCGCCGTCACGGTTCGGCCATGAAATCCCCGTTGGCTCGACAGGGTCGCCCGCACGTACTTATCCTGAATCCATGTCTACCCCACTCCCCGCCACCCTCGACTACACCGCCCGACACGGGAGCCGGACTGTGCTGGTCACCGGGGCTTCCGGTTACGTCGGCGGCCGCCTGGTCACTGAGCTGCTGGCCGCCGGGTTCCAGGTCCGCGCCTCCTCCCGCCGGGTGGAGAGCCTGCGCCGGTTCGACTGGAGCGACAGGGCGGAACTGGTGGAGGCGGACCTCACCGACGCCGACGACATCGCCCGGATCATGACGGGTGTCGACGTCGTGTTCTACCTGGTCCATTCCATGGGCGGCCAGGACGAGGACTTCGAGGAGGTGGAGAAGCGGACCGCCACCCTGGTGGCCGACGCCGCAGGGGAGGCGGGTGTGTCGCAGATCGTCTATCTCTCCGGCCTGCATCCCCGGGGACGGCAGCTGGAGGACCTGTCCAAGCACATGCGCTCCCGGGAGCGGGTGGCCAAGATCCTCCTCGAGGGCAAGACCCCCACGCTCGTGTACCGGGCGGCCACGCTCATCGGCTCCGGTTCCGCCTCTTTCGAAATGATCCGGCACCTCACCGAACGGCTGCCGGTGATGGTGGCGCCGCGGTGGATCAAGAACCGCATCGAACCCCTGGCAATCCGGGACGCGCTCTACTACCTCGTCCGGGCGGCGGACCTCGAGGAACCCGTCAACCGGGAGTTCGACATCGGCTGCGGGCAGGACTACGAGTTCGCGGACCTGATCAGGATCTACGGCCGGCATAAGGGGCTGCGCCGGCGCGTTTTCGCCGTCCCGCTGCCGCTGCCCATGGACACCCTCTCCGGCGGCTGGATCGGGCTGGTCACGCCCGTGCCGGCCGGGCTGGCCGTCCCCCTGGCGCAGTCCATGGCGGAGGATGCCGTCACCGAGGAGCACGATATCGCCGAGATCATCCCCGACCCGCCCGGCGGACTGATCGACTACCCGACGGCGGTGACCCTGGCGGTCAAGGCGGAACGCAGCCGCGGGGTGCCCACCTCCTGGGACCGGAGCTGGACCAGCGTCGGTGACGCCGCGGACAGCCTGCCCACGGATCCGGAGTGGACCGGGGAGTCCGTCTACGAGGACGTCCGCTCCGGGGAGTCTGATCTCCCGGCCGAGAAGGTCTGGGAGGTCGTGGAGGGAATCGGCGGGCCGAACGGCTGGTATTCCGCTCCTTCGTTGTGGCGGGTGCGCGGCATCATCGACCGCCTCATCGGCGGGCCGGGGCTCGGCGGACGGCGCGATCCGCGCCATCTGGCCGTGGGCGACAAGGTGGACTGGTGGCGGGTGGTCGAACTCGACCGGCCCCACCGGTTGGTGCTGGCGGCCGAGATGAAGATCGACGGCCGGGCCTGGCTGGTCATGGAGGTCAGGGACCGCGGCGAAGGGTCCACCTATGTCCAGCGCGCCCTCTACGCCCCGACGGGACTGCTGGGGCGGCTCTACTGGTGGTCCCTGCTGCCCTTCCACGCCCTCATCTTCCCGGTCATGCTGCGCACCATCCTCAGGACGGCGGAAGAGGAGAACCGGGCGGACGGGGACGGGCGCGCGTAGAGGGCCCTGCCGTCGAGAGGCTCCGGCGGAATGTCCGCCGGAGCCCCGGGGATCAACCGCCGTCTAACTGCGGGTTAGAGCAGGCAGAGCGGGGTGACGTCCTTGCGGCCTTCCGCCATCGGGACGGTCAGGAAGGAGCAGTCCCACCAGCCGCGGTCGGCGACGGTGGTCTTGACCAGATTCCACTGTTCGGCGGTCAGGTTCGGGGTGCGGCTGAGCACGAAACCGGAGCGGCGCTGGGGGTCGCCGACGATCGCCAAGGTGTAGTCCCCGGTGGGGTTGTCCTCGGCCAGGTAGGTGATGCGGTAGTTGACGGGTCCGTTCTCGTCCTGGAAGGGGATGCCGGGGAAATTCACCCGCAGCGAGGCGTTGGTCTCGGTGTTGCGGATGGTGGCGGTGCCGTCGATGACGGAGTCGGAGCTGATCTGGGAGCCGCAGGAGTTGCGCACCGACAGGGCGGTGCCGTCCTCGTTGAGCTCGTAGTCGGCGGTGGTGTCGTTGGTGCACTGCAGGGTGTACGGCTGGGGGACTGCGGCCACCTGGTACCACCTGCCGTCGTACCTCTCCGGGTCGACGACGAATCCCACTTCCCTCAGTTCCGGTCCGGTGCTGGAACTGGCGGGCAGGATGTCCGCGGAGATGCTGGAGTTGCGTCCGCCGTTGGTCAGGTCCTGTGCTTTGGCTGCGGCGACGGAGAGCGGGGAGATCAGTGCGGCGAGCAGGAGGGCGGCGCCGAATTTCTTGGAGGTGCGCATGAACAGAGCCTTTCGCGGAAGTGTGCGGGTGCGGAGAGGGTGCCTGACCCCGTGGAAAAACTAGGTAGCCAGGCTAACTAGTTTGCACTCTGGCGCGCAGGGCGGGGGTGGGTGTCTGTCTTCGGGAAAATTACCCCCGGGGCAGGGTACTGGGGCAGGGCCTGGGTGCCCCCGTCGGCGCGGTGGATGGGGGCGGCCGGGGCCTTATTAGTTAGCCTGGCTAATTAAATGCCAATATGGTGTATGACGGCTGTCCCGATGCCAGTTGAAGGCACAATGGAACCAGCCGTCCCACCTCACGTCCCTCGGGGGGCGGGCATTGATTATTGTGACATCACAGAAAGTGCCACGCCCATTTTATCCAGTAGGACCTACCTCCATGTCGACGCTTTCCTGCGCGGTCACCGATGAGTGACGCACCCGTATCAGCTGGCCGCCCGGCGCTCAGCGTGATCATCCCCTGCCTGAACGACGCGCGCCTGCTCGACCGCTGCCTGCGCAACCTCGGGGCGCAGTCGGTCGCCCCCGCCGAGGTCATCGTGGTCGACAACGGGTCCACCGACGATTCCGCGGACGTCGCGCGCCGTCACGGGGCACTGGTCGTCGACGAGCCGCGCCGCGGCATCACGTGGGCGACGAAGGCCGGATTCGACGCCGCGGGAGGCGACGTCCTCATGCGTATCGACGCCGACGTCGAGCTTGACCCCGACTACCTGGAGCGCGTGCGCGACATCTGGCGGAGGGCCGAGGCATCGCCCGGTCGCCGTGTGGTCGGGGTGACCGGTTCCGCCCGTTTCGAGATCCCGGGCCCCGCAGGCGACATCGCCAGCTCCCTCTACCTGGGCGCCTATTTCCGCAGCGTCGGTTCCACGCTGGGGCACTATCCCCTGTTCGGCACCAACTACTCGATCCGCGCCGACTGGTGGGCGGAGGTCCGCGACTCGGTCGACCTGAGCGACACCTACGTCCACGAAGACATGCAGCTCTCCTTTGCCGTGCGTGCCGACGAGACCGTCTGGTTCCAGAAGGACCTCGTAGTGAGCATGGACGACCGTGCCCTGCACGGGATCCGGCAGGTGGCGGTGCGCTTCCACCGGGGTTTCTACACCGTCCTGCGCAACTGGCGGAAGCACCCTCCCCACCGCCGGCTGGCGCAGCGGGGCCTGCTGGGAACACGGCTGCGGGAGGTGCTGGCACCGTGACCCCGGACCTCGATTCCCGGATCGGCGCTTCGCTGACGCTGCTGGAGGACTTCCTCGCGAGCGGCCGTGCCCAGCTCCCGCACGACGCCCGGCTGCTGGCGATGGCCTACGACGGTGTGGCCGAATTCTCCCTGGGCGGCAAACACCTGCGGTCCCGGCTCGTCCATATCTCCGCCGGGGACGTCGTCGGCGAAGGCCTCCAGGCCGCCACGGTGTTCGGGGCGTGCGTGGACCTGCTGCACGGGGCCTTCCTCATCCACGACGACATCATCGACCGCGACGACCTGCGCCGTGGCCGCCCGACCATCCACGCGGCGGTGCGGGACGAGTACGGGGACGCTCACCTGGGCACCTCGCTGGCCATCGTCGCCGGAGACTTGGGAATCAACGGCGCCCTCCAGCTGCTGCTCACCTCGGACCTGGCGGACGACGTCGTCCGCCGCGGCATGCGGTTGCTCTCCTCCGCGGCGCACGAGACGATCACCGGCGAGATCCTCGACATCGCCCACCTGGTGGAGCCGGACCCCGACCTGGAGCAGGTGCGGCTGAGCAACCACCTCAAGACCAGTGAATACAGCTTCGGCACCCCGCTCAAGCTCGGCGCCCTGGCGGCCGGGCGGGACCCGGCGTCGATGAAGCCGATCGCCCACGCGCTGGGCAACGCCTACCAGGCGGCCGACGACATCGCCGGCGCGGTGGGCGACAGCGAGGTCACCGGCAAGCAGACCGCCGGTGACGTGGTCAACCGGCGTGCGACGTTGGTGACCATGAGGATGGACCCCGAACAGCCGACTGACCCGCAGGCCCTGGCCGGGATCATCCGCGACGTCATCGCGGAGGGTGACTCCCACCTGGCGGATGCCCGCCGGCTCATCGACGAGACCGACCTGGCGCCCGGCATCCGGGAGAATCTGCACCACATCACGAACCGAATCGAAGGGATGCTGCGCACCCATGCCTGAGCAGACGCCACCGGACCGGAAGCAGCTGGGGGAGTTCCTGGACCGCTACGACCGCGCGGCGGTCAAGGCCTCCCACGAGGTCATCCTGTCCTACTCCACGAGTTTCTCCCTGGCCACCCGCCTGCTGGGCAAGCAGGTGCGCACGGACATCCGCAACCTCTACGCCATGGTGCGCATCGCCGACGAAATCGTCGACGGGACGGCACGGGCGGCGGGTCTGAGCCCCGAGGAGACCGCCGCGGCACTGGACGACTACGAGAGCGCGGTCCTGGCCGCCCCCGCCCGGCGTTTCCACGTCGACCCGGTCCTGCACGCCTACGCGCTCAGCGCCCGCCGTTGCGGTTTCAACCCCGAGCATGTGACGGCTTTCTTCTCCTCCATGCGTCGGGACCTGAACCAGACGACCTACGACGAGCAGAGCTTCGAGGACTACGTCTACGGCTCCGCCGAGGTCATCGGCCTGCTATGCCTGTCGGCCTTCCTGGTGGACCATCCGGTCACGGAGGAGCAGCGCGGCCGGATGGAGGAGGGGGCGCGTTCCCTGGGCGCCGCCTTCCAGAAGATTAACTTCCTGCGCGACCTGGCAGAGGATTCCGGGACCCTGGGCCGCGCCTACTTCCCCGGCCTGGACGACCACGAGCTCACCGAGGAGCACAAGGCGCAGTTGATCACCGACATCCGCGGCGATCTCGCGCACGCCCGCACCGTCATCCCCCTGCTGCCGTTGTCCGCCCGCACCGGTGTGCTGGCGGCGGCGGAGCTCTTCGGCACGCTGACCGACCAGTTGGACGAGCTTCCCACGGCGGAGCTCACGCGCCGACGCGTCAGCGTGCCGCGCCGGACGAAACTCGCGATACTGGCGCGGGCGGTCGCCACCGCCCGGCGCATGAACCCCGCGACCTGAACCTGAGAACCCGAACCCTAGAAACGAGAATCAGACACATGGCAGACAACACCCCCCGCTCCGCCGCCGTGATCGGAGCCGGCGTCGCCGGATTGGCCACCGCCGCGCTCCTGGCCAAGCAGGGTATGAAGGTCACGGTCGTGGAGCGCACGGACAACGTCGGCGGCCGCGCCGGCGACTTGACGCTGGACGGGCACCCCGGTTTCCGCTGGGACACGGGCCCGTCCTGGTACCTCATGCCCGACGCCTTCGACCACTTCTTCCGGCTGCTGGGCACCACCACGGAGGAGGAGATCGACCTGGTCGACCTCGCTCCGGCCTACCGGGTGTTCCCCGAGGGGGAGGCCCCGGTGGACGTGCCCAGCGGCGTGGAGGCGGCCGTCGAATTGTTCGAGTCGATCGAACCCGGCGCGGGGCAGAAGCTGCGCGATTACCTCGACAGCGCCGGTGACACCTACCGGATCGCCATCGAGCGTTTCCTCTACACCACCTTCTCCGCGACGGGCCCGCTGCTGCACCGCGACGTGCGCCAGCGCCTGGGCAAGCTGGCCAGGCTGCTGACCCAGCCCCTGGATTCCTTCGTCAACGCCCGTTTCCGCGACCACCGGCTGCGCCAGGTGCTCACCTACCCGGCGGTGTTCCTGTCCTCGCGGCCGGAGACCACGCCCTCCATGTACCACCTGATGAGCCACACCGACCTGGTGCAGGGCGTGCGATACCCGGTCGGCGGCTTCACCTCCGTCATCCAGGCGATCCACCGTCAGGCGGTCAAGCACGGCGCGGTCGTTGAGCTGGACACCGAGGTCACCGCAATCACCACGCGGAAAGAAGGCCGCAAGGATGTGGCGAGTGGTGTGCGCGTCCGCCGCGCCGACGGCCGGGTCGAGGAGATCGGCGCCGACATCGTCGTCTCCGGCGCGGATCTCCACCACACCGAGACCCGTCTCCTGCCGCCGAAGTTGCGCACCTACCCGGAGAAGTACTTCGCCTCCCGCGATCCGGGGCTGGGAACCGTGCTGGTCATGGCGGGTGTGAAGGGCAGACTCCCGCAGCTGACCCACCACAACCTGCTGTTCAGCCGCGACTGGTCGGAGGACTTCGAGGCCGTTTTCGACGGGCCGGTGGCCAACCGCCCGCTGGACGCGTCCCGTTCCATCTACGTCTCCATGCCCTCGGCGTCCGACCCGGACGTGGCGCCCGAGGACCACGAGAACCTCTTCATCCTCGTGCCCGTCCCCGCGGCCGAGGAGATCGGGCACGGCGACGCCTACCGCGGGCAGGCCTCCGATCGGGTGCAGGCCATCGCCGACGCCGCCGTCGACCAGATCGCCGAGTGGGCGGGCATCCCGGACCTGGCCGAACGCATCGTCGTGCGCCGGACTCTGGGTCCGGCCGACTTCGCCGAGCGTTTCCACGCCTGGCGGGGCGGTTCCATCGGCCCCGGCCACTCGCTGCGCCAGTCGGCGTTCCTGCGCGGCCGCAACGTCTCCGGGAAGGTCGACGGCCTGTACTACGCGGGCGCCACCACCGTGCCCGGTGTGGGCGTGCCCATGTGCCTGATCTCCGCCGAGAACGTGGTCAAGCGTCTGCACGGCGACACCAGCCCGGGCCCGCTCCCGGAGTCGGGGGGCGCCCGTGCCTGAGTTCTTTGAGCCCTTCACCTATCTGACGATCCTCCTGGCCGTCCTGGTCTGTATGGCGTTGTGCGACTGGCGCTGGAAACTGGCCTTCTTCCTCGACGCCCGCCGCGCCGCCGTGCTCAGCGCGGCCGTCGTCGCGGCGTTCCTCGTCTGGGACGCCCTCGGCATCGCCACCGGATCCTTCTTCCGCGGCGGTTCCTCCTACATGACCGGGGTGGTCCTCGCCCCGGAGATGCCGGTGGAGGAGCCGATCTTCCTGTTCTTCCTCACCTACCTGACCATCAACCTCACGACCGGGGCGCGTCTGCTTCTCGACGCCCGCGGAAGGCGGTCCGCATGACCTACCTGCTCATCAGCCTGCCGTTCCTCATTCTCGCCGCGGTGCTGTGGGTCATCCGGCGCGGTTCCGCGCCCCGCCAGGTGGCGGTGACCGCGATCGTCGCCGCCGTGCTCCTGGTGCTCACCGCCGTCTTCGACAACCTCATGATCTGGGCGGAACTCGTCGGCTACGGCGACGCGCAGCGCCTCGGACTGCAGGTCGGCCTCGTGCCCGTCGAGGACTTCTTCTACCCGCTGTTCGTCGCACTGATCGTCCCCGCCTTCTGGCCGGGGAGAAAGAAGCAGCATCCATGACAACCATCCTCGGGGTGCTCTCCGCTTCCCGGCCCATCAGCTGGGTCAACACCGCCTTCCCCTTCGGCCTGGCCTACCTGCTGGCCGGCGGGGGACTGGACTGGCTGTTCTGGGTTGGCGTGCTCTTCTTCCTCATCCCCTACAACATTGCCATGTACGGGATCAACGACGTCTTCGACCACGAATCTGACATCCGCAACCCCCGCAAGGGCGGCGTCGAGGGTGCCGTCCTGCCGAAGTCGATGCACGCACCCCTGCTGTGGGCCTCGGCGCTGACGACCGTCCCCTTCCTGATCGCGCTGTACGCGGCCGGGACCTGGACCTCGGCGCTGTGGCTGACCGTCGCCATGGCGGCGGTGATCGCCTACTCCGCGCCTCCCATGCGGTTCAAGGAACGCCCCGTCCTGGATTCGGTGACCTCCTCGGCGCACTTCGTCACCCCGGCGATCGTCGGCGCCACCATCACCGGCGGCGAGGCGGGCACCCACTTCTGGTTCGCGGCCGGCGCCTTCTTCCTGTGGGGGATGGCCAGCCACGCGCTCGGCGCCGTGCAGGACGTCAAGGCGGACCGCGAGGGCGGGCTGAGTTCCATCGCCACCGCCTTCGGCGCCCGGCTGACCACCCGCCTGGCCGCCGGCGCCTACCTGCTGGCGGCGCTGCTGGTCTTCGCCCTGCCCGCCCCGGGGTGGATCGTGGGTATCGCGGGCCTGGGCTACGTGGCCAACACGCTGCGCTTCTGGAACATCACCGACGCCACCTGCGAGGACGTCAACCGCGCCTGGCGGGTCTTCCTCTGGCTGAACTACCTCGTCGGCGCGATCGTCACGATCACGCTGGCGGCGGTGTTCATCGGGATCTAGACCCCGCAGAAGCGGCGGACCAGCGAGCGGTAGGCCTGCACCGTGAGGTCGAGGTCCGCCAGCTCCAGGTGCTCGTCGTGGGTGTGCAGCTGGGCGAAGACGTCGCCGAGGGTGCGCTCGCGGGCGCGGAGCGCGAAGCCGGACGCTGTTGCAAAGTTGGGCCAGGGTCGAAAAGCCCAACCTCAAGACATTAGTTGTCCTTGCTCCGGGGTGCTTAAGCTGTCTCGAATATCCGGCTGACGATCACCGCGTCTGGGTTCGGGTGCCCGTAGGCAAACATCGCGCCCTGGCCTTTCCGTAATGAGTGCATCGCTTCCATCCCTTTCAACGTCCGGTACGCCGAGGTCCGGTTTTTGAACGCCCCCTTCGGTCCGAGGATCCGTTTCAGCCGCCCATGATCTCCTTCAATGACGTTATTGAGGTATTTCACCTGCCGGTGTTCCACGGTCTGAGGGCAGATTCCCTCTGACTTCAACTCGGCGATTGCCCTGGCCAGGGAGGGTGCTTTATCGGTGTTGATCACCCGCGGGGACCCGGTTATCGTGTTCGACCTCAGGGTCTTGGCCAGGAAACGCTTCGCTGCGGCGACGTTACGCTTTGGGGACAGGTAAAAATCCAGGGTCTGCCCACCGGCGGTAATAGCCCGGTAGAGATAGCACCACGTGCCGCCGACCCGGATATAGGTCTCATCCACCCGCCAGGACCGGGCCTGCCAGTCGGGTACCTGCCGGTACCAGCGAGTCTGCTTATCCAGCTCAGGAGCATATTTCTGGACCCAGCGGTAGATGGTGCTGTGATCGACCGGTACGCCGCGTTCGGTCATCATTTCTTCCAGATCGCGGTAGCTCACCCCGTAGCGGCAGTACCACCGCACCGCCCACAGGATGATTTCACGGGGGAAATGACGACCGGAGAAGATGCCTATGGCTGTGATTATTTCACGCAGGTCTTTCTACTGCCCCAACTTTGCAACAGCACCGAACCGAATACTAGGACTATCCCCAAAAATGTGCGCCCCGATTAGCGCTTAAACGCCTCCGCTAGCTGTGCCAAGAAGAGATCCACTACCCCATCCGCAAAAACTTTCGCTCTGCTACGCAAGCTTTCAGTAATAACTGGCTCAAGCTCCCGCCCAAACGCATCGAAGCGATAGTCAGCAGAAGTCACCACCACAAGATCACTAGTGGCCTCTTCACCGCTTCTAGCTGCCAACACGAGAGGGAGGACCTCGACAATTCTCTTCGGAGAATTACTCATGAAATATAGATATAGGCAATATTTATCCGCAAAGGCCGTATAACCCGTTGGCGGAGCCGGGGGGCGGCCATTGAGGGACCTAAAGAGGTCAAACTTCATATCCAGCTTTTTAGCCTGCTCGTCTAGGGGGGATCGAATCTCTGTATAAAGAGTTTCCTGAAGCCGAAGAGCTGCATCGTGCAATTCCGGCAGCACACGCGTGGGTCGCAATGCTTCTGCGAGCTTGTCTGCTGCGGATTTCGCACTAGTAGGGCGAGTGAGATCTGTGATTACCAAGTTGATGGTGTCAGTCACTCGTTCAGCAATAAAACGGATGAGTCGCCGTGGATCACCATCATCAGCCATTTCCAGAGCTTGGATATAGTCTCCCCGTTGATCCTGATAGATAAGGAGGGGAACTCCAGGATCTCGGTAGAGAAAAGTGCTCGCTAAAGTACGAGCCACCCTCCCGTTTCCATCTGCGAACGGATGAATGCATACAAAAGCATAATGGGCATAGGCTGCCTGAATAACCGTATCGGCCTTTTGAAAATTCTCCGACTCAAGTTCAGATATAAATCTTGCCATCTCAGCCGGAGTATCTTCGACTGGGGCGTAAGCGTGAATAGTCTCGTCAGGACGCGTGGGTCTATTCGGCTGAGCTTTATACTCCCCCTTGCGTAGAGCTTGCTTCTGAACCCCAACAGCGGTGTGGACTTCGTGGCTGTCTTGACTACGCAGTAGTACTGCATGCAGTTCTCGAATCCACTGCTGGGTTATAGGAACTTGTCCTGTAACCGCGTCAAGGACATACTCAAACCCTTCGAGGGTATCCTCAAAGGCTGGCCGGACGTGCTGGCCTTTCTCCTCCATTTGCCTTTCCCAGGCTTCGAGCTGAAACGCCACAGTTCGAGTGAAACCTCGATCAGTTTGGAAGATCCCTTCAATCGCATTGGTATCAACCGCTGCCGCACGTCTAGTTCTCTCTAGTGCAGCCTCCAAGGACGAACTAGAGGTGCCTTTTTTTACTTGGGCCAATCTCTCCGCTGATTGAATAACATCTTGCAGTGAGACCTCAACCTGTTCCCACTCATCAAAACTGGGAAAGGGTCGGTATTCGGGAAGCGGAAAGCTTGATTCCATCATGCAAGTCAGCCTAACGCAGGAAGAATCGAGACCTCGACCACGGGCTATGGCGATCCATAACATCCAAAACATGAGCCCTACATGGATTTTTAGGGTACACCCATATGATCCCGTTGACATGCGTGGATCTACCATGTGTGACTTGCAGCTTCGTTTGGCGGTTTTTCCGCAGCTTCGAATGGCGGTTCAGTCGACGCCGATGGCAACACCTGGATAGGCCACCCGGGCGCTCGGGATGGGCTTATTAGAGGCCGAAGGCGCCGCCGCTGACGAGGATGAAGATGCCCAGGCCGATCAGGACGATCGGGAACAGCACGTGCTCCCAGCGCTCAAGGACTTCTGCGATGGGCGGGCGGGTGGCCACGAACTTTGCCAGCAGGACCAGGCCTGCCACCAGGACGAGGAAAACGATGCAGTAGATGATGACGGCGGCAGTGTCCACGTTGAGGAAGACCGGGACGTAGACGCCGATATTGTCGCCACCGTTGGCAAACGTCACACCGGCGACGGTCAGCACACCCACCTTTTTCCCGGCGATCTCCGCATCATCATCGTCGTCATCATCGCTTCGCCAGGCCTGCCAGGCCGCCCATAGTCCCAGGGCCAGGGGAATTAGTCCGAAGTACGGGATCGCCTCAGCAGGTAGGAATGCTCCTGCCCCCAGCGTGACCAGGACTGCGGCCGCGAGGATGCCCATGAAGCCGAGGTACTGACCAGCCAGAATCCGAAGCGTGGTCCCTTTTTGCCCCGCCCCGCGGGCAAAAAACAGCGAGAGCACGATGATGTCGTCGATATTGGTGGCGATAAACAGACCAATCGCCGACAGTAGACCGGTTACCACTACGCACTCTCCTGTCCAGTGACACACCCAGGTACGGCGCATCCGGCGTCGATGCATTCGGCGTTGTCATCGACGGCCAGGGTGATATCCAGCAACGCGTTCAATGCCTGCGCCAGATGAGCATCAACGATCTCGTAGCGGGTCTGTCGCCCCTGCGGTTCGGCGACAACAATTCCGCAGTCCCTCAGGCAGGCGAGATGGTTCGACACGTTCGAGCGCGTCAGTTCCAGATCCTGGGCGAGAGCGGCCGGGTAGGCCGGCCCCTCCAGCAGCGCCAGGAGAATGCGGGAACGAGTCGGATCCGCCATGGCCCGACCCAACCGGTTCATCACGTCTAGACGAGAAGCAATAGTCAGCATGTGCTGAACTATACAGCTGTTGCTGAACTAACTTCGACATGGGGTGGCGTCGTTGCCAGAGGTCGTCTGCACTTTCAGGCTGAGGCCTTCACTGCGCAGGAAGGAAGCGGCTGCCTAGTTGGCGGTGTTCCCGACGTGATTTAAAGGTGAGGGCTATTGCCGGCAGCTTCCGGCCCAGACCAGCGGCGGCCCACGTACCGATCAAGGTGTCCCACTTCCTTGGAAGTGGGACACCTCTATTGACAATGAATTGAAAATTCATTGTCCCAGGACGCGCCTGTTCCACAAGTTATCCCAATAGACTGTCCCGTCAGACCCGTTGCGGAATATACTTCCGGTACGATTTCGGCATGAAGATCGGATATGCCCGAGTGTCGACCGCAAAACAAGACCTCGACCGTCAGGTCGACGCGCTGCGCCAGGAAGGTATTGCGGACAAATACATCTACGTCGACAAGAAATCCGGATCCACCACCAACCGCCCGGGACTCCACAAGGCACTGGATCAAGCTCGCGCGGGTGATGTCATCGTCGTCCACACCCTCGACCGGTTGGGGCGCACCGTTCGCGACACCCTCAACCTGATCCACGACCTCCAGGAGCGCGAGGTCGGGGTACGCACCCTGGCCGATCCGATCAAGGTCGATTCCTCCGACCCTCATGATCCGATGGCCCAACTGGCGGTGGTGATCCTGTCGTTGTTCGGGCAGATGGAACGCACCTACGCCCTCGAGCGCGCAGCTCACGCCCGAGCCGTGGCCACGGCGAAGGGCAAGCGGGTGGGCAGGCCCAGTGTGGTCGACCCAGACAAGTTGAAATATGCCGAGCATCTGCGCAATGAAGGATTCTCGATGCGCGAGATCGTGGAGAAAACAAACATTGCCCGCACCACCCTCTACCGGTACCTACCTCCCCGACCGGTAGATACCCACACCGCCGAAGGACAGGACCTCGCTCCTGGTGCTGGTGAGTGAACATGGCTTCTGAAAAATGACGGACAGTGCAGGTGAGTACTGGCATCAGAATGTCAGAATTCGACTTCACTCGCCCAGGTCACGATAGGCAGATAGACAGACGAGTTCTGAAAACCCCAGCCGGTCTCGAGGCCGCCCGAGGGGCCCGCCCCGCTCCTGAGTGGAGATACACTGCGCACCGCGCGGAAACTGCTATGAGCACAAAGACATGACCCTCGCCTAGATCGGTACAGTTCTAGGTGTGAGCCGCACCACCGCCTGCCGGACCTTGCGCCGCGAGGCCGGAGTCACCCCACCCCGACGTCGGCGGGAAACGAACCGGGTGGAGTAGTCATGAGCGCAGGCGGCAGGCCCCAGACACCCACCGGCGTCTCCGCACGTGAACACACCGCCGCCGCCCGCTGGGAGATACTGCGCCGACACGTCGAGGACGGGATCCCGTTGACCCGGCTGGCCACCCAGGCAGGGATCGGGTTACGGACCCTGCAGCGCTGGCACGCGGCCTACCGCACCGAGGGAATAGCCGGGTTATCCCCGGTCCAACCAGCACCCCGGGGGCGACGGATCCATCCGGAACTCCATGCCCTGATCGAGGGGTTGGCCCTGATCAGACCACGGCTGACAGGAGCGGCGATCACCCGCAGGGCCAATGCGATCGCCGCCGAACAGGGCTGGAACACCGTCTCCTCCAGCACCGTCCGCTCGATCATCGGTGACCTGGATCCGGGCCTGCTCACCCTCGCCCACCAGGGGCCAGTGGCCTACCGGGACACCTTCGAGCTGGTCTGGCGACACCGGGCCGAGCGGGCCAATGCCACCTGGCAGGCCGATCACACCGCACTCGACCTCCTCATTCGGGACGCCAACGGTGCCCCCGCCCGCCCCTGGTTGACGGTGATCCTGGATGACTACTCCCGCGCGGTCTGCGGTTACCTGGTCTTTCTCGGTGCCCCCTCGGCGATGAACACCGCCCTGGCGCTGCGGCATGATCTTCGGGGCCATGCTCGGCAATTCGGGTCTCGCGGAGTCGATCGGCTCCGGCCTGAACAACATGCTCGGCGTGTCGAGCGCCATGATCATCACCGCCATGGCCGTGCTGCTGGCGATCATCATCTCCGAGACCACCAGCAACACCGCCGCTGCCGCGGTCACGGTGCCCATCGTGGTTCCTCTGGCGATCGCCGCGGGTGTCGACCCGGTGATCCCGGCTATGGCCGCGACCTTCGCTGCGTCCTTCGGGTTCATGCTCCCGATCTCCACACCGCAGAACGCCATCGTCTACGGCTCTGGATGTGTCTCCATTGGACGGATGATCCGGACCGGGATCAGCTTCGATATCATCGGCGGCGCGCTCATCGTCCTCTTTCTGCCCACCGTCGCCTCGGTGGTGGGCATCGGCGGATAACCCCAATGCCGTTCGGTTAAGGGGCAACAGTCGGTGTCAACCCTCTGGGTTTCGACGCCGCCCTGGGTTCGTACTCACTGAGAAAGCCCCACATGATGTGGGGCTTTCTCGCTAGGGCGTACGCACGAGCCTCCGATTTGAAGGGTTCAGCCGTGA